>NZ_JAMYVB010000025.1:0-70263 GCF_040323635.1 Mesorhizobium sp. M0037 | reverse complement strand
GGATGGAGGCCAACCGATACATCAACATGGACGACCTGCGCGAGCACAAGAAGCTCGCTCTGCGCCAAGCCGCATGACCAGCATCGTGGCTGCCCCATTTTGCAGAACTTGACGCACACAACCGTCATCGCGCTGGCGCGGGCGCGCGACACGTGTTGGTTTGCAGTGCTACGACACAGCGTCGGAGTGGTCCAGACATCCACGATCTGCTCCCCGGTGAAGGGGGCCATGCGTCAGATATTTTGCCAACCTGCCATACACCTTCCCGCGCCAGTATTAGCAACAGCTCGGACCTTATCGTTGCAATTGGCCATCGCCGAGAACGCCTGGAAGATCGCGGACTCCTCCGGATTGTCGATATGCGCCTCGACCTCGCTGCGCGACTTCGAGCGCAGTTCGCGCATCAGGCTGTGCAGCACGCCGAGCGTTTCGAGATAGTCCTGTTCCTTCGGCACCGCCTGCTTGAACGCTTCGAGTATGCCTTTGCCGGTGTCCTTGACGGTCTTCATCGGATTGGCGACGAGGAAGGTACCCAAAGCCGCGCCGCAAATGATCACCGCTTCCCAGGGCTGTATCAGCACGCGAAGATGGGGCCCATCGCCATGAAGCCGCCGAGAACACAGCCGAGCGTCACCACCAGTCCGATCAGAATGCCCACGACAGATCCTTCCGCATCACGTCAGCCTAACCGATAGGACGCGTGCCTTGCGTGAGGCTTGGTGACTTGAAGGGGAGTCGCACCGATAGCCGAGCACGAGGCCCGTAGCGATAGTATACCAAGTCGCAACGAAGAGCGGTGAGCCGTCCGTTCACCGGAGAGCGTTTCAGCACCTGCTCGAGCAAAACCGCACAATCTAGGAAGAAAAATGACAGCAATGTCGATCTATTCGAGTGCGAATGGCTTTGGGTTGGCATCGAGCTGATTCTGGGCATTTTCCGCATTCTCGACAATCTTTTCGGCTGCGCGATCAAGGGAGTGCCCCAGAGCCTTGCATGAACCGGGGGCCGTGGCGCCGTGCGTCAGCTTGCTGATCCGTTCGGCCGCATCCACAGCAATCGTTTTGTGACCATCCTCATGGGCCTTAAGTTCTTGGAAGTAGGTATTCCAGGCCGCGCGCACCGCTGGATCGGCGCGCGCCTCGTCAACCCAGGTCGGTAGTAGAATGTTGAGTTTGAGAATGATTTCGTCCGAACTGACCCGGCAGGAATTATCCACCGCCGCCAACCGGAAATTCCAGTCCCAATAATCTGCCACCTCGCCTTCAATAATGTCGTCTCCCTCCCTTTTGCCGACCCGGTGCAAGTCTTCATGTATCGCTTTCTGGCTAAGGCCCCGCAATTCGTAAGTCGAATATGTGACGTCGAGTTTCACGTCCGCGCGAGCCTCCCCGATGCCTAGCATAAGGACGAGACCACTGAAAACCGCAGCGTATTTGCTCATGATGATGATCCTTGTCCTAACCAAGTGCTTCCGCCCTCGAGCAGCTCCGATGCGCAAAAAGGCTTCCTGAGGATTCTCAGCAACGGGCTGCGCGGCATGAGGTTCCCCGAAAGCAAGCCCGACGTTTAGAAGACCGGATTTCAAGCGGAAGGGCGCGAGGAATCATCTCATGGCTCGATTTGGTGGACAGGATATCTGCGGCTAACCGCTTGAAATCCTCAGTTCGGGTCGGCGTATTCTCCCCTGACCATCGCGAGGGATGCGGCTGAGGATGAGAGCCGCGACAACCGACGCGATGAAGCAAAGACCACGAATGTTACGCCTCCTTGTTATCGCTCGACTTGACCGACAGTGGGACCCCGTCGGGCAACGATTCACTCTTGGCGGAACCAATTGTTCAACCGATCGAGTTCATGGGCCTGCGCCGGGACCTTTCGCTGAGCCGCGGCGCGGCGATATAGCCCCGCCGATGAGGTCGAGCATCGTCGTGCCGGGAACAGTCTCATGTTGGTCTTGGCGGCTGCCTTGGCCTGTGGGGCAAAGCCGCTTGCCTATGCTTCACTAGGTTGTAGACTCATAATCGCGAAGCCAAAGGCGAATTGAGGCGAGTTGGATCATAGCGAGGAAGTTGTCGGCCAACTTATCGTAGCGCGTAGCAACGCGGCGGAAATGCTTCAGCTTGGAGAAGAAGCGCTCAATGAGGTTGCGCTCGCGATAGAGCCGCTTGCTGAAGCATGGCTTCCACTTACGACTGGATTTCGCGGGGATATTGGGCGTGGCTTTCGTAGGTACCCGACATTGATGCGGTTGATGCGGTCTGCCTTCAGGGCGTCGACGGCAAAATTGGGGTCGAAGTCAGGCAAGGAAACAAGAGCGATGACCTCACCATTGCTGACGTCGAGAACCAGCCCGGCGCCGGCGATGGCGTTGAACCGGGTGACCGCCTTGCGCAATTCGTCGGTTAAGGCATACTGGACCCTGAGATCCATGCTAAGGGCGACTGGAGCAAGATCGTCCCGCCTGAATTTCAGGCCGCTCGCCTTGAGGTCGTTGAGACCCTGGGCATCGATCCATTTCTCGATGCCTGCAATGCCGAAATTGTCAACGTTGACCGCACCCAGCATATGCGCGCCTGTCGGGCCGTTGGTATAGAGCCGCCTTGTCTCTTCACGGAAGCCAACACCTGGAATCCCGAGCGCCATGATCTGGTCCTTCTCTGCCGCGGTGGCAACGCGTTTGATCCAGGTAAAGGCGGCATCGCTGTCGAGGCGCTTGCGCAGCTCCAGCATATCCATGTCGGGAAAGATCTCGACCAGTCCCTCCGCCGCTTCATCCAGGTCCAGCATCCTTCGCGGTTCCGCGTAAACGGAGACGCTTGGCAAATCCATCGCGAGCGTCAGACCGGATCTGTCAACAATATCGGGCCGTGCGACTGAAGGCGGGACCACGGATTGGACCCGCTTGGCCGGCCGCTGGTTTCCAAGCCACACCAGCCGCGATCCGATCGCCGCATAGAGGCCAGCAAAGATCAGCATGACTATCGCCACGCGACGGCGCGACTGTCTCACTCGCTTGTCGAAGACTATCGGCGAAGTCGGCATGACGTTCATTTCCTTGCCCCGATATCGCGAGCTCTTACCTTTTCGGTCCAGGCGTTGAAGCTGGGGTTGAACGCCAACGTACGGTTGCGCCGTCAGGAAGTTCGATCGTCAAGCCTCGGGGTCAGGCTTATAGTCAATGCGTTCGAAGTTACGGAGAACCGCTCTCCGCGCATGCGCAGCTGCAGCAAACATGGTGGTGTCATTCCGCTAAATGGCCAACAGGAGTGATCGCGACGGATCAACGGGTGGGCACTGAGCGGATTGAGAAGGCGCGTGGCGCGCCGTGGCCCTTTGCGCTCAGTGCATCAGCACGGAGCGGCTTGCGGAGGACGATCGAGGACGTTTGGAACGTAGACGCGGCCTGGCTGATCCAATGGACGGCGGTACTCGATCGACGAACCGACAAAAACGAGACCGGTCGCAAACACCATTTCCGAATGGTGATCGTGGTGGGTGCTCTGATGGGACAGCCTACCGCCGCTTCGTCGCCGCCCTCGTGAGCGTGGCTCATTTCCAGCGCCGATTCATCGGGCACCATCGACGAATTGGTGTGCACGTCGAATGAAACCATCAGCACGACCAGAGCGATGATTGCAACGATGAGGCGGCGCAGGCGCCAAGGGAAAACCAAACTCGGCATGGATTCGTTTTACATCAACGTATTAATCATCAGTTAAGCTTCACGGCGGCGCGGTCACCTGAGCCCGGCTCCAGCTCAGATCACCGGCCGCCGCTCGCCGTCGGCCAGGTGGCAGGCCGCCAGGCCGCCATGCGGCACGGTCCGCAGTATCGGTTCCTCGACCCGGCAGACATCGATCGCCACAGGACAGCGCGTGTTGAAGCGGCAGCCAGGCGGCGGCGCGCTGGGGCTTGGAGGATCGCCGGCGAGGATGATCCGGCGGCGGCCAGCTTCGATGCGCGGATCGGGAGAGGGAACCGCCGAAAGCAGCGCCTGGCTGTAGGGATGCGCCGGCTCGCGAAACAGCGGCCGCGTCAGGCCGGCTTCCGCGATGCGGCCGAGATACATAACCGTCACGCCAGAGCAGACTTCGCGCACGATCGCCAAGTCATGCGCAACGATGACGATGGTGAGGCCAAGCTGCTTCTGCAGCGACGTGAACAGGTTGACGATCTGCGCCCGGATCGAAACGTCGAGCGCGCTGAGCGGTTCGTCACAGACCAGGATCGATGGGTTCAGCGCAAGCGCGCGGGCGATCGAGACGCGCTGGCGCTGGCCGCCGGAGAGCGAGCGCGGCAGGCGATCGAGCACGGTCGCCGGCAGCGCCACCAGATCCAGCAGCTCGCCGATGCGGCGCCGGCGCTCGGCCGAAGAGCCAAGCCGATGGATCTGCAACGGCTCTTCCAGCGTCTGGTAGACTGTCTGGCGGCGGCTCATCGAGCCCAGCGGATCCTGGAAGACGAACTGGACCTCGCGGCTGAACGATGTGCGGTCCGACTTCAGCCACTGGGCGCGATCCCGCCCCGAAATCAGCACCGTACCCTCTGTCTCCTTCTGCAGGCCGACAATGGTGCGCGCGAGCGTGGTCTTGCCGCAGCCGGACTCCCCGACAATGCCGTGGAAGGCGCCGCGCGGAATGGTGAGATCGATGCCGTCGACGGCGCGCACGGCGCCGGTGCCGGAGCGGTTGGCGAAATGGACTTTCAGTCCCCTGACTTCAATTGCAGCAGCATCAGACATGGACCGCAATCCCTTCCCGTCTCAGCACCACCGGGCATGCCACCTTGTGCGGAGTCCCGGCCGTCGAGATCGTCTGCAACCGCGGCCGATGCACGCGGCACGCGGGCTCAACGAGCTCGCAGCGGGCGGCGAAGCGGCAGCCCGGCTCCAGCTTGATCTGGTTCGGCGGCAGGCCCGGTATTTCCTTTGCGGCGGCGCGTTCGTCGGCGCGGAAATCCGGTACCGAGGCGAGCAGCCCGCGCGTATAGGGATGCGTCGGCTGCGTCAGCACAGCCATTGCGGTCCCCTCCTCCGCCACCTGGCCGGCATAGAGAACCATGACCCGGTCCGCCACCGAGGCGACGACGCCGATGTCGTGCGTGATCAGCACGACGGCAATGCCTTCCTCGCGCTGGATTTGGCGGATGAGCTCCAGAATCTGCGCCTGCACCGTGGCATCCAGCGCGGTGGTCGGCTCGTCGGCGATCAGCACGCGCGGCCGGCTTGCCAGGGCCAGCGCGATCATGGCGCGTTGCAGCATGCCGCCAGACATTTCATGAGGATAGCGATCGTAGCGGTCTTCCGGGTCCGGGATGCCGGTGCGGGCGAGTAGCGAGACCGCTTCCTTGCGGGCATCCGCATGGGAGAGATTGGCAAAGCGGCGAGCCTGGCGCGCCAGTTGCGGTCCGATCTTCAGCATCGGGTTCAGCGCGCTCATCGGGTCCTGAAAGATGACGCCGAAATAGCGGCCGCGAAGGTCAGACAAGCGCCTGGACTCCATTCCGACCAGTTCGCTCGCTTCGGCTCGCGCCGATCCCTTGATGTCGACGGTGACGCCCTCGGGCAGCAGGCCGAGCGGCCCAAGCGTCATGACGGTCTTGCCCGAACCGCTCTCGCCGACGACGGCGACTGTCTCGCCGGGACGGACTTTGAACGACACCCCATCGACCGCGCGCACGGAAACGGTCGTGGCGTACAGATCGATGACCAGATTTTCGATGGAGTAGATCGGCTCGTCGCTCATGGCGCGGCTGTTCCCGTTTCGACGGCGTTCCGCTGGGCTTCCTCAACGGCACGCGCCTTGCGACGCTTGCGCAGCAATCCGCCACGCACCGGCCTCGGCACTTTCTGCAGCGCGAAGGTCTCGCCCAGCAGGTTGAAGCTGACCACCACCATAGTGAGCGCAAGGCCCGGAAGGACAACCAGCCTTGGGTATTCCTCGATGTAGCTCATGCCGTCGACCAGCATCTGGCCCCATTCCGGCGCCGGCGGCGCAACGCCGAGGCCGAGGAAGCTCAGCGTTGCGATGGCCAGAACAAGGGCGCCGGCATCGGCACTGGCATAGACCACGACGAGGGCCAGAACATGCGGCAGGATATGGCGGACGAAGATCCACAGATGGCTGGCGCCCATTACCCTTGCCGCTTCGATATAGGGCTGCTGCAATTCGGCGGTGACTACGGCGCGGCTCATGCGGGCATAGTTTGCCCACCACGCGAGCGTCAGCGCCGTGATCATCGACCAGTAGCCGGTGCCGAGAATCCCGATCAGCGCCAGCGCGATCACCAGGCTTGGCAGCGCCAGCGCTATATCTATCAGGCTGATCAACACCAGTTCGACGCGGCCGCCGACATAGCCTGCGAACGAACCGATGCTGACGCCGATGGCAAGTGCGGCCACCAGTACGACCGCCATCGCCACCAGCGAGATGCGGGCGCCGCCGATGATGCGGCTCAGAATATCGCGGCCGAGATAGTCAGTGCCCAGCCAGTGGGCCCAGCCTGGCCCCGCAAGCGTGGCGTCGTAATCCTGCGCGCCGGGATCGTAAGGCATGATCGAGGGACCGAACACACCGACCGCGACAAAGAAGACGACTGGCAGCAGCACCAGCCAAGGCCAGTCTTTCATGCTCCTGAACAAGGACATGTTCATCGGATCAGGCTCCTCTTGCTCGGCGCGTGCGCGGGTCTGCAAACATGCAGATCACGTCAACCATCAGGTTGACGACGACGAAGAACACCACGAACAACAACAGAACCGACTGCATGCCAACGAAGTCGCGGAAGCGGATTGCATCGATGAAGAAGGCGCCGATGCCGCGTAGCGCAAACACCGTTTCGACCACGATCGAACCGATGATCATCAGCGTGAACTGGGCGCCGAATGTGGTCAGGAACGGGATGGCGATGTTGGGCAGAGCCTCACGCATCAGGACCTGCGTCCTGGTATAGCCCTTCGCGAAGCCGGTCGTTGCGAAGGGCCGCGACATGGCCTCCTGCAGGTTGACGCGGACGACTCGGCTCAGCACCGATGCCGGAAACAGCGCGATCGTCACCCACGGCAAGAGCCACGAGGTGAAGCCGCTGACGCCGAAGGTCGGCAACCAGCCCAGCATCACCGAAAAGACGATGACCAGCAGCGCCGCCACGAAGAAGTTCGGCGTCGAGGCGCCGACCAGCGAGAAGGCGTGGAGGAACCGGTCCATCGCGCCACCATTGCTGACTGCACCGGCAACGCCGAGCGCCAGCGACAGGAAAAAAGCGAGAATGCCGCCGCCCGCAAGCAGCGCCGCCGTCATCGGGATGCGGGCGGCGAACTCGTGCGCGATCGGCTTGCCGGTGCGCAGCGAGATGCCGAGATCGCCGGTGATGGCGCTGAAAAGCCATCGGCCGTAGCGGACCGGCAGTGGATCATAGAGTCCGAGGTCCTCGCCGATCTTCTTGATCATTTCGGCATCGGCGCCCGGACCCGCCGCGCGCTCAGCCATGAGCGCGGCGACGTTGCCCGGCGCGGCGGCAACCAGGGTAAAGGTCAATGCCGATGCCGCCACGACCAGCAGACAGGCAAGCAATATCCTTCGCAGAATCGTGCGTCTCATCGGAACTCCCCCTGCAGGTTCGATGCGTTCAGGCCTTCAGTGTGATGGCCTTGAACGGCAGGTCGTAGTCCGTCGCGGGAAGCGCGAAGTTCTCGACACGAGGATTGTGCGCCCACAGCCGCTGGCTGACGACGAGCGGGCAGATCGCCCGGTTGTCGTGCAGCCAGTCGTAGAGCGCCTGCATCTTGGCCTCGCGTTCGTCGCCGCTTGCTTCGAGAGCGGCCTTGACCACGCCATCAAGCTCCGGGGAAACATAGATCTTGCCGTCCGGCCCGCTGTCGGCGGTGGATACGAACGAGTTGCCGAGCGTGCCGTGCGGATCATAGGGCGCGCCATAGGTGGTGAAGAAGGCAAGATCATATTCGAACGCCGGGCGACGGTCGTGCATGGTGGCGTTGTCGACCGACGAGACCTGAACCTGGAAGCCGACCTCGGACAGCTGACCCTGGATCATCTCGGCGATGCGGCGCGAGCCGGGCAGCGACTCCTCAGAAACGAGGAAATCGATTGTCAGCGGCGCGCCGTCCTTGGTCCAGGCGCCGCCGCTCTCGCTCCAGCCGCCATCGGCAAGGATCTTCCTGGCCGCGGCGACGTCGCGCACCGGCACGTCATGCCGCTTGCCCGACGAAGGCACGTTGGCCGGGAAGAGATCCGCCGCCGGATCTGCGTAGCCTTCGAACAGCACCTTCGCGATCGCGGCGCGGTCGACCGAGACATAGATGGCCTCTCGCACGGCCTTGTCGGCCATCATCTTGGCCTTCGGCGAATAGCCGAGCAGCATGGTTGCGGTGCCGGCTTCCGCCACCACTTTCATGCCGTCCTTTTCAAGCGCGCGGGCGCGGCGCGGCGACAGCGTCGCCACCCAGTCGCCGCCGATCACGTCGAGGTCGCCGGAACGCAGGGCGTTGGCGCGGGCGAGTTCGTCGGGAACCACCTTCAGCTCCATACGAGCAAACAGTGGCTTCTCGCCCCAGTATTTGTCGTTGCGCACAAGCACGGTGCCCGAGGAATCGTAGCTTTCGACGATCCAAGGCCCGGTGCCGACCGGAGCGGTCTGCTTGCCGCTGGCGTCGACAGCCTTCGGCGACAGGAACCGCACCGGACGCACGATGGTGAGCTCCAGCAAGGCGGCGGGCACCGGACGCTTCAGCTTGATCGTCAGCTTGTTGGGTCCATCGGTGACGATGCTGTCGAATGCGTCGGACACACCGATCCATGAGAAATCCGCGACGCCCAGCCAGCGCTTGAGGTTCCACTCGGCGGCGGCCGAATCGAATGGCGTGCCGTCGCTGAAGGCGACACCTTCACGCAGATCGAAGGCAATTGAAAGCTGATCGTCGGCGACGGCCCACTTGGTGGCGAGCCCGGGCTCGAGCGCTCCGTCCTTGCCGTAGTGGATCAGGGCGTCGAACACGACCGTGTAGGAGCTCAGCGTGGAGACATTCTGCAACAGGTCGAGATCGCCGGTTTCCGCAGCGACCGCGACCTTCAGCGTTTCATGCCCCTCCGAGTAGGCGGCGCGCGGAAAGGTGGCAATGAAGGCAAGGCCCGCTGTGGAGGCCAAGAAATTGCGTCGGTCGAGAGTCCTCATGTCAGTTCCCCTTTTTTGTTTGATTGACAACGATCATATGCACGCTAGCTAATTTGTATAGACATAGTTGTCAGTTTGTATAGACATAAAGCCGGAAAATCGCCGGAGAGTTTTACCCCAGCGAGCTGCCTGGTCGCGGCTGCGGCCTACATCCAGCTCAGGATTGCGCCCGCCAGCACGAGATAGCGGCCGGCTTTTGCGATCGTGACGATCGCAACGAAGCTCCAGAGCGGCTCGCGCAGAACCCCGGCCACTACCGTCAGCGGATCGCCGATGACGGGAACCCAACTCAGCAGCAAGCTCCAACGTCCGTAACGGCGGTAGCGCGCCGCTGCGCGGTCGAGAGCTGCGTGCTTGACCGGAAACCATTTGCGGTCGCGAAAGCGATCGATGCCGCGGCCGAGCAGCCAGTTGACCACCGAACCGATTACGTTTCCGACGGTCGCGACCAGGATCAGCGCTGCCGGCGACTGGCTTCCCGCCAGCAGCAGGCCGGCCAGCACCGCCTCCGACTGCAGCGGCAGAATTGTTGCTGCGGCGAACGCGGTCAGGAACAGTCCGCCGAAGGCGGCAACATCTCCCAGCATTGTGGCCGGTCAACTCGTTTTCGGCCATTTTGGGTGCCGATCGTCGACGACATAGCCATGCGCGTGCTCGAAACCTGCTTCGGTCGAGACGGCGTTCTCGAGATGCGAATGCCCATCCGGCAGATCGTCATGGGCATGGGTGAGGACATCGGGATCGTGACGCGGCCACAACCACATTGCCGCAACAAGCGCCGCAGCGCCGATGATCCCAAGCAGGGTGAAGGTGAAGGACAGGCCCATGGCCGCGCCGACGAGCCCGGCGATCGGATAGGTGATGAGCCAGCAGGCATGTGAGAGCGCAAATTGCGCAGCAAACAATGCCGGCCGGTCGACGGGATCGGCGGAACGCTTGATCAGCCGACCAGACGGGGTCTGCGCCAGCGAGTAGCCAAGCCCGAGCGCGAACCAGAGCGGCAAAAGCAGTTGATAGCTGATGGCGAGCGGCCCGGCGAATACCCCGGCGACCAGCAGACCGGCGCCCGACAGCATCGCAACCCGATCCGGGATGCTGTCCAGCAACCGCGGCAGGACGAGCGCCGCGATCATCGAGCCGCCGCCGAAGGCGGCAAGGGCAAACGCCGTGTCGCTCTGGGAAAGGCCGAACTTCGCCTGCACCAGCACGACCGTGTTGACGATGACCATGGCGCTGGCAGCGGCGACGGCGAGATTGAGCGCCAAAAGGCCGCGCAATCTCGGAGTCGCCAGATAGATGCGGATGCCGCGGGTCGTGCGCTCATAGATGCCGCGCGGCTCAGAGGGTTTTGGGCTCGGCAGAACCACCGACACCACCAGCGCCGCCGACGCCAGGAAGCCAATGACCGTGCCGGCGAACAGGCTGTGGAAGCTGATGACGGAAAGCAGTGCCGCCGCCAGTATCGGACTGACCACACTCTCCAGATCGTAGGCCAGCCGCGACAGCGACAGCGCCCGTGTGTAGTCCTTCTCCTTGGGCAGCACGTCCGGGATCGACGCCTGGAAGGTCGGGGTGAAGCCGGCCGAGGCCGCCTGCAGGATGAAGATCAGGACATAGATCTGCCAGACCTCGGTGACGAAGGGTAGGAAGACGGCGACCGCTGCCCGGACGAGATCGAGCGACACAAGCATGGTGCGGCGCGGCAAGCGCTCGGCGAAAGCCGCCGCCACGGGCGCGACACCGACATAGGCGATCATCTTGATGGCGAGCGCAGTGCCTAGAACGGCACCCGCATTGGCGCCAGCAAGATCGTAGGCCAAAAGGCCCAGCGCAACTGTGGCAAGGCCGGTGCCGATGAGCGCGATGACCTGCGCCAGGAACAGATGCCGATAGGTACGGTTTGCAAGCACTGACAGCATATCAATTCCCTTGCTGACGCGTCGGTACGCAAATCAGCGCCGCACCGGCCGTCCCCTCGACGCGCCAGAGACCGGATCGCGCCAGTTCCTGCCGCAATTCCTTCTCAGACATGTGGCCGCGGTCGATTACCCGCCGACCCTCGTCATCGAGAAGACGGCTGAACTCAGCGAGAAGTCCAAGGCGGTCGCGTACCATGTGGAACATGTCGAGAGCGCATACGAAGTCGGCAATGCCCGCCTCCAGCGGAGACGGATAGCCGGTCACTTGCATCGGTGTGATGACAGCCAGGTTGCGTTCCTCCTTCAGCCGCTGCGCCGCGCAATGGCTAGCGGGTGAACGTCCAACGCATACACGCGTCCGCCACGGCCGACCAGATCGGCGAAAGCGGGCAAGTAGCTCCCGGTTCCGCACCCATAGTCGACGACCGTGTCGCCCGCAGAGATACCCCACAATTCCGCCCGCCGCGAAGGAGGAGAAAGGAAATCCCGAATGCGCAGAAGCACCGCCAACGCGCGGAAAGACCGATTGCCTATTCGCTCCCAGCCATGTCCAATGTGAGCCATCATTGCGGTCTCAGTGCTGATGGCCTTCCGGCTCGACCATCTTGAATGGCAGGATCTGTTCCTTGCCCTTCGCGGTCAGGATCAGCCTCGCCTCGAACTCGTGCGGCTCGGCGGGAGCGACGCTGCTTTCGAGGCGGTGGTGATCGCCCGCGACGGGACCGAGAAGCAGAGTTTCAGGCCCCTGCGGCCGGTCGATGATCACGGTTGCTCCGATATCGTCGGCATGGCTGTCGATGGTGAGGCTCATGCGTTCGCCGGCGGGCGTATGGACAATTTCCAACGTCCCCGACGCAAGATCGCAAGCGATCTTGAACGGGTCGGGCGCGTGGTGAGCGTGTCCGGAACCTGCCACCACGGGTTCGCTTTCGCCTTCCAGGCGGATCTTGGCCTCCGAGAGCGCCGGGAGGTGATCGAACAATTCCCCTCGCAGGGCTTCGGTTATGCCGACGACATCGGTCGCCGTCGCGTTATCTGCCATCTTGATGGCGATATCGGCATGCAGGCGATGGCCGATCCAGCGCGCCTGCACCTGGGCGACTCGCTCAATGCCGCGCACATGCTCGGCCGCATGATGGATTTCGTCGACGATCCCAGGCTCGACGCCGTCCAGCATGCGCGTCAAAACTGCCTTCGACGACTGCCAGACGATGGCGAAGATCGCTACCGTAATCAAAAGCCCGATGATCGGATCGGCAAGCGGGAAGCCCAACCAGACGCCGATTGCGCCGAGAACCACCGCCAGGCTGGTGAAGCCATCGGTGCGGGCATGATAGCCATCGGCGATCAGCGCGGCGCTATTGATCTCGCGGCCGACGCGGATGCGGAACACGGCGACCGCCTCGTTGCCAAGGAAGCCTATCAGGCCGGCGATCGCGACCCACCCGAGAAACGCGATCGGTTCCGGATGGATCAGCCTGTCGATCGCCTGATAGCCGGCGACAATGGCGCTGAAAAGAATGATGAGAACGATAATGATCCCGGCCAAGTCTTCAACCCGGCCCAGGCCGTAGGTGAACGTCTTGCTCGGCTTGCGCCTTGCCAGCACGAAGGCGACCCACAACGGGATGGCGGTGACGGCGTCACCGACATTGTGGATGGTGTCGGCAAGCAGCGCCACACTGCCTGAGAGGAACACGACCACCAGCTGAAGCACCGCCGTGATAGCCAGCAAGACGAACGACCATTTGATCGCCCAGATGCCACGTGTCGTCGTCGCGATCGTCGGATCGATGACGCCGTGCGTGTGGCCATGGCCACCCTCGCCATGGTCATGGCCGTGCCCGCCCAAACCCTGTGACATCGGGCCCAAGCCGAACCAGTCGCGTATCTTGTCCATCACAATCTCTCTCAAAGGTACTTGGTGATGTCCTTGAATTCGTCGATCGAGCGGCGCTGCTCGCGCGCCAACGGTCCGACGACGTCCTCCAGGCAGTGGTTGAGGTGGTCCTGGATCAGCGTCTTCTTGGCTTGGGAAATGGCCTTCTCGACAGCATGAAGCTGCTGGGCGATGTCGAGGCACGGCCGTCTTGCTTCAATCATCTCGACAACGGCACGCAAATGGCCATTGGCGCGCTTCAGCCGCTTGATGATGTCGGGATGAGTTTCGTGGATGTGGGGACGCTCGTTCACCTTTAAATGCTATCCCCCTGGAGAGGACAGTGTCAATGTAAGATGCTCGGATTCGCGCCCCCGTCATTGGCTTGTTGGCGGGGGCATCGGCAAATGCGACCGAATGCCGGTTGAATACCGCTGCCTCGTCCATTATTCGGACGCGATCAGCGGATAAGGCAATCTTTGATTAAGCATGAAAGTTTATTGATCGGCGGCATGAACAGTTCGACTTCAAGGATTTTGCGTCTGGCGCTGCTGGCGATCCTGCGGCTTGCCGTTCTGCTTTTCCCGTTGCCCGCAGCCAATGCCTTGCCGCAATGCCTGCCGGCTGGGCTGGAGCAATCAGCCGCCGCTGCGGACCACGACCACGTTCATGACGATGAGGCGGCCGACGGGCAGCAGACGAATGCCCACACTGGCGCCCATGGCGCTGATCATTCGCACGACATCCCCGACGCCGCGATCGTCGCGGTCTCGCTGGCTGGCCCGCAACAGCAAAGCTGGCGGCGCACGGAACGACCGGCGGCAGTAACTACGCGGCCTTCAGATATCGACCGACCGCCACGCGGTTTTGCCGCTTAAACAACGGCGGCCGTCCCGGCCACACTCCTCTCATTCTCGGGAACCAAACCATGCAACGACCCCTTTTAGGGGGCGGCGCGCCGGCTGCTATCGCACCCGGCAAGTTCGTCCTCAGCGCCCTTGCGGCGATCCTCATCCTTCCTGCCTTATGCGGGCTTGCCTACGCGCATGGCGTTGCCGCCGGCGACAAGGGCTACATCCAGGAAATCAGCGGCGTCCACCTGATCTCCTTTGTCTATCTCGGCGCCAAGCACATGATGACCGGCTATGACCACCTGCTTTTCCTGTTCGGAGTCATCTTCTTCCTCTACCGGATGAAGCACATCGGCATCTATGTCAGCCTGTTCGCCATCGGGCATTCGACGACGATGCTGCTCGGCGTCTATTTCGGATGGAAGGTCAATCCCTATCTGATAGATGCCATCATCGGCCTTTCTGTCGTCTACAAGGCGCTCGATAATCTCGGCGCCTTCCAGCGCTGGCTGGGCTTCCAGCCGAACACCAAGGTGGCGACGCTGATCTTCGGCTTCTTCCACGGCTTTGGCCTGGCAACCAAGATCCTCGATTATGAAATATCGCAGGATGGACTGGTTCCCAACCTCGTCGCCTTCAATGTCGGCGTCGAGATCGGCCAGATGCTGGCACTCGGCGCGATCCTCATCCTCATGGGCTACTGGCGCCGCACGAAAAGCTTCTGGCGCCATGCCTACACCGCCAACGTCGTCATGATGACCGCAGGGTTCCTGCTAGTCGGGTACCAACTCACCGGCCTTTTCATCGCATCTTAAGGAACGGACACAATGTACAATTCGGATCTTCCCAATCGCGCTGACCTGCCCTCTTCGGCACAGCTCAGGCGCTCCACCATCATTGCCGCATCGGCCGCATTCGCCATCCTTGTGACGATCGTCATGCCTTCCGAATACGCCGTCGACCCGACCGGTGCCGGGCGGCTGCTGGGTCTAACCAAGATGGGCGAGATCAAGTCTCAGCTCGCGGCGGAGGCTGCAACGGACGAGGCTGCCATGGTGGCGAAGGCCACGGCGCCAAGACTCCAGCAGGCCGCTTCTCCACCAGAGCTGACGGCTCGCCTTGAGCGCATCGAGACATTGCTTGCGGCGCTCAGCGCTAATGCGCCTGCGCAAAGCCCTGTTGCCCAGGACGATGTGAATGTCGGCGCTGTTGTGCCAACCGAAACCTCGCCCGTGACGCCCGAGCCCGAGATCGCCGAAACGATGGCAGCGCCCGCCCAGCCGATCCCGGCCGCACCCGCCGAGCCGGCCGGAAATCAAGACGAGATGGCGATTTCGCTGGCACCCGGCGAGGGAGCGGAAGTGAAGCTGGTAATGCGCGAGGCCGCCAGGGCGAACTATTCGTGGACGGTGGACGGCGGCGTGGTCAATTTCGACATGCATGGCGACGGCGGCGGCCAGTCGGTCAGCTACGAAAAGGGGCGCGGCGTGCCGGGAAGCGAGGGCACGCTGGAAGCTGCTTTCAAAGGCAATCACGGCTGGTTCTGGCGCAATCGCGGCGCCAGCGACGTCACTGTCACCCTACGCGCCAGCGGCGATTACGCGGAAATGAAGCGGGTGAAATAGGCAACTGCGACCAACACAGTTGATACCATCTAACCTGTGTTGGCCCCTTCGCAACAATCAGCTCGCGATGGGTAACGTGGAGCGTCGCGCTAGCTTCCCCCAAGCGTAATCACGCCTCATGGGCCGCGAGCGCGATCAAAACCCCTTGCGGCAAAGGGCTTCAAGATCCGTCTTTGTCATCTTCTCGATGCCGAGCCCAGGAAGAATATCATTGTCTCCCTTGAGATCCCGGCCATAAGCCGCCGACAATATGGAAATTCCGGATTCATGGAGAACCGCCGGATTTCCGCTGATCTTCCCCAGGACTGCGGTCGGTAACAGGCCGAACGGAACGTCCTCGAGAATATAGCGGCTCTCGATAGTCGTCGGGCCAAAGCCGCCACGACCTTGGCGATCCATCTCCAGGTTCATTTCCGAAACAGTGCTCATGGGGACGTGGAACGACAATGAAAAATGTTCCTGGACGGTACGAACCGCGATACCGAAATGGGCAGCTATGGCCAACCGTTCGGCATCCAGAGCCTCGATAAAGCGGCCAACGGCAGGAGTGACATTTCCCCCTTGGCTCCACTGCTCGGCCTTCTCCATGCGTGTGAGATTGAGAAGGGCAATTCCCAGATGGTTCTGCGGATTGAGGTTGCTGAGCGCAATCGCCAGCAGACCATCCCGCTTGACGAAACGATCGCCGAACAAGGCCGTGCAAAGCTCGTACCCTTGGTCGAGCGCATCGAAAGGCAGCGTCGCAACGTCAAGCTTCTGGCGAATGGAAGTGACATTGACTTCGGTTGATCCGAGCTGGCGACCAGTCAGTAGTGTTGTGCCCCAAACGACGATCGGCAACCTGACCTTGCGCTCCGTCAACCGCTTCCAGAGATACAGAGCCCCGAACGAACTATGCGAACTGATGATGACCGGAATTCCATCTGCCAGATGAGGGACGGCGGCGTCCATCACCATCTTGTGGCCGTAAGCCGGAAGCGCGATCACCACCACGTCCGCGTGGTCGATAGCATCTCTACAATCCTTGGCAATGCGCACCGGCACCGTCGCCTCGATATCCCCCGTCGCCTTCAATAGTTCGCCAGTAGCCAACGTTCTGGTGCGGTGTCCCGACGGTGACCAAAGTGTTGGCGAGTGTCCCGATTGTGCCAAATAGGCCGCAAGGCCATAGGCAATTGCTCCGGCGCCCAGAATACTCACGCGCATAACATTCCTCCTGTTGCAGGCTTTATGGTTCGAGAATCCTTGCCGTCCCCGCCTACAAGTTTTTTCATCACGAGGTTCCGAATTGGAGTCACGTCGGTTGCCCCTAGCCGTGTCGATCAAGGGCTCCGCTCTGAGCCGGAAAGCGCCGCTGTGAACATTAGTTTCCGCTTGACATATATCAAAAATGAATGAGACGATGTCAATCATACGGATTTCACATGTAGGGAGAATATGGAAACTCGGGACCTTCAGACCTTCCTTGCGGTTGCTGCCAGCGGCAGCATTACCAAGGCGGCTGACATGCTCGGGCGTTCCCAACCTGCGGTGACACGCACCATTCAGGATCTTGAGGCAGAACTTGGCTTCGAATTGCTGCACCGGGTCGGTCGACGGGTGCAGCTATCTGAAGAGGGTGTCGCATTTGAAGAAGAAGCGCGGCGACTGCTGATGTCCTTCACCGAACTCGCGGCGCGGGCCAAGATGATCGCCGCCGGCCGGGGTCGGATCCTGCAGATTGTCACAACCTCTGCGATCGGCACTGGCCTAATCCCGACGGCCATGGCCGAGCTCAAGGGTGTCGAGCTTCCGCACGAGACCCATCTCGGACAGTTTCTTCCCTCAATCGTCGCCCAGGAAGTGCGCAGCGGTCGTGCCGAGATCGGCTTTTCAAGCCTGCCGCTCGATACGCCCGGTCTGGACGTCTTGCGGCTCTATTCGGCGCCCGATGTTGCCGCCGTGCGGGAGGACGATCCGCTGGCAGAACTTGATGTCATACCGCTTTCGGCCTTTGCCGGCCGTCGCGTCGCTACGTTGCTCAACCCGCTGCGTTTCCAACTGCACGTCTCCAAGGCATTGGCCGCCAGGGGCATCGACACCGGGCCAGTGATCCGGACGAATACTGCCTATGGCGCGTTGCAGCTTGTGCGCCGGACCGGCGTTGCCGCTGTCATTGATCCCCTCACCGCCTATGGCGTGGCCTTGCCTGGGGTCGCCATCCGCCCGATTGACGCGACCGTTCTCTTTTATTGGGGGGTTGTGGCTGCCGCAAAACGCCCCCTTCGCCCAGTCGCGCAGGCGCTGATGGATGCGGTCGAAGCGGTGGCTGAACGATCGATCGTCGGCTTCAAGAAACTCGATCCGGCCTTGGCCAGCCAATTGGTGAACGATCCCGCGTCGGGCACAAATAACGGAACTGGAATATGAAGCATACTCCTACCCCGGCAGCATCGACAGGCCTTGCCGCGTTGGAAGCCCAACTCGCGCAGGATCTCGACTTGCTTGAGCTGCCTGCCAAGCCTTGGGTCCCCACACGCATGCATGAGGGCGCCCCGGTCCGTGATGTCGTTGTCATTGGCGCTGGCATGTGCGGACTTGCAGCCATTGCAAAGCTGGTGCTTACCGGGATTACCAACGTCGTCGCCTACGATGCGGCTCCGGCCGGGCTCGAAGGACCATGGGTAACGTTTGCCCGCATGCAAACGCTCCGGTCGCCGAAGACGCTCAACGGTCCGTCGCTCGGCCTGCCACAATTGACGTTCCGCGCGTGGTTCACGGCGCAATGGGGCGTCGAGGCCTGGCTGTCGCTGGACAAGATCCCCAAGGGCCAGTGGATGGACTACCTGGTCTGGTACCGCAGGGTTCTTGGTCTGCCAGTGCGAAACAGCGTGCGCATGACCGGACTGGCACCCGTTGGAGATCTGATTGCGATCGACATCGAGGGCGCGGAAACCGGCCGGGTTCTAACCCGTCGTCTCGTTCTGGCCACCGGTCGGTCCGGTTTGGGCGGTTTTGCCCTGCCCGATTTCCTCAACGGCATCGATCGCGCCTATTGGGCCCATTCTGCCGACGACATCGATTTCGATGCGCTGAAAGGCAAGCGTGTGGCAGTTATCGGCGCCGGTGCCTCTTCCATGGACAATGCTGCGACCGCACTCGAGGCGGGCGCCGGCTCTGTCGACATGTTGATCCGGCGCAAGGAGATGCCGCGCATCAACAAGCTGACCGGCATCGGCAGCCCGGGTGTTGTACTCGGCATGCATGAATTGCCCGATGCCTGGAAGTGGAAGTTCTTCGACTACACCGCCTCCACCCAGACGCCGCCGCCGCGTTCATCGACGCTTCGCGTGTCTCGGCATTCGAATGCTCGGTTCTTTCTCGACTGCGGCATCGTCGCGGTCAAGGAAGATGCGGGAAGCCTCCTGGTCGAAACCACACAAGGTCCGATGCGCTACGATTTCCTGATCGCGGCAACCGGCTTCTCAAATGACTTCGACGGCCGCCCGGAATTTGCAGCCCTCGCGCCACATATCCGCACTTGGTCGGATGGCCGATATACGCCGGATATGGGGCTGCCGCGTGCAGGCATGTCGGACGCGCCGGATCTTGGTCCCGCCTTCGAATTTCGCGAACGCGTTCCCGGCTCCTGCCCGATGCTGTCGCATATCCACTGCTTCAACGACGCCGCCATGCTGACCCACGGCAAGGTTTCCGGCGATATCCCAGCCGTCAGCGCCGGTGCCGACCGTATGGTCCGCGGCATTGCCGCATCGCTGTTTGCCGAAGATGTCGAAACCCACTTCGACAATCTGATTGCTTACGACACGCCCGAACTTCTGGGCGACGAATGGGTCGATTCCACACCCTTGCTACAGAAGGAGGCCGCGTTGTGATCGACGCAATGGACAAGGCCGCCGGTATTTCCCCGGACGACGCCCTTTTCGCCGCACGGCGATTTCGGCCGGAATTCGTGCGAGGGGCAGAAGAATGCCGCCTGTCCGTTCTGCAGCCAGCAAACGACCAAGGGCTTGCGCCCAATTTGAGGGTTGCTCTGGCCCGTCGCATGGCCGCTCTGAATGCCGATCCGGTCCTGATGGCCGAATATGATGTGCAGCTGGCTCAGCTCGATCCGACTGAGCAGCTTCTGGCCTTAGCCCAGGGGGAAACGGATTTGGAAGAGCCATTGGCGACCATCGCACGTCATGTGGACCTGATTACGCTGACACCGAAAAAGGCGGAAGCGGGCCACATCGCCCTGCTCGCCCAAGCTGGATTGAACAATCCTCAGATCGTCGCCCTTTCCGAGCTCATCGCCTTCGTCAATTTCCAGACGCGGGTGGCAACCGGCCTGCGATTGTTGAGGACGGCATGATTTCCGCGGTGCGCCTGAAGCCATTGAATTGGCATCCGTACATAGTGCCGGTCGAGCTATCCGAGGCCACGCCGGAACAGCTTGAAGCGATGAAGGTCACGCCATCAGCCAAGAAAGTTTCGGAATATGTGCGCACCCTTGCGCATGACCCTGAGAGCTATCTTGCCCGCACGATTCTGTTCAACGCAATCATGTATGTCGAAGGCGGGCTTGCCCGCCCTGACCGCGAGCTTGGTGCATTAGGTGCGTCCATCGTCAATGGCTGCAAATTCTGCGCCGTTGTTCACGCCCGCAGGCATGCAGAGCTGACCAAGAACGACGAAGTGGTCACCGCGCTCTATCTCGATAAACCGGAAGCGCTCGGCCCACGCGATGCGGCAATCTACAGTTTTGCCCGCCGCCTGTCGGCGGCCCCGTCGGAAGCGACGGCAGACGATATCGCCGCGCTTCGATCAGTCGGCATGGACGACCGCGAGATTATCGACCTGATCCACGCCATATCGATCTTCGGCTGGGCAAACCGGCTGATGCACGTTCTCGGCCATGCGGAGAGCGGGTGATGATGTCACGTGCGGTCGAAGCAGTCCGTCTCACACTTTCCGAAGGGCCAACCAGCAATGCTTGAACTCAAAGATGTAAAGCTGTCTTACGGAAGCACGCAGGTTCTGAACGGCGTCAATCTATCGGTAAAGCGGGGTGACGTGGTTTCGATCATCGGCCCCAGCGGCACGGGCAAGACCACGTTGCTGAAATGCATCAACTACCTGGCCAAGCCGTCCTCAGGAACCATCGCCTTCGATCAGATTCGGATGGATTACCAGCGCGCCGACAAAACAGCTGTCCAAGCGATCCGGTTGCGAACGGCGATGGTCTTTCAGCAATTCAACGTCTTCAAGAACATGACGGTCCTGCAGAACGTGATGGATCCCCTGGTCGTCGTGCAGCGGAAGTCCGCGGACGAGGCGCGGGAGATCGCCTTGCGGGAGCTCGATCGGGTCGGGCTCACCCCGAAGCGAGATAGCTATCCCTCCCAACTGTCGGGCGGCCAGCTCCAGCGCACAGGCATTGCGCGCGCCCTGGCAGTTCGACCCGACGTGATACTCTTCGACGAGCCTACGTCATCGCTGGATCCCGAGCTCGTCGGTGAAGTTCTAAAGGTGATCAAGGATGTCACCTCGTCAGGGATCACTTCGCTGCTTGTGACCCACGAGATGCAATTCGCAAAGAACATCTCCAACCGGATCGTCTTCATGGATCGTGGCGTGGTCGCCGCCGATGGCAGCCCGGCTGAAATCTTCGACGCACCGTCCAGCCCACGACTTGCTCAATTTCTGCAGTCAGAACTCGCTTTTCAATAATCCAACAAGAAGGGACCCTAAGAAATGTCTGCAATCACATCCAGTTTTTCTCGCCGCTATGCCCTGGCCATCGCTGGCGGCATCGCAATCGCCCTTGCAACAGCCGGGATCAGCCATGGCCAGACCGTTCGGACGATCAAGATCGCCACGTCTGCCGAATCCAAGCCGCTGGCATGGGGCGCGATCGGCGTCGAGCCGCAAGGCTATGAGCCCGATCTTCTGAAGGCGATCAACGCAAAGCTGCCGCAGTACAAGTTCGAAATGGAAGGTGTCTCCGACATTGCCCAGGAAACCGGCCTCGCCACGGGCAAGTACGACATCGCGGTCGGTGGCTACTACAAGTCGCCCGAGCGCTCCAAGCAGTTCCTCATTCCGGAAAATCCCATGGGCGCCAGCCTGATGAAGATCTACAGCAAGAAAGACAGCGGCATTAAGGAAATGAAAGACCTGGTCGGCAAGAGGATCGTTCCGACCACGGCCGGCGGTGGAACCTACAAGTTCATCATGAATTGGCAGAAAGAAAACCCGCAATACAAGCTCGAAGTCACGGCATCGAGTGCCGGTATCCCCTACCCGAACCGGCTGGACGAAGTTCAGAACGGCAAGTTCGACGCTCTCGTCCTGCCGTCGAATCTCGGTGAGCAGACCGTCATCGAGCAAAAGAAACTCGATATCGTGGCGTCCGAACCAGTGTTCAGCAACAACACCTACATGCTGATCCACAGATCTGACGAGAACAAGGTTCTGGCCGACGATGTGAACAAAGTTCTCAAGGAATTGAAAGACGACGGCACGATCGAAAAGCTCTCGCAGAAGTGGTTCGGCGAGGGCATCGTCCAGTACATGAAATAGCGCGGCCGTCGAGGACCATATTCGCTAGTCAGCGGCAAGGCTGAATTGCAAGAAGGAGCGTTTCAAAGTGGATGTATCTGCTATGATTCCCGAGTTGCTCTCGGCACTGCCGCTGACGCTCGCCATCACGTTTACAGCCCTCATTTCCGGGTTCTGCCTGGCTCTCATCGCGACAACCCTCCGGGTCCGCAGGGTGCTGGTCATCAGTCACCTGGTGGACCTCTACGTGTCCTATGCCCGCAGTGTTCCTGTCGTACTGCAGTTGTTCGTCGCGTTTTATGGGCTTCCGCTGTTGGTGATCCTGTTCGGCGCCAAAGATTTCATTTCGGCGACCATGGCCGCCATGGTGGGGTTGAGCGTCTACCACGGCGGCTATCTGTCGGAAGTCATGCGGCCTGCATACCTGGCCGTCGATCGCGGCCAGCACGATGCGGCCGACAGCCTTGGATATACGTTCCGACAGAAAATTACTCGCGTCGTCGGCCCGCAAGCGGTGCACTTCGCATTGCCGGGCTATGGGAACTCCATCATCTACCTGATCCATAACGTTGCGCTGGTCATGTACATCGGGGCGGCCGACGTTATGGCGACTGCGCATCTGATCATGGAGCGAGATTACAACCAGTTCCAGTTCGAAACCTACCTCGTCCTGGCGGTGATCTATTCGCTGATGTGCCTGGTCGCATGGCTCATCGTGCGCTTCTTCGAGCTTCGATCACCGATGCAAGCGCCTGAGGCGACGACAACAACTCCGATCAAGAACCAGCTCCTCGCGAGCGTCTGACGTAAGGGTATTCAACCATGTTTGATACCGATATTTTGCTTCAGGACACGCAGGAAATTTTGAGTGCCGTACCCGTGACAATTGGAATGGCGCTCATGATTTTCGTCCTGTCGACGATAGTCGGCAGCATATTCGCGCTTATTGAATACAGACGGGTGCCGGTGCTGCGAGAACTCGTCATGACTTACAAGATCGTCTTCAAGGGCGTTCCGATGGTCATCGTGATTTTCCTCGCCTATTTCGGTCTGCCGCCCGCATTCCAGTTCCTGTTCTCATTGCTGGGGATCAACTTCAACGCCCACGAAACCCCCAATTGGGTCATCCTTGTAGTTGCGATTACCGGCTGTGTCGCCGCATTCCAATCGGAGATTATCAAGGGAGCCCTGAATGCATTCGACACCGGTCAGTCGGACGCAGCCCATTCGCTGGGCTATACGGGCGGCCAACTGTTCCGACGTATCCTATTTCCCCAGGTGGCCCTCACGGCAATTCCTGACCTGACAACTTCGATGATGGTCATCATGAAGGCCCTTTCTCTCGGATTCGCCATCGAGGTTGTCGATATCTTCGCCCAGTCCCAGTTGACCGCGGCTCTGAACTACTACTACCTTGAAGCCTTCGTGATTGCCGTCGTGATCTATATGGTGATTGCCTATATCGTCACACAGATTGCCGACAGGCTAGAGCAGGCGCTGAGGGTGCGGACGTGAGGCGGATGTGGGATAGAATCGTCAAGCTTCGGATATCGAGCCGCACCTGGGAGGCAATTCTTTCGGGGATGAAAAGCTTGAGAAGAAACCCAAGTAGCCGATGTATGTACCGGTGAGTTTCACGCTTTGGTTGATAAGCATCGTTGTCGCTGCCGACCGGCTTCATGCCGATTGAAGCACCGATTCGTCCGCGAATTTCCCGCACGACGCTTTCCGCAGAACCGGCTGGGGACGGCAGAACAATCTACCTTGGCCAGCACACGACGTGGGGCTTCTACGCCGCCAACGCGATTGCAGCCGACCGCCGTCGTGGTTCTGCGTCCGTGTGGCGCGAGCATCTGACGAACAGTGCCCGACCGACCGTTTCTCCGGAACAGCCGTCGTACGACGGCTGAGAATCTAACGAATGAACACGCAACAAGATCAGTCACCTGACGTCGGGATAATCCTGCTGCCGACCGCGATCTGAGCCGGCGAAGCGTTTACCAGAACTGCCCGACGCGGGCACTTTGAGGTCGGTTGCGGTGGCGATCCAACCAGGGCTAACGCAGTTCACCCTGCCCCTATGCGGAGCACCTTCGATTGCCAATGATCGCGTGAGCGCTTCAACGTCTGCTTTGGCGACGCAATAGAGGCCCCAGACGCCGTGTAGGGTGGCCGTGGACGATATGTTCACGATTGCACCTCCGCCGGCATCCCGCATCAGAGGCAAAGCATAAGATGACACAAAATAGGTGGAATCGAGATTGGCGCGCCGCATCTTGTCCCACCTCGCGCCAGGACGATCGCCAAATTCGATTCCACTTCGGCGCGAACCGCCGCCTGCGTTATTGACAACGACAATTCAGTCGCCCCCATTTGCGGACTGAGCCGATCAGCTCTTCAACTTCTTGTTCATCCGAGAGATCGCAACGGAAAAAGCGGGCGTCACCGTCAAGCGCTTTTGCTTCCAATTCAACGGCTCGGCCCTTCTCCTGATCGCGGCCGGCGAAAGCAACACGGGCTCCCTCTTCCAAGAAAATATTGAACGATACCGCGACCTATTCCGGAATTTCCGTCGGTCACGAGAACGTCTCTATCTTTGAACCGCATTAAGCCATTAGCTTTGGTTTCCATGCCTATTTGTTTTTTTGCGCCACTTCTCAGGCCATTCGCAGCCGGCGAAGTCTTTGGGCGACGTAGTGCGGACCTGGCCTCGCGAGCGGTCGTCCGGTCGTCAGGAAGCCGTCCAGCGTGGCCAGCAATTCGCGCGCTGCGCCGGATGAGCAGTAGTAGTAGATTACTTAACCGTCGCGTCGGGTGTCGACAAGGCCGAAGGCGCGGAGCTTGGCAAGATGCTGCGACAAAGCCGACTGGCTGAGTTGAACTTTCTCGGCGAGGACACCGGCCGAAAGTTCGCCGCCGGCCAGGTGGTTCATGATCAAAAGCCGCTTCTCATTTCCCATCAAGTTGAGAAAGGCGGAGACGGTTTTGGCACTGGCGGCAAGTTTTCTTGAAATCATCGAATCAGACTAAGGTTCGCGAAAATCCTGCAGCGATGCATGCCGCAGGTCATCCTCGCCGCGCAGGTGCTTCACGCGGCCGATCAGCCCCGGCTTAACCCATTGCGTGGCCGGCCGCTTCACCGCGGTCTCCGGCCTCTGCATTTGGCCGACATTCTTGCGAGCCTTTCCGACGTCGCTCTTTTGAAGCGTTTGCGCGCAGCCGCCGATTGGCTCGGCGACATTGCCGGCGCCTTGCTCCAAAAGGCTTGCGCCAAAAGCACCGCGCCGACGGGGCGCCGGCTGCGCGTTGTCGATGGCAGTTCGATCTCGCGCCCTGGCAGTGCCGGCACGGACTGGCGGCTGCATGCCACCTACGAACCGGCGCTCGCACGCTTCACGCATCTGGAGATCAGCGACGTGCGCGGGGGTGAAGCTTCTTGCGTGTTCCGCTACGCCAAGGCGACATTGTTGTTGGCGATCGCGCCTACGCCCGCGCTCCGTCCCTTGAAAAGGTGGTGTCGGCGGGTGCCGACTTCATCGTGCGCACGGGCTGGACCAGTGTTCGGCTGACCACGCCCGACGGGCAACGGGTCGACTGGAACGCCATCTATGAGCCCATGCAGCCTGGTGAGGTTTGCGAGATGAACGTGCTCGTGGAGCATTCGGGTCGCAAGGGACGAGGCAAGCCGCCCTTGCCGACAAGGCTCATCGTCAAGCGCAAGGATGAGAAGGCCACGCAAAAGGCCCAGAAGGCGGCAAAGCGGGGCAATCAGCGCCGCTGCTCCAACAGGCTGCAGCCGATGACCCTCATTGCCGCGGGCTTCGTCATGCTGCTGACCTCGGTCCCGGCCCATGAATTGACGGCCGACGAGGTTCTGCAGACCCATCGGTTGCGCTGGCAGGTCGAACTCGCCTTCAAGCGGCTCAAGAGCGGAATGGGCATCCATAAGCTTCCCGCGCGAGATGAGCGGCTCGCTCGAAGCTGGCTGACGGCCCACCTGATCCTGGCGCTGATGATCGACGAGGCCGTCACCGACGTTCTCGACTCTCCCCCTGTGAAGACCAAACCACGCACGTCGCAATCGCTGTCCCTTTGGAGGCTGCATAGTCTCCTGCGTTCTGAAATCCTCAACGCCATGCTGATGGTGATGCGGCCGGGAAAAATCC
This sequence comes from Mesorhizobium sp. M0037, assembly GCF_040323635.1. Taxonomy (NCBI): domain Bacteria; kingdom Pseudomonadati; phylum Pseudomonadota; class Alphaproteobacteria; order Hyphomicrobiales; family Phyllobacteriaceae; genus Mesorhizobium; species Mesorhizobium sp. M0037. The sequence goes on along the minus strand of NZ_JAMYVB010000025.1, from coordinate 44,091 downwards.
TCACCCGCGTCACTGAAATCATTCGTCACGTCTGCGATCCACCAAGACGGCGCAAAAGCCAATCCGCCGCTGCAAGAAGCGCCGTCTTGCTGTAAAGTTAGCGCTTATGGGCTCTTCTCTCACCCCAGCAGGTGCACGCTATCTTTTGAGATGTGGAGGCGCTGAGCTTGCGCACCGCTCACAATCCACCCCAACGACGGCTGCCCCGATAGCCAATCCTATTGTTCGCGCAGAGCCCGACCCATGGCAGCGTACACCGGAGCGCTAAGATATTCCCATGCTGACCTCGCTCCAGTCTCGATCATCACTTGTGTGTTCATTCCGGCTTGCAATGCCACGGGCGTTGCCTTCAGGGACTGAGGTGTCAGAACGATGCGAGCTGCATAAAATGCCTTGCCAGTGCGCGGATCGACCAGCCGGTCTGCTGAAAGGGTGCGGACATCACCGTTCATGGGCTGCTGATACCGCCTGCCCACCGCGCTGAGCCAGATGGTCGCGTGCAGCCCCACTTTCACCTGGTCGACGTCGAGCGGGTCCACGTTGGCAATCACGACGAAGTTGTCGTCGACGGGCACGATATCCATCAGAGGATCGCCTGCTGCTATCACCCCGCCAATGGTGTGAATCTTGAGCCCCACTATGGTGCCTCCGATGGGAGCGCGGATCTCGGTTCTTGTCATCACGTCATCGGCGGCGGCTATTCGTTGAGCGGATTCATATATCTTGGCACGCACCACCCCAAGCTCAGCGACAATGTCGGCCGCCGTGGATGCGTTAAGTTCAGCAACCTTGAACTTCGTCTCCTCCATTTTTTGCCTGGCAACGCCAATTGACGCGATATAGCCGCTCAGGTCGCCTCCCACATCCGCCTTTTCAGTCTCCAAATCTGTCAGGCGCGTCCTTACCACCAGCTTCTTTTGATAAAGGGCACGAACATCGCCCAGCTGCTCCTCGATCAACTCCAGTTTCCGTGTGGCCGCAGCCACCTGCCCTTCATAGCCCTCTATCTCCTTATGCAGGCTTCCGGTCGTTTGCTGCAGCAAGGAAAGTCTCTCACGAAGCAAGGTCTGACGTGTTCGAAAGATACTCTCCTGGCCGGAAACAGCCTCGGCCGCCATTTTACCGGGCTCCTTTAACTCTGGCGGAATCTCGATTGAGTCCTTGCCGTCTCTCTCGGCGATCAACCGTGCCTCGGTAGCTTTCGCCTCGTACCATTGCGCCTTGATCTCGTTCGCAGCGGCCGTAGAAGCAGTGCTCTGCAGTCGTACCAGGACCTGACTTGCCGATACGCGATCGCCCTCCTGAACCGATATCTCGGATACAATCCCACCTTCGAGATGCTGCACTGTCTTTACGTTTGAGGCTACCTCCACCAACCCGTTGGCAACAATGGCGCCCTGGATTGGAGCCGCAACAAGCCACATGCCGGTCAGGGTCGAAAAAATTGCGATTATCGCGAAACCGAGAACAATGAAGTTCTTACCAAAGGGCGCCGGATCGTCTCCGGGTTGTTTGGCGCCAACGGCGAGCGGGACTGTCACTTTACACTCCGCAACTCAGTTTTCACGGAACGAACCGCGCGCTCCGTGGGATCGGAGAGCTCAGGCGTTCGGCCGCCCAGGATCAGCGTCCGGTCGATCAATCCGACAAGACGGTTGGTTTGTCCCGACATGGTAATGACTACCGAGCATCCCGATCCCTTCATGACTTTCACCGCTGCTTCAAGCGCCCTTCTCGACGAACTGTCAAAATTGGCGAATGGCTCGTCCAGAACGATAAGTCTCGGAGCGCGAAACAGCGCCCTTGCAAGCGCAATCCGTTTCCGTTCGCTGCCAGACAGCCCGATCGTGTCGTCAAGCACTGTGTCATAGCCTTGGTCCAGGCGAATAATAACATGGTGGATTCCTGCTATTTTTGCAGCAGAAACCACATCATCGATGGAGCTTTGTTGAAACCGGGCAATATTCTGGGCGACGGTTCCCTCGAACAGTTCGACCTGCTGTGGCAAATAGCCAATGGCCTCGGCTCTAACATGATCCGGAAGCCGAGTGACGTTCATGTCTCCCAGGCGAACCTGTCCGGTTCGTGGCTTGAGCAAGCCTATCAGGAGGCGGGAGAGCGTTGTCTTGCCGGTCGCTGCGCGCCCGATGACCAATAGCAACTCGCCTGGCGCCAGCGACAGCGACAGTTTCCTGAATACGTCTTCTCGCGATCCCGCGTGCCTGAACGCTACTTCATCAAGAATTAGTGTGCCGCGCGAAGTTCCAGGCAGCAAGGACGGGTCCCCGTCCGACGGCCTGGCCAGGTCCGCCTTGATTTTGGCGTATCCTTCGCGCGCCTCGCGGAGGCCTCTGAGTTCCCCAACCGCTTTGCCAACCATCCTGTAAGCGAAGTTGGCTATGAGTCGGGCTGCAAATATCCCCCCTAGCGACGCCTGGTCGTTCAGGAACAGCCATATGCCGGAGGCCAGCAGAATAATGTAGAGGCTACGATTTAGCACCCGGATCGCGGCATCCAGGCTGGATCCCCAAGCATTAAGCCGGTCTCTTTGCAGGAAGCCGTCCGCCCGGCTCCTACCCCAGCGCCCGGCGATTGCGTCCGCCATTGCAAAGGCACTAACAACGTCCTTGTGCCGCTCCGCCGAAACCAACACCTCTTTTGCCTGCTTGGCGGCATCGCGTTCCGCTTGACGGGGTTCGCGTGTGAACTTTTCCTTCAACAGGCTCATACCAACCAGCAAAACGGTAGCTGCCAGCGCGATCAGCCAGAGAACCGGATGGATGAAGTACACACACAACAGGAAAATCGGTGCCCAAACGACATCCAGCCAGGCAGATAGCCCGCGTTCAACAAAGCTGGAGACCTTTTCGATGCTGGCCAGAAGCGGCGGATTGGCTACGCCTGACGTCAATCCGGCTTTCACGGACTGGCTGGTCAACTGATGCTCGATCCAGACACTCCAGCGCGAGAGCATGCGACGGCGAATGGTTTCCAGTGCGACGCCGGCTACCAGGGCGAGCAAGGCAGCCAGGGTCAGGATGACAAGGGTTTCAACGCTGCGGCTCGAGATGACCCGGTCGAATATCTGTATGAGATAGAGCGGGCCGGCAAAGCGCAAAACATTGATAAACACGCTGAATACCACCAGAGCCGCAAGGCCGGGTATCGACTTTCTCCACATTTCGCTGAGGGGGCCGCTATACCGACGCCTGCCTCGTGTGTTCATCGGGACACCGTCTTTCACGCGCGTCCAAGGGGAGCGTGCTGATCAGAATGCTCATTGAAGAGGCCAGAGAAATTCATGATCACCGCATCAATGTCATCATGAGCATCCAACGGCGGCGCCTCAAGTGCGTTTTGCAGAGGTCTATCGTGATGATCGGCCGCCTCAAACATTGACCAGGTTTCGTTCAGCAGGTAGGACATCCGGGCAGCCGGGAGCGGAGCGCAGCCGAGGGCCTGCACGATGCCGCCGAGCGACGACTTGAGGGCACCGCGGCTTTTTGCCAGCACTGCTGCCTCTACTAGTTCCGCGGGCGCCTGCACCGACATGAATGTGGGGATAGAACCCTGGGAACCCTGGGAAGGCCGCTCAGGCAGCGTGACCAAGATGCTTCCGAATGGACTGGGCCACGTCGCCAGGCTGTCATTGGCATTTACTTCTCCCAGTTCGGCTACAATCAACTCGCGCGCGACCTTTGCCAAGAAATCAATCCGGAGTTGGTGAGAATGGGCTCGATCCACGCCGAGCGGCATGGCTGCCTCCGACGATGCCACAATGCGCCGCAGGTACGGGTTGTTGCTCTGTCCGTTGGACAGTTTTTCCGCAGCGCGGGCCCTAAACACAGGACCGAGCGCGCCATCCTGGAGATCCCACGGGGAATAGCAATGCAGCCCGGTAGCTTCCTCAGCCTCTCTCACGCCAAGCGGTGATCGGCCAAGTCTGCCGCTGATGGCCAGCACCTTGTGGCCGGCAGCGCGCAACGTATCCACTCCATACTTTGCACCCATCGCGTCGTAGGACGCGAATATTGTGCCAAGAGCCATGCTGCGAAATGATTCCGCCAGAATTAACTCGGACGTTTCCTTCTGCTGCAGCCCGTCGGCAATCTCGATGACAGCAACGTCGCATCCATTTTCGGCTGCATGGTTCAGCAGGCGGAAAGCGCCCTTCTCGATCATTTCCACCGAGGCAAGATAAGTGGTTGCAAACCCGGCGTCGGTGAAATCAAGAACGATGTCAGCGCCCGCATCGCGCACAATCCAGGTGTCGCCACCGGACCCGGTTCCGGTAATCTTCAGCGCGGCAACCTTAAGCCCTGCTCTTTTGAAACCTCTTACCAACGACGTCGCCGTCAATGTCTTTCCCGCGTTCATGGATGTTCCCAGCGACAGGACAATCGGCAGAGAGGGGCGAAGGTCGTCGGAGCTGACCTTGTAATCCCAAACATTCAATCGGCGACCGAACTTGTCCCCGATCAGTCCGAGAGGGGTGATCTTCGTTGGCGCGATCATGCGATCATGTCTGGAAAGCTCACACGCTGCGATGCCTCCCCCCGCCACTAGGTCACATGGTCCGAGATCAGGGCCAATAACAGCTTCGAACTGGTCCGGTGCGTATCTGTTTCCATAGCAAATGATTATCTCATCGCCGGGAAACATGATCGCCTTTCTCCCGTTGATCAGTTCCAATCTGCTGTGATTGCCGAGTTTGTCCACACGAGCCAGGACAAGATCGCCTGCGACCGGCTGCAAGGAACCTGTGATCAACGTGCGCATATGCGAGGCCGCGACCCGGCGAGTCGCGAACGAACGCTTGGCTTTCTTCATGCGCCCGCGCTGAATTCTACAAACAGACATGATACCCACCCCAACGCTACTTCAATTACGCAGTCCGAGTCTTTTTATTCAAACTTTATCTAAGATTTATTTTCCTGTGGCTCCAACCCTCTTTTATTTTCTTGTTGCCTTAACCATTAGCTAACCATAATATAACTGAGGGTTGCGCGCAAGCGATGGAGGCAGGAACCTTTCGTAAAGCAGCCGGAAGGTTAATTCGGGGGGCAAAATGTATGGCTATAGTATGCCCAGTTGGGGAATTAAAGCCGTTTGAGATCACCGGGTTCAAGACGCTATCCGGCCTCAACGTGTATAACGCGAATACAGTTGTTAAATTGTCGCTGAATCTAGGGCAACTGGCTACTGCCCGCGTTTCCAGTTTTACTGATGAGGTCCGATTGGTGCTTTCCGGTCTCTTTCCGGAGTGCGAGCAGGATGCTTTGGTAGCTTCTTATCTTGCTGATGCGATCCTGGCCGCGGACCTCGAGCTTCGCCGCGCGATGAATTTTTATTCGTTTCCAACTGTGGCCACGTTGGTGAGCGATCCGTCCGAGAGCAATTCAGTGATCGTCTGGGAGTCGGACGACCCGCAAATGTCGCGCGCGGCCGCGTCGGCTGTCGTTGATGCGGTCAGCGAGGCAACGCGAGATGGGGATGCAACATCGAAGTATTCCCTCGCACGGGAATTGAACCTGGAAAGAGCAAAGAAACGGCGGCTTTCAAACTCGACCGCAGTGCTGGTCGCCGCCGCCAAGAGGAACCGCATCCCGTTCGAGTTTGTCGCGCGCAACCACCTTCGTCTCGGCCAAGGCAAAAACCAAAAGCAGCTCTTCTCAACGATATCCGGTTCGACATCGTTTGCGTCGGCCAAAGTGGCCCTCGACAAGAGGCTGGGCAACAGGCTTTTGGCGCAGGCCGGCTTGCCCGTACCGCGCCAGCTTACGGTTCGCAGCAAATCCGAGGCGGTCGCTGCCGCCAAGCAGCTGGGCAAATCTGTGGTGGTGAAACCCGCCCAAGGCAATCAGGGGCGCGGAGTTTCAGTCAAGCTGCGGGGACGCCGCGCTATTGAAGCCGCGTTCGACATAGCGTGCCAGGTGGCTCAGTCTGACCGGTATGGCGTGCTGGTAGAAGAGTTCATCGCCGGCCCGGAGTATCGAGCGACGATTGTTGATTTTCGTGTCGTGGCAGCAGTCCTATGTTGCCCGCCGCAGATTACCGGCGACGGCGAAAAAACGCTGCGTCATTTGATCGATGATTTGAATCGGGAACCCGACAGGGACGGCAGGCGTCTGTCGCCTCTCGAAATCGACGACGACCTGCTTAGACACCTGTCATTGCACCATCTTACGATGGAGACTATCCCGATTGCCGGGCAGCAGGTGGTTCTGCGACCAAACGGTCACCTCGCACGCGGAGGCGTACCGGTTGACGTTACAAACTCCGTCCATCCGGACAATCATAAGCTATGTGAACGTATCGCCAGGGTCATTGGGCTCAGTATTGCCGGGTTGGATCTGATCATGCCCGACATTGCGCAATCTCACAAAGATGTCGGGTGCACTGTCATCGAGGTGAACGCTAGACCAGGGATTGAGTTTCATCTTTGGCCGCGGGCCGGCACGGCAAGGGATGTGAGCGAGATAATCCTGGCCAATATGTACGACGATCCGGCTTCATCGGAAGTTGCCACGGTGCTCGTCCTTGGCGACCGGCATACCAGCATGGTGGCAAAAGCAATCCAGCACCGGTTCATGGCAGAGGGGCGGAGCATCGGCCTTTTGTCGAAGAAAGGCGCCTACATCAACACCGCACCACAAGAATTCAGCCAGCGAGCAACACCGCAAATGCTGGCCAGGGATCCTTTATTGGAAGCGCTGGTTTATGCCGCTTCTCCAGCAAGAATCTCGGAGAACGGTCTTGGTCTGGGCGCTTGCCACGCCGTGTCGGTGACGGCGACGGACGTCGAGAATTGCGAGCTTCTCAAAAACCTGGCCAAAGCAGTTTTGAACGCCGGCAACCGTGGCTGTTTTATCGTCGACAATGAGGATTTCGTATCCCGCCAGGCGTTGTCGGCGCTGCCTGTTGAAAGATTGATTCTGACAAGTGCCGAGACTGAGCTTGGCCCTGATTTGCGGCGACATCTACAACGCGGTGGATTGGCTCTATCGATGCGGTGGAGCACCGATGGGTCCGGAGCCAAGATGACGCTTGCATCGGGATCTGGCGAGCTGGTTGCGGAACCTGCCACGTTTGCGTCGCGCCCGCCGCAGCTCAAGGCTGCCATGCATGCAATGGCAATTTCGTATCTGGCAAAACGGGATGCATGGTTCGATGAGGTGGCGTCGCCACCTTCGAATCGACCTTACGCAAATGGAGTTCAGCAGCAGGCAGGAGTTTCTCTGCTGAGGTAAAAAGGGAGTAGCGTTCATGGATACTGTTTCAGCAACTGCGACACCAAATGTTTCCCAAGGCGACGCAGCAGCACTCGTCGCCTTGGCCTTGCAACGCACCAAGAACAAGGCGGGGCAGCCTAGAACCCGTGCAAGGATGTCTTACAAGACATTCAGGCGCTTGACCGGGCGTCGTATAGGGGGGGCAAAATTTGTGAGGGAGTTCACTGCGGAGATGATGAACCTGGGTTGGCTGATGGTGCGCATGCCGTCGGCCTACGGCTTCGTGCGCGCAGCCTCCCTGGACAAATGGCAGCTCACAAAATCGGATGCGGTCGCGCAGGAACTCAAGCTGATTAATGAGGGGGCAGTGGCTGAGGCGTTGGACATTGCTCGGCAGGAACTGGGTGAACCCGGTCACGTGGGCAAGTTGACAAGCGCTTATGCCGCGCCAATTCCGCGGAAAAAACTAGGCGCAATGGACAAATAGATCGATCTCGGCGGCCTTGACCACCAGAAGGCTTCTGTCGACGCAAACGGTCATCTCAACCAGGATGGAGACCATGGCAAACAAACAGACACTCCCTGAAAAAGTTCGCGAACTCCCTAAACTTAGCATGAAACCGATCGAGGAGATTGACAGCATGCAAATCTCCACCGCACTCGGGAAAAATCGGCCGTTTGTTGTACGAGGCTGGGTTAAAGCCTCCGACGGTTGGGGCTTGGACGACCCCAAATGGGCGCGGCATACCGGCCAGGTTACGCTAGTTCCAGGGGACGACACCACGGTGTCCGCTGCATCCTATGTCTTACGCAAGAGCGGGATGACTCGCGAAATGACCTTTCAAGAGTTGTTCGAGCGGATCCTAGGCCAGGGGAAATGGCAACCACTGATGGACCCCAACGAGCGCTACTACATGTTTGGTGGAAAAGTTCCCAGCAGTCTTCTGGAAGCATTGCCTTGGCCAAGCGATCTGGAGTTCATTGGCTCGTCTCCCTATGTTGCTTCCGAAGGGGTTACCGCCAAGGCACACTATGATCATTGGTATGCGTTCCTCGTGCAGCTACACGGGACAAAAGCGGTCAAAATGTTTCCCCCTTGGGACTATAGTTTCATCTATCCGGAGCATGAAAAGACGACCGACAATCCCAGGCGAGCGCTTGTGGATTTGAATAATCCCGATTTTAACCAGTTCCCCTTGCTGAAGCAACTGCATGGAGAGATTGCCGTACTGAATGCAGGTGACCTTCTGTATATGCCAGTCGATTGGTGGCATGAGGTTGAAACTGCGGGATTCTCCGTCAGCATCAACCGGCGTTTGAGACGGAGTGCGCTGGACTGGGCCGGCGCTCTGCTTATATTTGGATATTCGGTCCTGCAGGGCGCATACCGTTACGGGATCGAACCGATCCCTAGCAAAGAAATTAAGGGCCTGGCCACGCATGCCTATGATGAGTGGAAGAGCGACACCGGCAAAACGCAATACGATCAATGGTGCGGATACCTTGCCAAGTTGGGGCGGGACCAATCGAAATCGTTGCGGATCCCCGAACATTTCGGCGTCCTCATGGCGCAGTGGTTGCAGACTGAGCAAGAGCCAACGAACGCAGAGTTTAACGGGCTCTCGCATCCCACGGCTGGACTTCCTGTTCGGCAGTGACCTGCATTCCGGCTTTCGGACCATTGGGAGCTGGAAATTTCCACTGAGTTGAAAGTTTTCGGGAGTGCAGATCGCGACAGGCTGATGAGGGACGGCGGTTGCGGAGCATCGTTGGTTCACCGGACCTGAGCTCGGCCATGACCTTCGCTGCCCTCGAGCAGTGGGCGAGGCAGAGCGGGCCGCTCGACGTCTGCTATCCGCTTGTGCTATCCGCTTGGTGGCCTCGCGACCTTCGGATCGACCTCACAGGAATGGAGTTCACCGCAGGGAGGAGCTTCTCTACTGAGGTAAAAGGGAGTAGCGTTTATAGATATGTTTTTCCAACTGCCATCCACACCGACTGTTTCGCGAGTTGATGCCGCGAACTCGTGGATTTGGCCTTGCAACGCAGCAAGAGCAAGGCGGGAGCCTCGAACGAGGATGTCATACAAGAGATTCGGGCGCTTGACCGGGGACGCTTCGGTGCTGGGAGGTTCCGAGAGAATTCACCACGGAAATGATGAACCTGGGTTGGCTGATGGTCCATATGCCGTCCGGTTACGGTTTCGTACGCGCAGCCTCCCTGGACAAATGGCCGCTCACGAAATCGAACGTGGTCGCGAAGGAACTCAAGCTGATCGGTGAGGGATCGCTCGCGCAAGTGCTGGACAATGCACGGCGGGAGCTTGGCGAGGCGACCGACCCAAGCAGCGGGCGCCCTCAATGGGGCGACCCGGAAGAAGAGTGGTCCGATAGGCACGAATTGACGGAAAAGCGGTAGCGAATATCCTCAGGGCAGCGGTTACTGCTTTGCGTACGGTATGACGGCGAAAGCAGTAACCTCTACAGGGGAGTAAATATGGCGACTGGCTCTGTTTACGTCTGGGAGCCATGTGACTCCGACTTTACCGGCGGCCGCGTTCATCTGGCCGAGGTCGAATTGCCATATCTCTCGCAGCGCGCCGGAAGGCGCGGCCTGCGTGGGCGGTACGTGGACGTAATCAGCCATCCAGGCATGGAAGAGGATTGGCCGACAGGCCAGATGGGCGAAGTGTCGCCCGACGAAGACGGCAATTTTTCTTTCCAGCCGTCTGGCGGTGGCGTTTGCGGTGGGCTGGAAAGCCGCGAGGCCGACGCGGGCTTTGGCCAAGTCAACGTCTACTACCACATCTCCATGATGAGCCAGCGCATCAACGATGTGCTTCGCTCACTTGGAGTAGGCCCCCTGCCGAAAGTCAGGGCGATCGTCAATGCACGTCGGCCGAAGCAAAGGCCGGGCAGTTCTGAAGACACCGGCAGGTGGGTGCCGGTAAAAGGGGTCAGATATCGTTACCCGGCAAGAATGGAAAATCTCGATGATTTTTCAATTCCCCTCTGCGGAGAGTTGCTTTTTGGACCGGGGCATGGGGTCACCGTGGAAGGGTGGCTGCCGCGAATTTCAGGCGGCGCCTATCTCTGCGACCCATCCCACGACGCCGGCATGATATACCAGGCATTCGGGCTTCACGTCGTGCGTCATACCGCTGACGTGCAGGCCGACAGGTTGCGTACACCGCGTGCCGCGTTCAGCAGACCGGGCGCCCTGGAATATGCCGTGAGCACTTACCTGGCGGCCTCCATGCTGTCGACCCCGCACGTGTGGTGCTGGCACGCTCGTCACGATGCCGAGTTTGTGCCTGCGGGCAGCCTTGCGAATGACGCTCGCATTGACGATGACGAAGTGCAGCCGCAGGAGGCGCTGGTCGCACAAGCCGTTGCGGGGGCGATATGGGATCTGCACAAGGCATTTCTCGGGCACGAATTTGCCTGCATAGAATTGGTTGTTGGTGCCCTTTTGGAGCTTGGGCGACTTTCCGACAGCCTATTCGACCCTTCCCGCGTCAGAACGATCGCGATCAGATCATCACCACGCAGCTTTGCCTCGTGTCTGCTTCATGCGGACCGCGTGAGGTCCGGCGGCCTTTATGAGAGGCTGATCCGGGAAATCTTCGAGAAGCGCGGGATAGGCTTTAGCTCGCCTGTGACCAACATGCTGAGTGCACCTTCGGTTCTGCCTCTCTCCTCTCGTCTCAGTGGGTCTGACGAGGTTCAGCGCCATGTTGCCAAAATTCGCGAAAGGTTTGCGGAAGTCATAATTCCGGATGATGGGGATCTCATCGACCCGAACCAGCTTGAACTGATGCTCTCTTCATCCACCCGCACCCATTACCATTTGGCGGCAATCGGAGATATAATGACGGGGATGCGGATGCGGCATCGCATCCGCAGGTTCGGCCCGGACTATTGCTTCGCCTGGGTCCGCCCGATCCTCAGCCGCTGCGCTCTGATTACAGGGAACCTCGAAGGGCCGTTCTCCTCGGATTCCGAGAAGGAAGAAACCACGCGCAACCACTCTTACAAGGTCGATCCCAAGTCTGCCTCAGTCCTGCGTCGCGCCGGCTTTGCTGCGATGACTGTCGCAAACAACCACATACAGGATTGTGGTCGAGATGGTGTGATTCAGACCCTTGACACCCTGGAACAACACCATATCAGGCCGTATGGTGGCGGAAGAAACCAGAGCGTGGCGCACGATCCCGCGATCTTTGACGGCACAGATATTCGTGTCGGACTTCTCGGCTATTACTGGAATCGTCGAACGGCGGCGCATGGCGATCTCCCGGGTTCAGCACAAGATCTACCGGAACTGGTCGAGCGTGACCTTGCAAGGCTGCGGCCACTGGTCGATCGGATCGCCGTGATGGTACATTGGGGCGCACCATACCAGCGCCAACCTTCCGAGGAAGATCGCATGAAAGCACAGCTTTTCATCGATATGGGCGCAGACGCGGTTATCGGCCATCATCCACATATCCTCCAGCCGGTCGAGATTTACAAAGATCGCCCCATACTGTACAGCGTCGGCAATTTCGCCTTCGGATCGGGAAACAGCAAGGGCGAGTCTATCTTGCCGTGCTTCCACTTTGGCGCGAGCCAGATAGATTTGGATATATACCCAGTTTACGTTCAAAACAGAGATCCGCGCCTCGACTACCAGCCAAAAATAATGGGAGGGGCGGCCGGGCGGGCGACGATCGATCGGCTGCTCGATTTGTCGCCTGGATTGGGCGGTGCAATAGCCGATGTCCAGGACAGATGCGTCAAATTGTCTATCCCGTCGCGCTGAGATGATCGGACCGCCCTCGTTAGAGCCAAGTCGTCTCTCTCCAACCAGGCATATCGAGTCGGGAAAGCAGTCCTTCGATAAGCACCAGTCCCTATAATGAAACGAAGTCTTTACCGCCCGGGCGGTTTTGATTTGTTTAGAAGTCTCTAATGAAATATGGCATCATGCCAATCGTCATAAGGAGGGGCAGGTGCGATTTCCAATCCGTCTGTTGATTGCGGCGGTGATGGCCTGCGGCCTGGTCTACTCAGGCCCAGTGCTTGCCTGGAAGGTGGGCAACGGTACGACCACAGCAACCATCAACGGGACGAAGCTGACCGTCTATACCTATCACCCCAAGAGCTGCAGCAACCCCGCGATTCTATTCGTCTTCCATGGGTTGAGCCGAACGGCGTCTTCCTACAGGGATTATGCGCAGTCTCTCGCGGATCGAAACTGCCTGATCGTCATGGCGCCGCTCTTTGACTTGGAAAGGTTCCCAAGCTGGAGCTATCAACGCGGGGGGATCGTCAACAGCGGCGCTATTCAGCCACGAGATCGATGGACCGTCTGGTATGTGAAGGGCCTGGTGAACTGGGCGAGGTCACGAGAGGGGTTGCCGAACGCGCAGTATTACCTTTTCGGGCACTCCGCCGGCGGCCAATTCACGTCTCGCGTCGCGGCATTCGCCTTGGCCGACGCGAAAAGATTGGTGGTTGCCAATCCATCCTCATATGTTCTGCCCTCGCTGGCGGAATCCGTGGCCTATGGGCTCGGCTGCGTCTCGTCGGGATGTGTCTATACGCCGGATCAAGCCACCCAGGAGATGAAAGCGTATCTGGCTTTGCCGCTGACGATCTATCTCGGAGAGGAGGATACAGGCGATGCAGAGTTGAACGAAGGCGCGGCCGCTATGCGCCAGGGGGCGACACGCCTGGAACGGGGCCAGTACACATACGAGTTAGCGCAAGCTGTCGCGACCGCCAACGGGTGGCCCTTTAACTGGCGTCTTGTGATCTTGCCGGGCGTCGGGCATTCGGCAAGTGATATGTTGGGTTCGGATCAGGCAGCGAACGCATTCGGACTCAAATAGCGGGATCTGCGGTCCTGTAGCTCGGCAAGATGTAGATACCTCGATGAGCGAGATAGCCTAGCGCGAGTCGCTTGGCCAAAGTTTGCGCAGCCTGCAGCGGCATGCAATTTAGTTAGGACATTCTAATTTAGTAAAGTTTAAACCCGATTCGATCTAGGCTGCTTCTCTGCGAGGGCATCTCAATGCGAAAGCTGAAGGACCTGCTGCTCGATAGTAGCGGAAACTTTGCCGTGGCAGCGGCGTTGGTGGCGCTACCGCTATGCTTGGTCTTGGGCGTGGCCATTGACCTTACCAGTGCCGTCACCTGGAAGTCCAGACTGCAAGAGTTGGCCGATTCAGCGGCTCTGGCAGCTATAGAGAGCGACGGTGGAGACGAGGAAGCCGTCGCGGCCGCCAAGAACATTGCGCTTGGCAACGGCTCTTTTGCGGTCGGCGCGGTGGTTGAAGTCGACATCACAACGCCCACTCCCGTGTCGCGGGAGGCAGCAGTTGAAATCACCGCCTCAATGCCGACGGACTTTATGAACCTTGCCGGCATTCGGGCGATCAGCCTTCACGTCACGGCAAAGGCACGAAAGGCGCCCCCGGAATACTGCATCTATGCTCTCGATCCAGAGTCAACCGGAGCGCTGAGTGTGACCGGGTTAGGAAAGGTGTCGGTGCCAAATTGTGGCATTCAGGTAAATTCTTCCAGCCCCGAAGCACTGAGACACGTTGGGGCCGGCAAAATCGCCGCGACAAAAATCTCGGTAGTCGGCAATTACCAAGGCGGCGGATACAGTGTTTCCCCGAAGACGAACCAGCCCTTCCTCGCCGACCCACTTGTCACCACACCAGAACCGGTTCCCCCGACCGGTTGCGACTACAGCAACCAGGCGCTCTCGGATGTCACCATTCCGGCCGGGCGGGTGTTCTGCGGAAGCATCGACTTCGGTGGAAAAATTGTGCTTTCCCCAGGCGTTCACTACTTTCACAATGCGATAGTCGGCATCAGCAACAATGCGAAAATCACAGGCAAGGAAGTCACCATATTCGTCGATTCCAAGTCCAGCATCATACAGGCAGGTGGTAACGGCGCCATGAAACTTTCCGCTCCTACAAGCGGCGTTTATACCGGCATTGCCATCTTCGGGTCGCGTACCGCCTTGCCATTGTTGCCGACTATATCGCTTGCAATAAATAACAGTTACTCTGTAAACGGTACAATATACTCGCCAATGCACCACCTTAAGATGAAAGGGACCAATGAAAAGAAGTTGTCTACCGGCCTGGGATGGATTGTTGCTTGGCAATTCTCTTACAATGGAGATTCGAGCGTCAACCTGGATGGCTACAGCGGCACCCCACCAAAGGGTCTCGGAGACGCAGCAATCGCGTTGCTGCAATAGATGGAGACGGTACCCGCTTCGTGGCTTCGAAGGTGCCCTTCCGGCTGAGTTAGCGAACTCTCAAACGCAGTCCTTAACGGGATGCGACCACGCTTCTAAAGTCACCGTCGCGGGGTGACCGTCGTTTTCACCGATCTACGCGCCTTTACAGTATTCGCCGAGACTGCGAACCCAGCGAGGTGCAGCAAGCTGGCGATGGTATTTGCAAAGACCTCTAGCCCATCGGTGCTCCAAGACGGCCATCGGTCTCTCCTTTCTGGCCATCGTAGTAGTTGCTTCTTAACCAAGTCGAGCGCATCCTCTCTCCCGGCTTGAGGAGCGATTTCCGCGTGGGCTTTTTGAGAATGCTTCTGATTTGCGCGATTGCGAGCGCCGGTGCCGGTGGGTTCGTCACCGTTGTCCAATACTTGATGTTTACCCCACCGGCTCCGGTCGCGGCCGACGCTCCGGTCCTTCTGAAGAAGGCCCCCCCAAAGAAGCGAATATGGCGGCGAGCGCTGACCTAACTTCCGCACCGAGGATAGGGCTATCGGCAAAACTGGCGATCTTCGGCCTTTGCTATGCTGGTGTGGCGGCTAGCCTTTTCCCTGAAACCTACCTCGCGGCACTGGGAACGCAGCGGCTGCTAATCCTCTATTTCCTGCTGCGCTTCATCATCCTGCTCGGGATCGGCATCGCGGCACCATTCAGCGACCGACGAGCCCCGGCAACTTGGTTCCTCGCGAAAATCAGCTCCCGCTGGCGCAGCGCGACCCTCACCCTTGGCATCTTCATTCTCTGCCTGGCCGCCTTCACCACCTACAAGTATGAGCTTGCGCAGATGGTGCCGTTCTTCGCCGACCGGCAGCTTGCCGAGATCGATGCGGCACTGCATTTCGGGCATGTCTGGAATTGGGCGCGCTCGGTTCCCTTGCCAGGTGTTGTCGATCACATCCTCTATGTCCTCTACGCCCAATTGTGGTTCGTGGCCGTCGCCTTCGTGGTCGTCTCAGCCGCATGGATTGATGACGTCGCCAAGCGCCAGCGATACTTCCTGTCGCTCTCTGCGACCGCGGTCATCCTCGGCATCTTTGTGCGGATAGTAGGATCATCCGCAGGGCATAGCCGTGTACAATCGCGGTACAAGCAAGCTCAGTTTATTTCGACCCGACGATATTTCATACCGATTTAAAGGCCAGGCTGGGCGTTCGACAGTCGTCTTGAAAGCGCCCAGATGATTGGCGTCATCAGCATGGAAGCGTATCCATCGACCGCATAGTGCCAGGCCAAGTGCACCGAGCCCAGCTGGATTGCGGCCAGAAACGCAATGCTGGCCCAGCGGAGCAAACGCCCGAAACGCCAGAGATAAATCGCGTTCAGGGTCGAGACAGCCACGTGCAAGGACGGAAAGGCTGAAATGCCGCTGCCCAAGCGTGGACCATCAAACCCGGCATCGACCAGCAGATAATTTTGCGTAGCCAGCGCCGAGACGGGATAGGTCAAATTGGTCGACTGAAGGTAGTCCATCAGGGGAGAAAACGTACCATCGCCGTAAAAGGGCATAAAGAATGCCGGCCCAACTGAAGCGAAGGCTGCCGCCAAAACATTACCTATCAACACCCAGGTAAGGACAAACGCGACCAGAAACTGGGAACGCAGCCGTCCATTCCTCGCCGAAAAAGCGACGCAAAACAAAACGATGAAAACCTCGGCAAACCAGAGATTGTAAAGAACGTTCAGCGTAAAGGTGAGAGGGCCAAAGCCAAGCACAGGATGAAAAAAACTCCATGCATCGACCCCGCCATGAATTGCCCTGTCGATCGCCACCAGGGGCGTGTCGGCATAGAATGGTTGAATCTTGCTGAGTCCTCCCTTGATGCTGGTGAACATCGAGAAAAAGAGCGGGATGACGAGCGCAACCGGCAGTCCGGCTGCAATTCGATCCGGCAGGTTGTTGGCCAGCATGAGATCCTTCATGGCACGTAACGGTTGCTCCGGCCGTTGAATAGTCAACCGAACCAGGACTACAGCGAGAAGGATCAGGGTTACGGCTGCCCCAAAAAATAAGAAATTCTTATTATATATTTTCAAGTTTATGACGATGTTCCAATGCGCCGCAGCAATAAGCGCCAGTAGAATATAGGCGAATACCGTCACGAAAAATGGCTGATTAGCGCGCCACGCCTCCGAAGTGGTACGGATCGCCAGCCGCGCTATCGACATGGAAGAAAATCTCCGGAACCAAGCGCTAGTTAAGCTGCCGCAGTATCCCAGAACTGCCCACCAGCGCCAGAGTGGCATAGATTTGGAACGCTATCGTGCAGATCGCAGCAGCTGAAATCGGCACGCCAAAAGGCACGACGCCCTTGCGGTCCAAGTGCTGTATATAGACCCGAAACGCGCCTGCCGGCAGCATGAAAGGGTTTTTCATGATGGCCACGGTGGCGACGGCGAAAACCAATAGCAGCACCGAGAACAGGGCGAGACCGTTTCCACCGGTCAGAAACGGAACGACCGCCATCAGCTTGACGTCGCCGGCTCCGACCTTGCGCAAAATCCAGAACGGAAAGAGCGCGACGAACAGCACAAATCCGGCGATTGCGCTCAATCCCATATCCCACCACGATCCGCTTGCTATGGAAACAAGCTGAAGCGATCCCAGCCCGAGACACAAGAGCAGCAGCACATCACGGTTGGATATCTTCTGGGCCGAGAAGTCTATCCAGGCGACCCATGCCAGCAGAGGGATCACAAGCGCCTTTATCGACAGCGACGCGGCAAACAACATCCTACCGCTCGATGTTCTGCACGCTGGACGATAGCAGCTTCAGATTGTTGACCACGGTCGGATCATTGGGCGCCAGTTCATAGGCCTTGAGGAAATTGCTGCGCGCGTCCTGCAGCTTGCCGCGCAACAGATAGGAATAGCCGACATTGTTGTAATATTCGGGGGTCGCACCCGACAGCTTGAAGGCCCGGCCATAGGCCCGATCGGCAAGGTCGAAGCGATGGATCCGGTCGCAGGAGGCGGCCAGTCCCATCCAGGCGCCGCCATCATTTGGGGCAAGCTGCGTCGCCTTGAAGAACAGTGCGCCGGCATTGCCGTAATTTTCTGCACGAAACTGGTTCTTGGCCTCCGCGACGGCCTGGTCCGAGGCGTAGTATTCAACATCGCCGACCGTCTTCAACCCGTCGAACGCATCGCCAAAGGACGTTACGTCGCCTTTCGACGGCTCGTTGGTTCGAACGACGCCGTCCGCTCCGTTCGTCTGGCAGCCGGCGAGTGCCGCCATGAACAGGCAGGCCACCACTGCAATTGGCCTTTTCATACAATCTCCCCGAGTCCCCGACCGATATTAGGAACAGAGCATATAGGCAACTAGAAGAAAATGCCCTTCATGCGAATGACCACCGGCAGCATGATTACCATCATCACCACCGGAAAGATGCAGAGCCCCAACGGAATCATCATTTTGACGGGCAAGGCGTTGGCGCGCTCTTCCGCCTGCAGAATCCTCTGGCTGCGCATCTCCGCGCTGTAGACACGCAAGGCGTCAGTCAGGCTGGTGCCCAGTTCTTCCGACTGCCGGAACAGCACGGCCAGCGCCCGCGCCTCGTCAAGGCCAATGCGGTCAGACAGTTCGCGAAGCCCTTCCCGAAGTGGCTTGCCGGCGCGCAGTTGCAGAGTCATGATCGTGAGCTGAATTCCCAGCCATTTGTGCGTGGCCGCAAGTTCCTGGCTTACCCGTTCGACCGCGGCCTCGAGGCTCATACCGGCGTCGGCGCATGTGATCATCATATCCATGAAATCAGGGAAGGCGCGACGATAGATCTGCTTCTGTGCATTCTCGAACCGGTCCAGCATGATGCTGGGAATGACAATGCAGGCTAACCCAAACAAGGCCGAGCCGCCGAACGTTACGAATCCCGGCAGCCGTGGCGGCAGCACCCACGACAGCAGGGCATACATGGCCAGAAACCCTATACAAACGGCGCCGAGGCGGCAAACCGTGTAGACGAGAGGTGCACCCGCTCGATAAAATCCAGCGCGGAAGAGTTTCGCCTCCAGAGCATTGGGCTCGGTGCGTTCTTTCTCGATCGACCTGAAGTAAGCGTCGACCGGCTTCTGCGCCGCGATCTTGGCGAGGCGCTCCCGTCCCAGGATCGATCGCGGATCGACAGAGCCTTCGCCCAAAAGGCTGTCCGCGACCAGCTTTCGCGTTTGCAGTGCCGGCAGGAATACCAAGGCCGCAAACAGGAACAGCGCCACCGCCGACGCGAAGACCGCGATCGATACGAAAAAGGTCAGGTCGTCGGTGTTCGAAAACAGGTTTATGACTGGCTCCTGTCAGAAATCGAAATGAACCATTCGATACATGATGTAGTCTCCCAACAGGGCCCAGCTGCCGAAGATGACGAATGCAGGCGTAATGAGAGGACTGTTCCAGACCTTGCCGTAGTAGCCGGGCGCGGTGACCCAGAGCAGCCCAAACATGACGAGCGGAAACAAGGAAATGATCCAGGCCGACGCCCGGCCCTCGGCCGACAATGCCCTGATCTTCAGCCGCAGTTTCTGACGTTCCCGCAACACGGTCGAGAGATTCGCGAGGATTTCGGTAAGATTGCCGCCGGTCCTCGCCTGAATCGAAAGCGACACCGATAGCAAATTGAGTCCCTCGAAGCCGACCCGTTCCGTTAATTTCCGCACGGCCTGCTCCATGCTGAGTCCGAAAGTGATCTCGTCGGCGACGATGCCGAATTCCGTGCCAAGCGGGTCAGGTATCTCGCGGGCGACTAGACCTATCGCAACTGACGCAGGATGGCCTGCGCGCAATGAACGAACGATCATGTCCAGAGCATCGGGCAATTGCCTGGCGAATTTCTGAATCCGTTTGTTACGTGCCCGGCGCAAAACAAGAACAGGCAAGGCAAAGCCCACCACGAGAAAGATGATGAAGGCTAGCGGCGCTGCAACGTGCAGGAAAAGCCAGAGCAGCAAAGCCGACGCCAGGCCGGCCAGGAAAAACGACGCTGCGAAGGTCATCGGGTTTCCGGTGATGCCGGACTGGGTATAAAGCCTGTTCAGCGAGACAAAGCCGAAGATAAAATCTCCTGAATCCGTCAGGCCGCGTTCTCGCAGCAAACCTTGCAAGGTTTTTTCCGCGGGCGCCTCATCAGCGAGACGACGGAGCCGGTGGTTCACTGCCACGAGTCGGGAGCGGCGACCGGCCAGCGAAAGGTAAAGGGCTTCGCCGGCAAGGATCACCGAGGCTGCCGCGAGCATGTAGATGAAATAAAGCAGCGCCTGTCCGGTAAGCATCAGAGGGCGACCTGCGGGTTGAAGGCATCCTTGGCGAAATGGAGCCCCAGCGTTGCGGCCTCTGGCGCGAAGCGTGGACGGATACCGGTGGCGCGAAACTCGCCGATGATCGTTCCATCCGCGGCTACATCGCGCCTCACGAAGTTATAGATTTCCTGCAGTTGGACGACGTTGCCTTCCATGCCGGTAATCTCGGAAATCGACGTTACACGCCTGCCGCCATCGGCGAGCCGCTGCGTCTGCACGATGATATCGATGGCTGAGGCAATCTGCGCCCGGATGGATTCGTGCGTCATCGGCATGCCGGCCATGCCGACCATCTGCTCCAGACGAGAAATAGCGTCGCGAGGCGTGTTGGCATGGATAGTGGTCATCGACCCCTCATGGCCGGTGTTCATGGCCTGCAGCATGTCAAAGGCCTCCTCGCCGCGAACCTCTCCGACGATGATGCGGTCCGGCCGCATGCGAAGCGCATTCTTCAGCAGTTCGCGTTGGCGAACCTCGCCTCTGCCCTCGACATTCGGTGGCCGCGTCTCCAGACGACCGACATGCGGCTGCTGCAATTGCAGTTCCGCCGCGTCCTCGATGGTGATCAGGCGCTCCCTGGCCGGGATGTAGCTCGACAGGGCATTGAGCAAGGTCGTCTTGCCGCTACCGGTGCCGCCCGAAACCAGGATCGACTTGCGCGCTTGCACCGCGATCCGCAGCAGCTCGATCATTGGCGGGCGAATCGAATTGAACGTCATCAGGCGCTCGAGCGAATATGGATTCTTGGAGAATTTGCGGATCGACACCAGCGGGCCGTCCACGGAAATCGGTCGCACCGCAATATTGACGCGCGAGCCGTCCGCCAAGCGGGCGTCGACCATAGGCGCGGACTCATCGACGCGCCGACCGATAGCCGAGACGATCTTGTTGATGACACGCAACAGATGCGCCTCGTCGCGGAAACGGATAGCCGTCTCCTCGATCACGCCGCGCCGCTCGATGAACACGCGCTCATGCGTGTTGATGAGGATGTCGGTGATGGAGTCGTCCTTGAGCAGCGGTTCGATCGGCCCGAGACCGAGCATCTCGTCAGCGGTGTCGCTGGTCAGCTGATCCAGCTCGCGGGCGTTTAGCGGCACGGCACGAGTGCGAACGAACTCGCGCACGATCGGACGAATCTCGTTGAGGATCTGATCCTTGGAGGCTGTTTCAAGAGCGGACAGATTGAACCTGTCAATCAGATGTCGATGCAGCTCGACCTTGAGCGTCAGAAAATCATCGCCATGCGGTTCAACTTCAAGCGGCGGGGCTGGTGCCGATACGCTTGCTAGCACCGGCACTTGTGCCTGCGGTTCACTCGGTCCCTTGTTAAACCGCCCCAGCATAATCCCTTATACCCCCGCTAGCCCCTTATTAGCGGAAACTAAACGTTAACCAAGCGAGGCACAAGCGCTGGAGGGTCTCACGTCGGGCCAATGCTTTCAACATAGTTAAAGAGGACGCCAGAAAAAAATCGTTTTATTTCGACTCGCGCGCTTAACCCTCTGCCCCAACTTCCACCTCACGGGACCTTTCACGCCGAAACAAATGAGATGCGGGTGAAAAATCTCCGTAAACCCTTAGATATAAAGGAATATGCAGGTATGCTAATACTGCTATCG
The DNA here is from genome assembly GCF_040323635.1 of Mesorhizobium sp. M0037. NCBI lineage: Bacteria > Pseudomonadati > Pseudomonadota > Alphaproteobacteria > Hyphomicrobiales > Phyllobacteriaceae > Mesorhizobium > Mesorhizobium sp. M0037. Next base: position 22,648 of record NZ_JAMYVB010000025.1, on the reverse strand, counting down.
TTTTGCCTTGCTGCGGCCAAATTGTGAACGAATGGTTAAGGAGGATTGAAAAATAAGCAGAATCAAGCTCTTGTAAGAATTCAAGTCGCCCTTGAACTCGCGAGCATAGGTATTGGAAGGTTAAGGAATTGTTAATCCCGTTTGACTCTGCTTTTTCGCGAGCCTTAGGATTGAGGTGACGGGGGATGCTTGGGTATGGAGTTCATCCTTGGCTCTGTCTCGTCGGGTTCAACTCCAAAGGGGAGAAATTGACATGAAGAAGCTCATGACGATGACCCGGCAGTTCCGCGACGACGAAAACGGCGCTGCTATGGTCGAATATTCTATCCTGATCGGCATCATCGCGGTGACCGCGATCGGATTCATTATCGGTATCGGCATGTGGGTCACGGGCCGGTTTACTGATCTTTGCACCGCTTTGAACGGCCAGGGCGGCGGCACTTGCGCCAGCGGTGCCGGTTCTTGATCGTTTGATCGGCATCAGGCCCGGGTTGTCCAAACCCGGGCCTGACATCAGTCGTGGCGGGCGAATTCCCGCTCTATTGGCTGGGGGCTTGGGGTTATGCGCGCCAACACACTAATTATGATAGTCCTCGCCGGCGTCTTCGGAGTGCTGGCGGTCGTGCTGATCAACATCTGGCTCGCTGGCCAGCGTAGTGCTTTGGCTCAATCAAACGGCAAAGGCAATACGATCGTTGTCGCGGCACTGCCGCTGAAGTTCGGCGACACATTGAGCGCCGACAAGTTGCATGAGATCGCTTGGCCCGCGGGCGCAGTCCCGGCTGGAGCGTTCAAGACCACCAAGGAAGCCTTGGCCGGCAGTGGCGCAAGGCAGGCGCTGCAAGCGATCAGCACCAATGAGCCGATCCTCGGCAGCAAGATTACCGGTCCAGGCCAGCGCGCCACACTTTCGGCGGTGCTGGGTGAAGGCATGAAGGCCGTATCCATCCGCGTCAACGACGTGCTTGGCGTTGCCGGCTTCGTCTTCCCGGGCGACCGGGTTGATGTGCTGCTGACGCGCTCGGTGCGTGGCGATGACGGTGCGGACAAGAGTTTTGTCGACGTTCTGCTGCAGAGCATGAAAGTGCTCGCCGTCGACCAGGTCGCTGACGTAAGCAAGGACAACCCCACGGTTGTGAAGTCGGTGACGCTTGAAGCCACCACAAAGGACGCGCAGAAACTGACGCTGGCCGCCGGTGCGGGGCAGTTGTCTCTTGCACTGCGCCAGGCTGCCGCCAACAAGGGCGAGACAACCGAACGAGTCACGCTTTCCGACCTGAATGGCGAGACGCCGGACGATGTCGCAAAGAGGCAGGCCGAACTGGACAAGCAGGCCGCAGCCGACGCCGCAGCCGCAGCCGAACGCCAGCGCGCAGCTGACAAGATCGCCGGATTGGAAAAGGCCGTGGACAGGGTGGGAAGCCAGCTCGACGAGCTGAGCAAGGTCAAGCCGGTGCCGGCCGTGGTGACGGCACCCGCATCAAAAGAAGTCGTCAAGGAAGTTATCAAGTATTTGGAGCCGGAACCGCCGAAGAATGTTACAGTGGGCGTCTTTCGCGGCGTGAAGCTTGAATCCTATGACGTGCCGCGACAACCATAAAGGGATGCGGCGAAGCGGGTCAGCCGGCGGCAGCAGTTTGGGAGATGGGGATGCAGGGGTTTTGGATGAGGGTAGCGGCGGCCGCACTGTCCTGTTTGGCTGCGCTGCTGACGTCGATTGCGGCGGCTGAAGCAGCCGACCGGTTCATCGACGTATCGAACCCGAGCGTCCATCGCATCTTCCTGCCTATGTCGCAGTCGGTGACGCTCCAGGTGAGCGCCAATCTCGGCGACATCGTTGTCGGCGACGAGAAGATCGCCGATGCCCAGCCCATGACCGACCGAACGCTTTATGTCATCGGCAAGAGCGCCGGCACCACCACGGTCAATCTCTTCTCCCCGGAAAAGCGTTCGCTGGGCGTCATCCAGATCGAAGTCGGTGTCGACGTCAGCGACATGGCGCAGGCGATCCGCCAGGTGGCGCCCAGGGCGCGCATCGAAATCGGTTCGATCAACGGCAAGGTCAGGCTCGGCGGCCACGTCAAGGATGGCGCGACGCTGGCATCGATCCTGGAGGTGGCGCAGCAATATGGCCCCGACGCCATCATAAATTCCGTCATTGTCGACGACAGCCAGCAGGTCAATCTCGAGGTGCGCGTGCTGGAAGCCAAGCGTAATGCCGGCCGCGACCTCGGTGTGTCGATCAAGAGCACAAATCGCAGCGGCACAACCCGTACAGGCACGGGCGTTGCAGCCGCCGACGAAGATGGCGTGGTGCTTGGCCCGGGCGATCTGCTCAGCGGCCTCTTGTCGGGCAGCAATCCATTTGCGGCTTTGATCACCCGGGTTATCGACAGCAATATCAAGGTCGACCTGATTATCGAAGCACTCGAGGCCAAGGGTGTGGTACGCACGCTGGCTGAGCCCAACCTGACGACGCTTTCGGGCGAGCCGGCCAGCTTCAACGCCGGCGGCGAAGTGCCCATCCGTGTCATCGGCACCGATGGCCAGATAACCATCACGTACAAGCAGTTCGGCGTCAATCTGCGGTTCACGCCGGTCGTACTCGACGACGGCAAGATCCATATGAAACTGGCGCCGGAGGTCAGCGACCTCACCGGCTTCACCACCGCCGGCGACCCGATCTTCACCAACCGCAAGCTTGATACCGTCGTCGAATTACGCGACGGCCAGAGCTTCGCGGTCGGCGGGCTGTTGTCCAGCAAGACCACCAAGCTGCAGAAGCAGGTGCCATGGCTCGGTCAGGTGCCCGTCATCGGGACGTTGTTCCGAAATTCGAGCAACCAGAAGGAAGAGACCGAACTGGTCGTCATCGTCACGCCGCATATCGTCCGGCCGGTGAAACCCGGCGAGCAACTGGCGACCCCGTTCGACAAGACACGGCCGGCCAACGATCCGGAATTCTTCGTGCTCGGTCAGCTCGAGGTGAACAAGGACATGATCCGAAAATACGAAACGGGCGACGGCGTGACTGGCCCCTATGGCCACATGCTGGACTTCAAATCGAAGGACAAGATGCTCTATGTCAAGAAATAGCGCCTTGATCCTCATTCTATGCGCCGGCGCCCTATCGGGCTGTGCCGCGGACTATCTGAACCACTACGACACGGTGACGCTCGCCGCCGGCGACACGCAAAAATTCAATTCGCTGGCGCAGACGGTGGATCCGTTCAATCCGAACGCGAAGAACACACATATCGAAGGCGACGGCGCCCGGGCAGCCGCTGTTGCACAGGGCTACAAATTTCCACCGCCACCACCGCCACCGCCAGCGATAACGGTCAATGTCGGCGGGTCGGGTGTGAACAACGGAGCGAATTGAACAGAAGGATGCGGTTGCATTGCGCCGGGCGAGCGAGGGGCCTGGTGCAAAGGAAGCAGAGAGTAAGGTCATGTTGGGGACCATTAGGGCGTTCTGGAATGATCAACGCGGCATAGCGATGATCCTTGTCGCAATCATGCTGCCTGTGCTGGTTGGCTTCGCATTGTTGGCCATCGATATGAGTCGGGCCTACGGACTGCACAATGATCTTCAGAAGGGTGTCGATGCGCTTGCGCTTGCGACAGCCGCGGAACTGGATGGCAGATCGGATTCGATCACCCGAGCCAACCTAGCGAAGACCACCCTTCTGACCGAGCAGAAGACTAAGTTTTCGACCGCAGGCGATCATACGCTCGCCCTGTCTGATGTAACGGTAACCTACTTGACCGGCATTCCCGCCAGCGACGACACGAGGTTGAGCGCTGCCGGCGTCGACTCAAACGGCGTCAACTGGGCAAGCACCGATCCAAAAGTGGTGTCATTCTCGTTGGTGACGGTGAATGCTTCCGGCCTCGCTGATGGGGCGGGTGCCTTTGCAACGATCTTTCCTGCAAGCTTTATCGGCAGCAACGATACTATGGACATCCGGCCGCAGGCCGTGGCCGGGTTCGTTCAGTCGATCTGCGAAACCGTACCGGTTTTCATGTGCAACCCGTTCGAGACGACCGACTCCTCGACCAGCAAGACAATCCAACAGGCGTTTGCCTCTGGCGACACCTACAGCCGAGAGTTCCGCATCCTCAAGGTCGACAGCAACCCCGGTCCCGGAAACTTCGGGCTGATTGACAACAGCCTGAGCTCATTGCGCGATGCCATCGCCATGGGTACCTCCGGCACCTGCTACAATCGCAACGCGCTGACCACAAAAACCGGCGTCACCTTGGGTCAGGTCAACACGGGGTTGAACACCAGATTCGATCTCTATAGCGGCTCACTGAACAAGAACAACAAGGATTGGAACTACCGGCCCGCCAGCAATGTTCGCAAGGGCCAGAAGACAGGTTGCAGCAAATATGACCCGGTCACCGATGGAACGGCGCTGCCGCTCCCTCCCGGCAACAACTACGTCGACACGACGGGAATGTCCGACAAGATCGCCAATTCAACCTTTTGGTCCACATACTGGACCGTCAATCACGGCGGGACATATCCCAGCGTCCCCAGTGCTACCAACCCGACCGGTAGCAAAACCGCGCCGGCTTCCCGATACGACGTCTACAATTATGAGATTTCGCACGGGCTCGTCGGGGACAAGTCCAAGGCGCCGACAAAGGAGACCGGCGTCCCAGCCTGTTTCAAAGGCACGACCCCGACTGCGGATCCCGATCGGCGGCTGCTCAACATGGCGATCGTCAACTGCATCGCCAACAAAGCCAAGATCAATGGTCATATCCAGCTCAAGCCTGATGGCTATGCCAGTGTGTTCGTCAACGCGCCGGTACAAAAGCAGGACAACACCAAGGACCCCGAGGACCCCTCAGCCGGTGAGAAGCCTATCAGCCTTGAGATCGTCGACGTCGATGGCGGCTTTGCCAACAACACTCTGGTCGACAAGGCATTCCGCAACGAAGCCCAGCTGTACCGGTAGAGCCGACATGACCAAGCTTGGCCAAATCATCCGGCGGTTCCAGGGCGACGAAAGGGGCGCGGCCTTGGTGGAAGTCGCGATCACCGTCCCGTTCGTATTGCTGCTATCGGCCGGTGTGTTTGAATTCTCCAATATTCTGAACACGCGCCTGCTCCTTGCAGCAGGCGTCGAGGATGCAGCTCGCTACATGGCGCGATGCAGTAGCGACTGGGACACTTGCAAAGGGTGGGCGCAAAACCTTGCTGCCAAAGGGGCAGTCGTTGGCGGCAGTGACAGAGTGTCTGGATGGCTTCCTGCGACAGTTAACATTACCCCTACGTCTACGCCTGCGACCGATGTATCCACAGGCGCCCAGCTTTATCTCAGCAACACGAGCATGGTCGTCGTCGTAAACGTCAGTACATCCTATGCTTACCCGGACGTTGGATTCTTGTCGTATCTTGGCTTTGGTGCCGTTACCCTCAGTGTCACCCATCAAGAACGAGTCATCGGATGGTGATGGGAAACCAAAGGTTTTGCGCGGAGCAGTCGGGCACCGCGATGGTCGAAATGGCCATCGCTCTGCCATTGCTATTGACGCTTCTGCTCGGCTTCGTCGATTTCGGCTACGCCTTTTACCAATGGAACGCGGGAAACAAAGCTGTGCAAGCTGGCGCAAGACTGGCGCAAATTTCTGGTCCTGTAGCACTCGGCCTTCCATCTGAAACGATAACGCAGGCCGATGTGACCAAAGTCGGTACCGCAGTGCCGGCCGGCACATACGATTATGTCTGCACTGCAAGCACGGCAGGTGTCGCCTGCTGCAGTGTCGGAGGAGGCTTGTGCCTGCCCGCGAATGCGAGCCAGGCCTCGTTCGACGCGATTTATGACGGCACGGCCAACCGTGCCGGAATGGAAGACTACCTGCCGATGCTTGAGAAATCGCAGGTGCGGATCGAATACGCCGCCTCCGGCCTCGGCTACTGGACGCGCCCCAGTGGCCCGGTCCCGACCATCACGGTCAGCATCACCAATCATCCCTTTCAGTTTTTCTTCCTGGCCGGGCTGCTCGGATTCGGAAACATCACCATGCCCTCCATGCTGAGCACGGTTACGGGCGAAGACATGAAGAGCACGTGGACACCATGAACGCCATCAACACCAAGGTTACACCGACCAAGCGAAAGCAGGTGGCGCTGTTCTCGTCGGATGCGAATTTCAAGCGCGATGTGGCGACGCGCCTCGATGCGCTGGCGATCTACGACGTCAGGGTTTCCGAGACCGGCGACTTCCTCGGGGGGCCGCCTGCGGACACCCGCCCAGGCATCGTCATCCTCGACCTCGGCAATGGCGAGTTGCTCGGAAGGCCGGGCATCGTCGAAGCGCGCGCCCTTTGGGCGACCGTGCCGCTGATCGCGGTCTCCGACGAGCTATCGTCGGAGCAGACGCGCGTGCTGGTGCGCATGAACGCTTCGGACTGGCTGCACAAGCCGCTCGACGGCAAGGAACTGCTCAACGCGGTGACTTTCCACGACACCGGCAACCAGGGAACGAAAAGCCGGATCATCACCTTCATCAGCGCCAGCGGCGGCGCCGGCGCGACCACGCTTGCATTGTCGGCGGCCGAATTCCTGGCATCGAAATCGAAGGAACGCGCGGCTTCCACCTGCCTGGTCGATCTCGATTTCCAGAGCGCCAATTGCGGCGCCTATCTCAACCAGTTCAACCAGTTCGACCTCGGCGGCATCATCGGCCAGCCGGAGAGGCTCGACGTCGAGCTGATGGATGTCATCAAGCTCTCGCGCCCGTCTGGGCTGACGCTCTATTCCTTCGAAAGGCCACAACTGCCATTCGAGCCGCAGGGCAGTGATTTTGTCTTCCGGCTCCTGGACCTCGTCGCCTACCGGTTCGACGACATCGTCATCGACCTGCCGAACATCGAAACGCGCTGGCACAATTCGGTGCTGTCGACGAGCGACGAGATATTCATCGTATTCGAACTGAACGTCGCCTCGCTGCGACAAGGCAAGCGGCTCTACAAGAAGATCCGCGAGTTGCGTGGCAATGCTGTCAGCATCACGCTGGTCGCCAACAAGCACAAGCGCAAATGGTTCGGCAACCACTTTTCGCGTAGCGAGCTCGAAAAGATTTTCAAGGCGCCCCACATCAAGTCGGTCACGCTGGACAATGCGCTTCTCACCGATGCGTTGAACCGTGCTATCCTGCCTGCCGAGGTGGATGGGCGTGCGCGCTTCAACAAGGACCTCAAGCGGATGTTCAAAGAGCGGCTCGATGACGCTGCCAAATAGGGGGCGGCCAAGTAGGTATCGGATTGGCCCGGGATTGGCCTACGTCATGAGCATTGCGCTGCTGATGTTGGTCCAGGATTTTGCCAGCGCACGATCGGCACTTTCGGATCGGCCGCCGCTGCCGGCAATGGGCCCCAGCCTGCGCAAGACGGTCGCCTTTGAAAGCACGGAACAACCTGGAACGATCGTTATCCGCAAGAGCGAGAAAGCGCTTTATCTGGTGACCCGACAAGGCCAGGCGCTTCGCTATCAGATCAGCGTCGGACGGGACGGATTTGGCTGGACCGGGGTCGTCAAGGTGGGGGCGAAGACCGAATGGCCGGAATGGCGCCCGCCCCGGGAAATGCGCGCCCGCCAGCCGGAGCTGCCTCAAATGGTGCCTGCCGGTCCCTACAATCCACTCGGCGCCAGGGCGCTCTATCTGCTTCGGGACGGGCGTGACACGCTCTATCGGATACACGGAACCAACGATCCCAAGGGTGTTGGCTTCGATGGAACATCGGGGTGTTTTCGCCTTACCAACACCGATGTGATCGATCTCTTCAGGCGCGTCGCGATCGGCGCAAAGGTGGTGGTTCAATGACGATGATCAGCGAACCGGACATGCCGGCAATCGAGATTGGGACAGCAACCCACATTGGAGAGCAATCTGCCGTTGTCAAACCGAGCGACAGAAGCATTATCGGCGCGGTCATCATCGGCACGTCCCTGATCACCTTGGTAAATATTGTAGCCGCGGTTTACCTTTACCGCGGCATCAGCGATATGCGCTTTTTGGAAGGGCGCCTGGAACAACTCGGGACGTTCGAACAACGAATCGGCCGCCAGTTGGATACGGTCAACAACGGTTTTCAGAGCCGATTTGAAAAACTGGACAGTCAGCTGCAGAGCAGCTTTGGTGAAATCAACCGGAGCATAGCCCGGCTGGAACAGAACGAGCCTATTGTCCATGACGAAATCACGTCGAGCGCAGCGGAACCTTCCGTCGACACGACCAGCAGCATGGCGGAGGCGCCTGCTGTTCTCGATGGTGAAGACGCGACCGAGCCCAGCGTTGTCGATGCGCCGCGTCCGCCCAAAAGGAAGATTGCAGCTGCAGCGCCTGCCCCAAGTCCCGACTACCAGCGCATAGAGCAGGCCGACGGCAAGGTTTACTACCGAAAGATCAACTAACGCCGGAAAAATGGGGCTGCCTTAGAGATCTCGCTGCAGAGCAACAAGCCTCGCGGCCAGCGCTCCGGATCGCTCTCGAGCTTCCCTGAGAAAGACAACATGACAGTAGGCGCATGCTGTCAGACCCAGGACCAGCACAAGGCTGTTCTTCAAGGTGAAATCGACCATTAGCGAGAAGGGAAGCCCCCCGGGTACCGTGAATGAGGCGATCGTGCTCGCTGTTTCGGAATGGCTGGTGACAGCGATCATCAACCCGGCGAAAAGCAGGGCGACGTGATTGGCAAGAAAGAAGAAGGCAGCCGACCTTCTTGTGCGGCACGCCGTCCAGCAAACGATCGACGCGGCAGCCAGGATGGAGGCATCAACGACCATCGACCCTCCCAGACAGACATCGACCTGTTGCCAAAACATCGTCGACAGCGGCCTTAGTTCAAGCCAAACCCGCCACATTGTGGGGCTGGCCGGATATGCTCCCAGCAAGAAAGTCGCCATGCGCTCCCCTGCAAGGATCAGCAGGATCAGCGATGGGAAGGCAAAGAGCATTATCGACTTGCGCTTCATGTCACCCTCAACAATCTTGCCTTCAAGATAGATTGCAGAGATTACGCGAGGCTTAACGGAGCGGTGGTGATTCTGTGGTGGCGCGGCCAGTCGGGCATGGCAGCCTGCAAGAGCCATTCGCGTATGGCGCAGCCATTAGAGCGGTTCACGACTTGATGGAATCGAAGGGGATTCCCGCTTTGTCGATTTTGTGATTCAAGATGCTGGCTGGAGTGGAGGCCAGCATCTGATGACTCGACCCCTTTCCAATGATCTTCGCGAGCGGGTTGTGGCGGCGGTTTTGAGTGGTGAAAGCCGCCGGTCTGCCGCCAAACGGTTCGGTATTTCGGTTTCGGCCGCGGTGAAGCTGTTGCAGCGCCATGGGACTACCGGCTCGGTGGCACGGGCAAGATGGGTGGGCATCGCAAGAGGGTGCTGGAGCCGCACCGTGCCTTCATCGAGGCGCGTATACATGGGACGCCACATCTGACGCTGCACGGTCTGAAGGATGAGTTGGCCGGTCGCGGGGTCAAGGTCTCGCACAACGCAGTGTGGCTGTTCCTGCGCCGCGAGGGGCTGAGCTTCAAAAAAAACGCTGTTCGCCCTTGAGCAGGCGCGCACTGATATTGCCCGCAGGCGCCAGCGATGGCGATCTTGGCAGACCGGCCTTGATCCGCAGTGCCTGGTCTTCATCGATGAGACGTGGATCAAGACCAACATGGCTCCGCTGCGAGGCTGGGGGCCGAAGGGCAAGCGGCTGCGCGGCTTGGCCCCGCACGGCCACTGGCGCACACTGACCTTCCTTGGCGCGCTGCGCTGCGATCGGCTCGCGCCTTGCGTCTTCGATGGGCCAATCAACGGCCAATGCTTCCGGGCCTATGTCGAGCAGCAGCTCATCACCGTGCTGAAGCCCGGCGACATCGTCGTCATGGACAACCTGGGAAGCCATAAGTCGGCCGCCATCAGGCAGATGATCAAGGCTGCCGGCGCAAGGCTCTGGTACCTGCCACCTTACTCTCCCGATCTCAATCCAATTGAGCAGGCCTTTGCCAAGATCAAACATTGGATGCGCCAGGCTCAAAAGCGCACCGTCGAGGACACATGGCGTCACATCGGCCACCTCGTCGAAACCATCGAGGCAGCCGAATGCAGGAACTACTTCGAAAACGCCGGATATGCTTCCGTCAAAACGTGAAGGGCTCTAGTTGTTTTGGCTGAGGACGAGCGTAACCACCTTAGGCTCGGCTCGCTGCAGACATCGTTCCGGAATATTGGGCCACATCGCCTTGGCGCATCGCTGATCTTCGCCTGGGGCCGTCGCAAGCGAGAGTTCTGCGTTACCGGCTTCGTCTGCGGTCGACAGGAATACCTGCGTGGCGAGCGCAGTCGCCATAGATACTTGGACGAGGATAAGGGCGTAGGCAAATCGTCTGATCATCTGCTCGCAACGTTCAATCCGCGAAGTGGTTCCAACGTCGCGACCCGCCGATGTAAACCCGATCACGATTCTCGAGCCTGCGCCCTGCCCGTCCTCAGCTTTCCTAAGGACAACCCTTCGTCATCTCCTAGCTCCACCTCCTGAGGCAAGATCTCACCCATAGATCCTATCCAAAACCGTTCACTTCCAGACCAAGGCAAGGTTTGCCTCAACGGCCGATACGAAGCGGTGGGTTCAACCGGTCATCGCAACACGTTCCGTAGGCTATCGGCCGGCGTTTCGAAGTCCAGGGTTTTTCGGGGGCGCTGATTGAGACGCAGAGCGATGGCGTCGAGCTGGTCCTGCGAGACTTGGGAAAGTTGGTTGCCCTGGGGAAATACTGCCTGAGCAGGCCGTTGGTGTTTTCGTTGCTGCCGCGTTGCCAGGAATTGCGCGGATCGCAGCAGTAGACCTGTAGGTAGGCCCCACGTCGGCCCAATCACTATGAATTGGCTTCGCACCAAAAATCCATGTGTGAGATGTAAGGCAAGAACCCCCATCGGAGTCTGTGAGTTCGGCCTGGAGGATGATACCACCCCCGAACAGGCGTCATCGATCATACAGAAAGATGACGCACGACAGTCGCCAGTGATCGGGACCGACGAGACCGCGAAACAGATAGTCGCTCTGCTTCAGCGCGTCTCTCGCTGATTTCGTCAAGTTGCTCGCTTCGGGGGAGCTTCCAATCCTAGACGAGAAGACTGATCGCCAGCGAAAGCGACGGCATCTGCTTCATATTCGAATGCTCGGGAATACGTTTCACCGTTCCTCCCTATGATGCGAACAACCCACTCGCCCAACGAATGGCGGATCTCTAGGAAGAGGGAAGACGAAGGCGGCGGCCGGTACGTGACGCTGTCCAATGCCCTCGGGAGGCCTGTCCCGCCAAATCAGCTCCATCGGAGGAATGAACTTCACGCATATGCACTGACTCCCGAGACCGCGAGTCAATTAGCGCGTGCTTAATTAGTTCCAGAACGTTTTAACGAATCGTTGACCGCGCTGTCCCATTATAGGACGGCGCGGTCAAATCCCAACCTTGGCTGCGTAGGCGGCTTCGGCATTGAGTTCCACCCCGAACTGTCGGAGCCGCCACCCACATTCCACAATTTACCAGCAATGGTTGAATCAACCGTTACTGCACGTGCTTTCAATGGCGCTTCCCTGATCGTTAGACTTTGACGGAACAAACAGGGGATTCACAGGTTCGGCGTTCCGAGATTCGACCGATGGAAGCGATCTTCGATGACATCGCCAACGCCCTCAGAGCGCCCCGCCAGGACGTGTGGCGCCCTGTCCGGCGCCTTCGCCATCGATATGGCAGGCAAGCTGTTCATGGGCCTCGCTATCGGCCTAGGTGTTGGCTTTGGAATGGGTGCTGGCTGGTTAGCGTAGATCTGCCCCGGCGATGCGCTGCGTGAATGCCCGCTCGACTCCAACAACAGCCTCATCGTTCGTTTCGACTGTTCCGCACGCGCCGCCGTCATCGCAGGTCCAGAACCAAGTGCCTGCGGCTGGGCCGTGCATCATCTTCAGGATGCGGCCGACCTTTTCCTGCTGGAAAGCTGCGGCGAAATCGAAGGGCGCCGTCTGCCCTCCTATGACGGTCCGCGACCAGGCCAGCCACACGCGAGCACCCCGGCCGAGCACGAAATTGAACGCCTCATCCTGCTTCTCGAACGTCTGAAGAATTGCGCTGCCGCCGACGACCTGAAAGCCTCGTTGATAGGCGAAGCGGACGGTAAGGCGATCAGCTGCTGGCATGGCTCCGGATATCCTTCAATCTTCCTCGCGGAAATCCTGCAGCGATGCATGACGCAGGTCATCCTCGCCGCGCAGGTGCTTCACGCGTCCAATGAGGCCCGGCTTGACCCATTGCGTCGCCGGCCGCTTCATAATGCCCTTGCGCGCCGTGGCCGTCACCCGGATTCGGGATCGAGGAAACCTTTTCCAAGCTTCGCTGTCAGGGTTCCATGGCCCGCTTCTTCTTCGATCTAACCGACAACGGAACCCCTTACCCGGACACCGAAGGCACCGAGCTTGCAAGTCTGGACGCGGCTGAAGATTAGGCGGCAAGGGCGCTGTTTGAAATCGCAAAAGAACAAATGGGCGGCACATTCCGCCAAGTCGCCTTCCGAGTTCATGACGGCACCAGCATTTCGCTGTTTGAGGTGAAAGTCACGTGCGAGGTGACGCGGGCTGGAGATTCCGATGCCAGACTGTTGGAAGCCTGACGACTCATACCTCGAAAGCGCTCGCCGGAACCAACGCCGGACGGTCGGCGAACTCAACTCCCTACTTACGACCATCGACGAGACACGCCGCGTCCTGGCTGCGTCACGGAAGCTCTTGGAACAGATGGCCGAACGCGAAGACCCCCCGCTGCCAGGTTGAGGCGGCTTCTATGGGAATCCGCTCATCTTGACGCCTGAGCAGCGCTGGCAGGTTCATCAACCGGCTACCCTCAGAAGCAGTGCGACACCGACCCCATAAGGGATGAACACAGCCGCCAATGCGACCCAGATGCCCGGATCGGCGAGCACGTGCATTTCCTTGCGAAGTTGTACCATACGACCCATCGGCAAAAGGCCGGCTGTGTTCCCAAAAGGGAAAAGGCCGGCGCACACAAGCGGTCGACGGGCATTCGGTTCCTTTGCTAGATCACCAGCAAGCGCGCTTACCTGCAGCGGAACCTGACGGCCACTACGACCGTTATTCGAAAGGACAACGAAAGGAGATCGCCATCATGGACTGGAACCGCGTCGAAGGAAATTGGAAGCAATTCAAAGGTAAGGTCAAGGAGCAGTGGGGCAAGCTCACGGATGATGATCTTGACCGCATAGCTGGCAACCGCGATCAGCTCGAAGGTACGATCCAGGAACGCTACGGCATTGAGAAGGATCGCGTGCGGCGAGACGTCGACGACTGGTATGGTCGACAAGACTCGTAGGATAGGACAGTTGAACCTAGCTAAAATATGGGCGCAGTCCACAAACCGCGCCCTTTTAGTGTTCCCGTGTGCCGTTCGGCTCGGCTTGAACAAGCGATTTTTGGGAACGTGTCGGCTTCCAGCCGCGTTGATCTCCACAATGGAGGTCGTAGCAATGTCCATCCACAAAGAAGACTATCGAACGAACAAGGCTGACTACCTGATAGCGAAAAGGCCAGATCTGGTTCAGCGGACGAAGCCGAAAAAGAAGATATTGCGGAGTGACGATCAGCGTTCCGCAAAGGTATTAGACGACCCCTCTGCGTTATCCGAGAGGCCAACCTCAGGCCGTTGGAAATCGTAGAAAGTCAAGAGGAACATTTTAGCGATATTGAATGTTCGACTGTCTATGAGCAGCCGTACCGTACTCTCAGCAGACCAATCCAGAGCAGCACGAGCCCTACTGAACTGGTCGCGTGTGCGACTTGCCGCAAAGGCAGATCTTAGCGAAATGGCCATCAGCGATCTTGAGAACGGATTCAGGAAATCGCGTCCCCACAACATCGCGGCGATCCGCAAGGCGTTTGAAGACGCCGGAATCGTCTTCACCGTCGAAGGCACTCCATCGCTAGCCCGCTCAGAAGGTGATAGCGGCCTCGCCACCGACAATAGACAGTGGCGCCGGCGGCAGAGAAAATAATAAAGGCTCGGAACTCATACCGGAAGGCTCGCAATGCGGAGCGCTGATTTACGGCTTTGAAGATTGCCGATCTCGTCGACCAAGGTCAGGCCGCTCAATCTGCGATCGAACTCTATGGGATGGAAGCACCGACCGCCGTGGCGCACTGCGCTTTGGAGGCACATTTCGACGGCCGACCAAATGACTTCCGCTTTTGGTGCGATGTCTTTCACCAACTGAGAAGACCAAACTGACGGAACTTTTGCCGCGGAATCGTGTTCGTTCGAGCATGACCAGAATAGCAGACCTTGGCCCACGCATCCCCGGCAAACCACATTCGCCGGCAGACGGACAAGACCGTTTCGACCTATGGCCCGATATGCGACCAGCAGGTTGGCCGCCGCGACTTCCGTCAAGTGATGTGGCACGAGCAACCAGATCACGAGCCGCTTGAATTGGACGCTTGGGAGCGCGCGAAATGCCGAAATACCATGTCGAGGAAATGGCCGGCGAGACCGTGACGGCCACCCACATCGTCAACGCGACAACGCCGATCAGGGCGGCTCGGGAAGCGACCGAGCGCGACGTCACGCTGCGCACCAGCGAGCCCATCTGGATCAGGGTTGCCGACGAAAAGCGCGGCCACATATTCGAGTACAGCTTCAGCCTGTAGTTGGCGATCCAACTCGGCTCGGCCAGCTGAGTTTTGGATGGCATACCATGCCCTCAACGTCGATACGCAAATTCGACTATGACCCGAACACCAGGGTTCTCTCGGTTTGGTTTGTAGCGAGCGGGAAGCATTACGAGTTTTTGGACGTGCCTGCTGAGGCCGTTGCTGCGTTCAAAACTGCCTTTGCCAAGGGCGTCTATTTTAACAGCCACATCCGCAATCGTTATGCATTCCGGCTCGCGCCAGCGAGGGCAGCAGGCTCGTCGGGCGGTTGACACAATTTTCTAATCCAAAGCGGCCCGCGCCACCTAAAAAGGAAAGCGCGGACCCGATCAGATGCAGCCGCCGGGCGGACCCGGCGGCGTCGACTGGATTGCTGCCGCCGCATGAGACCCCTCAAGGCGTGGCCGGCGCCAGCTTGGCGGCTACTTGGTCGATCTTGTCGGCAAGCACGCCATTGGCCCAATCTGTCACCTCAGGGTCAACCGGCTTGTTGGCCATTTGGGCAAGGGCTGCATCGATCGATGGGACATTGGCGGCGGCGTCAGCGGCGGCGGCCTGAGCATCGGCCGCGGCCTGAGTGGCGTCATCGAATGCTGTCTGTGCTGCATCGAGGTCGGCCTGCGTAGGGACATCTTCGGGCGGGGTATTCGGGTCAGCCGCTTTCGCATTCAGCGCGTCGAGCGCCGCTTTGGCGTCGGCAACCGCCTGATTAGCGGCATCGAGCGCCGATTGAGCGTTCTTGGCTATTGCCGACTGTGTCACGAAAGCCTGCACGCCAGGAAATCGGGCGGAAACACTTACCCAACCGTAGGGTAAGGGCCGCTATCTAAAAGCCCGCCAACCTTTCGGTGGGCGGGCCTCCACTGTCGGAACTGGAGAGTGTCATGTCGACAGCTCCGGCACTTGCGAACGGTTTGGTTAGTGGCGCCAGATCAGCAGGCAGAGCTGGCGCAGGTCACGATCATAAACGCCCCGGCTCTCGATCACGTCGATGCAGCGCTTCTTGAACCGAGTGATTTCGGCGCTCGACATAGCGTCGACAATGCGAGTCAGATCCGTATTGGTCGGATTGTCGGGGGACTCGGTTCCGACAGTGGCACCGCTCGTGCCAATGGGTGCAGTGGTTCCGTCGTCGCCAACTGCGGCGTTCGCCGGCATGCAAAGATTTGCGAGAACGGCTCCAATGGCCATGCTTCCCACCAGGATCTCAAAAATTTTTGTCATAATGCGCCTCCAAGGATGTCAGCCCCTTTTCCAAACCAAGGCCGGCGGTGTTTTAGCTCGCAACCAGCGCGACGGTGTGGTCGTTGAGTGCTTGATTGGGTATTGATCGAAAAACGGGAACGCGATCAGATAGGCGTATCGGCGGTAAGATGTGCCATGCGGAAACCTCCGCTGTCGGCATTAATTATGATCGTGACCACGACATCCTCCAAACCAGATCCGGGTGAAGGTGCTGAAAGACATAGCTCACTAGAAAGCACGAGTAGATGAATAAATGTCTAAAAACTCCATACCTATTCTTGGCAATGACAGTGACGAAGTGAATTGTGTTAGGCGTTCTTAGCCGTGTTAACCGTTGACAAGCGTGAGGCGAGTTCCTGCGGTATCGCGTTCAGCTCCGCCTTTGCGGCGTTAGGATGCGCGCCTCTCGCAAAAGCGATGACCAGTTGTGGAGCTGCTATTTGTTCTCCTCGCGGAAGTCCTGCAGCGATGCATGCCGCAGGTCATCCTCGCCGCGCAGGTGCTTCACACGGCCGATCAGCCCTGGCTTGACCCATTGCGTCGCTGGCCGCTTCATGATGCCCTTGGGCGCCGTCCCTGAGTGCTCCTGGACGCGTTTCCATAGCCTCTCGCGCATTTCCCGGTTCAAGGTGACGAACGCGCTGCCGACATAGCGCCCTGTGCCGCGCTCAGCCATCAGAGCGAAAGCCGGCTTGCCCACTTCACGCTCGACGCCGAGCAGATCGAACTCGTCAATCGCATAGCACTTGGCCTTCAGCCAGTTGGTCGACGGACCGCTTCGGTATTTGCTGTCCTTCCGCTTCGACACCATGCCTTCAAGTCCGGCCTTGTCGAGCAAGTGAAAGATGGCCTTCGCTTCGCCCGGCAGCGGCTCACTGAATTGAATGCGCCCGCCGGGCTCGATCATGCTGGCCAGGATCTCGCGCCGCTCCTCTAGCGCCTTATCGCGCAGATCGTGGCCGTTAAGATGAAGCAGATCAAAGGCAACAAAATACAAGTCGTGTTGCCGGCGGGTGATGGCTTTGCGCAGCGCTGCGAAGTCCGAAACGCCCTTGTCATTCAGAACGACTATCTCGCCGTCGACGATGGCGCTTTCGGCACCAAGGAGCTTGGCCTCTCTCACCATGTCGCGATATTTTGCCGTCCAGTCGTGGCCATTGCGCGTATAAATGCGCATGCCGACTTCATCGATGATCATCTGCGATCGGTAGCCGTCGAACTTGACTTCGTGGGTCCAGCCTTCACCCTCGGGAGGCTTCTCCACAAGGGTCGGCATCAACGGCTCGATGAACTTCAAACGCATGTACTGACCACCCTCCGGCGATTCAATAAGATGAAGCTAAAATAGTTCCGAAACCGGAAATCAGCCTCTTGGGTGCAACAAACAAGTCAACTCGGCGTTGCGGGATGAGCGAGGAGGAATCGATATAGCCGACGACAAGAGCAAGCGGGATTTTCGTGATCGGGACCGTGTCTCGGCCGATGAGGATTATGAAGTTGAATATTTCGCAACAAAGACCGGCATCACACCCCAGCAGGTCAAAGAGCTGATCGCGAAGCACGGCAACCAACGCGAGACTTTGGAGCCGGTAGCCAAGCCGCTGCGGAAACAATGACCAGGCTGTCTGATCTCGGCAGACCACTAATCGGGCACCGACATGAAGGCCCGCCCGCGAGCGAACTCGCGCATTTCCTCCCCTGCCCTGTTTGCGGGCAACAGATTGATATGCGCGATTTTCGCCAGGTCACTTATCATGCCGATCCGGAGCACGAGCCGCTCGAACTGGACGCTTAGGACCAAAAGTGCCGAAATTCCACGTTGAGGAAATGGACGGCGATACCGTGACGGCTACCCACATCGTCCATGCGACAACGCCGATCAGGGCGGCGCGGGAAGCGACAGAGCGCGAAGTCACTCTGCGCACCAGCGAGCCCATCTGGATCAGGGTTGCCGACGAAAAGCGCGGCCACATATTCGAATACAGTTTCAGCCTGTAGCTGGCGATCCAACTCGGCTAGCTGAGTTTTTGAATGGCATACCATGCCGTCGACCTCGATACGCAAGTTCGAATATGACCCCAACACTAGGGTCCTGTCGGTTTGGTTTGTAGCGAGCGGGAAGCATTACGAGTTCTTGGACGTACCTGCTGAGGCCGTTGCTGCGTTCAAAGCTGCCTTTGCCAAGGGAGTCTATTTTAACAGCCACATCCGCAATCGTTATGCATTCCGGCTTGCGCCATGGAGGGCATCAGGCCCGACGGGCGATTGACAGAGTCTCAGATCGAGTGGCCCGCGCCATCCCAGGGGAGCAACTGTGCGAATTGGCCCAGGGTCCGAGGGCAAATGAAAACGCCCGCCGGCCGGGGCCAGCGGGCGCGTATTATATTAAGCTAGGTGCTGGGCCTATTTGCCCATCATCATCGCAGCTTTGCAGAAGTTCTCATGGGCCTTCGCAATATCTGCGTCAGCGCAGTCCTTCATCACCGCGTCCTTATCCTCCTGAGACATAGCCGACCAAGCGGTTTTCGCTTCGGCCTCAGACTTCATGGTCTTCATGCTGCTGTCCGTGAAGAAAGGAGACATTCTTGCAGGATCGTCGAGCGCAGACGTGCCAGTGTAACTGCCGGCAAAGGCCGATCCGCAAGGGCAAATGTCGCGCCGAGAATGAGCATTTTCGAATTCATCAAAATTCCTCCGAATGCAACTGCTTTAATGCAGCCGTGCTAATTCAACGCTTGCGGGTAGAAAGGGTTTCCAGCCAAATTGAAAATTGTAGAAATTGCTACCGATATTTCGTCGTCAACCTAGGAGGAATTGGCCCCGCAAGTTCGGTCAAGGCGGCCGGCCACCATCGATGCTGCAATTGCCTGGCCGATTGCCCCGGACTTGTTCAGGGATGGCCCGCGCTTGCTTCCGAGCGCGGGCCGACCATGATGAGTGAGGGGCCATCTTGGTCACCGGCAGGACCGCTTAAGAACGAGCCGGGTGTGACTGAACAGCCTCAGGGCGAGGATGTTCCCGACTGACCCAAAAAAGCCCCCCAGCAGTTGGGCGTGCTTGTGGGGCTTAACCGCACCGATATTGGATAAGTCACGGCTGATGGGCAAACCCACGGCCAGTACTTTCCGTGCAGGTGGACAGCTCGCCGGGCGAAGACCCCAACCACCTCGATCCCGGCGAGCCTAGACCTGATCAGAGTACGCGATCAGGACCGGGGATCAGCCGGCGATAGTGGCATGTCTTGCAGGTCAAGCATTGTGAAGCACAGCTTCCTGATCGGACCTGCTGCCGTGTCGAATGGAGTAGGCGCGAGTGATTTCCGCACCAAAAAGAAAAATTTCCGCCGAGTAGTAAGCCCACAACAGGATGACGAGCAGCCCACCGGCGGCCCCATATGAGGCCGCGACCGCGCTGGAGCCTATATACCAACCGATAAGCGATTTCCCGAGCGTGAACAGGGCAGCGGTCACAACAGCGCCAATCCAGACATCCCGCCATTCCAGGGTTCGATCAGGCAAGATCTTGAAGACGGCAGCGAAAATAGCTGCGAGGAGGACAAAAGAAACGACCGCGTTGATAACGCCCAGGACAAGTGTCCCGAACGGCAACTGTGCGTTGATGAGGTTGCCTAGGGCCGAAATCGCCGTGCTCGCGACTAGAGAGACGAGCAACATGAAGCCAAGTGCGGTGACCAGTCCCAGACTTACCGCACGTGCGCGCACCAGGCGAGACAACGAACTGCCCTGCGCTTCGACCTTCCATATCATGTTCAAAGACTGCTGTATTTCGCCGAAGACCCCGGAAGCGCTCACAAGCAAGGTGATGATGCCGATCACCGCCGCCCAGGTGCCGCCGGATGGCTTTTCGGATGCGCTCTTCAGTGCGGTTTGAAGGATGTTTGCGCTTTCTGTACCCATCATCCCTGTGATTTGGGCGGACAATGCCGCTTGCGCTGCCTCGTGACCGAATGCGAGACCCGCAATTGCAACCACGATGAGCAGAATTGGCGCCAACGATATTGTGGCATAAAAAGCGATTGCTGCGCCATGGCTGAGAGCATTGTCGTTGACGAACCCAACGACGGCTTCTCGCACCATTGCCCATGCATTTGTGATCGCGCGATGCATTTTGCGCCCCAGTCGAATTGGCGTTCACTAGCAATGCACCAGCACATCTGATGTTCCGGTTGCGGGCTGTGGCAGGAGTTTTCGCACCGACTTCCGCGGAGGGTCGCCGGCATAGAACTTCCGCTCCGATGCGCTGGCATCGCCTTCGCCCCCATTTCGGGACGCGCATTTGATAATGGTTCTCAAGATCATTTTAATTCGTTCGGAAACCATAGAAGCGGAGGCTGGCTCGTTTGCACCGACAAGGACAACAGCACGGAGGAGGTGTTGGAGGCGGCGCAGGAAGCTGGCGTGCATCATGCGATCTCCGCCGGCCGCTGGGGGTACGAGCATCCGGACTATGCCGCTTTTCCAAGCTGATTGGTCGCGAGGTGAGATAAAACCGTCCTGAGCCTCAATATCGCTCTGAGGCGCCAAAGCTGCCAACGCGGTATCACCGTGTCTGCTTTCAGGCAGCGGCAACCAACGTCGTTGCGGCCAAGATCGCGCCACCAGCGGAATGGCGCCTTTCCGCTGGTTTGCACCAGAAGCAGACCTTCTGCTCTCGTTCCCTATACTGCCGGACCGCATGCGCCTCATATCGGTCATTCAGAATTTAGCAGCCGCCCCTTTTCCGATGCCAGCGCCTGAGCCTTTTGTGAGACCTAGGCGCAGCTTGCCGGCCGCAGCCTGTCCCAATTGGGACGAATAGTTGGCACCCATATTACAAATCGACTACTCCTAAAGCTGCCGGACCGCTCTCGTGATGAGCCGCCAGTCGGCTAAGCGCCTCAAAAGCAGAAATTCGAGCGTACAGGCGACGTGAAGGAGGATACCCGAACCCGCGTGAACGAGGCTGCAAGGTCGATCGGATTTCAGTTCAATCGACAAGCTATTGATTTTCGCCGGGGTCGTTCCGATGCGCTTATTGTTCTGGTGTCGGACATCGCGAACCCGTTCTTTCCGGTATTCTTCAAGGGATCGAAAAGGAGGCTCGGGAACGCGGATTTACGATGTTGATCGGGGACACCTCTGCTGGCCCGCAGTGCGAGGCCACCTACGTCGGGATGCTGGCTTTGGCGCCCCCCATTTGTAGGACGTTAGGTAGCACAATAGGTAACACAAAAGGTCAAAACAGAGCAATGGCCACAGCCATTTGCGTCAGATTGTTCAAGTAATTCGCCGACCGCCAACGCGAACAGACGCGAATGGTCCCGTCCGTATAGCGTTGTTAATCCGGCAGTAGCATCTCCTCTTCATCGGCTGCCGCTTCGAACAGCAGCCGGAAGTCATTACCTGGCATTTTGCCATCGATCGCAGATAGGCAAGCCTCGGCCGCCAGCCGCCACTTGGGGCCACGATTGGACCACTTTAAGGAGCTCCTCGGCGGCGGCATCAACCCGGTTCACACCAAGGCGAAGCCCCGGGCGCTCGGTCTTCACATAAACCGGAGGGTTGAACCAACGGTGGGGCATCACGCCTCTCGAACGTCAAAGGCGATGAACAGTCCCCAAACGGAGGCTGATTTGATGATCATTTCGACTAACTGGCAGTCAGTTTCGAGAACATCGCGGCCGCGCTCACGGACCGCTACAATGGTCGCTTTAACGGAAATAATGTCGCCGGGTTGAGAGCCCAACAGGACCTCGCGGACCAGCTCCTTGGCCGTTTGCTGCGTAGGCCGAACAGGTGCTTGAATGTCCATCCCATCCTCCCAGAGAGATAGAACCTCATCAGCTATTCTGTGGGTCACTTTCCGAAAAAGGCAAGAGTCGGAAACGTACAAAGCAGGTTGCCGCAAACACCGCATTTCGGAACGGAACCCGCCCATGCCCTTTTATTGGTGGAATCAATTTGCACGAGGCATGTGGATGCAAATCCAAGGAATTTACGCCGTTCGCCACGGCAAGGATGGACAAAGCGGAGGAGTTCTATACCCGGCTTTTCGAGCAGAGGCCTGATGATCGTCCCATGGACGGGTTGATCCAATGGCGCAACGTCGCAGGCGCGAACTTCCAAACCTTCCATGATAAGGAAAATGCTGGGTCCGGCAAACTGGCTATTGTGATCCCCAAAATGGATAAAGCCGGGAGGTCCCTTGAAGAAAGTGGCGTGATGCTCACAGGTGAATAGGAGGTGACTACGGAAAGATTGCCCAGATCGCAGACCCTGGCAATCGTATGGCGCCCATGAGGGTGGCGGCGAGGCTGAAGGCGAAGGCATGCGCGTCGGCGAGGGACATCGATCCGGCTCCTGTTTGAAGCGGAGGACCCTCCCCCGCTGACAGGCTCCCGATGTGTTCGGCCGATGGCCGCAATCACAGCGAAGGCGGGGCCGAAGCGGCGGCACGCTTCGCGTAGTCCGACCCCTTGCGGGTTGATGGCGTCAGGCCGTCGGCTGAACCAAGGATCAGCGTCGTATGGCAGGGGTGGTGCTGTGCTCCTGGAAGTGAGGGCCGATCTCTCGAAGCCGCCCGCGCTGAGGTGGCCCACTTTTGCGTCGGGGCTCCGCCACTCTTCAGATCAACAGCAACCAGCACCAATACGCACCAATCACCATTTGCAC
>NZ_JAMYVB010000024.1:0-74407 GCF_040323635.1 Mesorhizobium sp. M0037 | reverse complement strand
TGTGGGGGGCCTCCGCCCCCGGCGCCGGGGTTGGGCCACACCACCACGGCCAAAAATTCTCCCCCCACCTATTACTCGGCCCCCCCCCCCCCCGTCCAGCTGCGCGCCACACCTCTCCCCCGATCGACGGGGGAGAGCAAATCCAAGTTCTGTTAAGCCGCCACAGCCCGCCGTTCCAGCCCATCCCTGATATACCGCGCGAACTCCTGCGCGGCAGGCGCCGCGCCAAACCTCGGCAAATGCAGATTGATGGAAAAATTCGGCAGCGGCGGCAGCCCGGCATCGAAAGGCAGGATGTCGAGGTCGGCGGGCACGGTGGAGGCCAGCCAGGCGGTGACGGCAAGGTCGGAGCGCACCGTCGCGGTCGTGGCATCGATGTTGCCGTTCTCGAACACGGTGCGCCATTCCAGCCCGTGCTCGTTCAGCGCCGACAGCACCACCGGGCGGAAGGCGCAGGTATCGGCGACGATCGACACCGGCAGCGGCCGCTTGGCGCGGGCGACGCCGCCCTTGGCTCCGACCCAGACCAGCCGGTCAATGGCCAGGCACTCACCGGCGGACGGGCCGACCCGTTCCTCGATGACGGCAAGGTCGATGGTGCCGGCCGCAAGAGCCGCGGCAAGGTCCGGCGAAGCCGCACAGAGCAGCGAAATCTCGACCTGCGGATAGGTCTCGGCATAGGCCTTCAGCACCGGCGCCAGCAAGGTGCCGACAAGGTCATAGGGAACACCGAGCCGCACCTGGCCGGCGAACTCGGTGCCCGCCATCTCGGCCCAGATCTCGTCATTGAGGCCAAGCAACCGTTTGCCCTTGCCGAACAGCCGCTCGCCGGGCCCCGTCAGCCGCAAGCCACGCCGGTCGCGCTCGAACAGGCTGCAGCCGAGCGCTTCTTCCAGCCGCTTGATCTGCTGGCTTACGGCGCCTTGCGTCAGATGCAGCGCGTTCGCCGCCGCCGTCATGCTGGCCTTGTCTGCGACAGTGACGAAGGTGCGGATCAGCGCTGTGTCGAGGTTGCGGATCATGGTTGGCATTATATCTGCTAATGCCAACCATCGCAAACATTGCATTTACTGAAGTATGCAAAAGTCTACCGTAGGGCCTTCGATGAAGGACCCCTCATGTTGCAACCCATCTTTCCGCTCATCCTGTTTGCCTTCGTGGCTACCGTCACGCCCGGCATCGCCACCGCCCTGTCAACCGCTTCAGGCGCGCAGTTCGGTTTTCGCCGTTCCGTTCCCCTATTGATCGGCAGCGCTGCCGGCCTCGCCACCGTGACCGCTGCTGCCGCCGCCGGGCTAGCCGGTCTGCTGCTGGCCATGCCTTCGCTGCAACTGGCCATGAAAATCATCGGCTCGCTCTATCTCATCTGGCTGACAATCAAGATCGGCCGCGCCGGGCCGCCTGATTTCGATGTGGCGATGGCAAAACCCAACAGCTTCTTCGGCGGCGCCGGCATTCAATGGATGAACCCGAAGGGCTGGTCGATGGGACTGGGGGCGGCGGCCTCGTTCGCAGCCCTTGCCGACGGGCCGGGACAACTCGCGTTGCTGCTCGGCTCGACCTTCGGCCTCACTGCAGCCGTCTCGCTGTCGATCTGGTGCGTGGCGGGCATGGTGCTGGCACGGCTGCTCAAGACCGAATGGCAATGGCGCGCGCTCAACATCGTGCTGGCGCTGGTCCTGGCTGCGTCGATCATTCCGATGTGGTGGGGAGCGTAACCGCAGAGGTCGGCGCCAGTACCCCCACCCGGACCTGCGGTCCGACCTCCCCACAAGGGGGAGGTAGGGGAGCGCGCACTTACCCTCCCCCTTGTGGGGAGGGTCGCGAACGAAGTGAGCGGGGTGGGGTCCTGGTTCGCGAACCAGCTACTCTCAAGCCGCGTAGCGGGCAGCCGGCTTGTCGGCGTGCAGGCTGCCATAGAAGACTTGCCTTGCGCCGAGGAAGGTGTCGAGCTTAGCTGCGTCGGCCAGCGCCGGCACGGTGACGGCTTCGCCCCTGGATAGGCCCACAAGCGCGGCATCGACCATATCGTCGGCGGTCATGATGATCTCCTTCGGCAGATTGTCGATATCACCGCCGGCAAGCTCCCAGAAATCGGTGCGGGTCGCGCCCGGCAGCACCGCCTGCACCTTCACATTGGTGCCGGCGACTTCGCGGTGCAGGGCCTCGGTGAAGTTGACGACATAGGCCTTGGTGCCGCTGTAGATGCCGCCGAACGAGGTATCATAGGCGAGCACAGAGGCGATGTTGACGATGGCGCCGCGGTTGCGCGCAAGAAGCCCCGGCAGAACGGCGCGGGTCAGGCGGGTCAAGGCGATGACGTTGACCTTGATCATGCGCTCGGCCTCGTCGGCGTCGGCCGTTGCCACCACGGCCTGGCCACCAATGCCGGCATTGTTGACCAGCAGCGTGACGCTATCGTCGGCTGCGATCGCTTACTCGACGCCGCGCACATCATTGTCTTCGGCGAGGTCGGCGGCAATCACGCTGACCTTGCGCTTGTAAGCATATCGCAGCTTTTCAGCCAGTTCCTCCAGCCGGTCGGCGCGCCGCGCTACCAGCACCAGATCGTAGCCTTGCCCGGCCAGCCGGTCGGCATAGACCGCGCCGATGCCGGCAGATGCGCCGGTGACGACTGCGGTACCCTTGTTGTCCTGTCCACTCATTGTCCTGTTCCTTTTTTCTGCCCGGCGAGACAGGTCGATGAACCCTCGTCCCGCCCTGATCTCCAGTTAGTGGCATATACCACTTTCTGGGAAGTAGGCATATACCACCATCTTGTCAACGGAGGCGGCAGAAACTATTTCTGCGGCAGGCCGGCAGCGGTTTTGCCGGCAAGGAGTCGTGATGAGCAAGACCGCGCTGCCGGGATTTAGCCTTTGCAACAACGCCACGCTGCGGCGGGCCGCGCGCAAGCTCGGCCGCTTCTATGACGATGTAATCTCGCCTTCGGGTCTGAAGGGCACGCAGTACGGCCTGCTCTACCAGATCCATGTCAGCAACGAGCCGGCGATGGGCACGATTGCAGAAGAGATGGTCATGGACCTGTCGGCCCTCGGCCATACGCTGAAGCCGCTGATCCGCGACGGCTATGTCGACACCTTCGCTGACAAAGACGATCGCCGCGTCAAGCGGGTGCGGCTGACGCCGCAAGGCCAGACCAAGCTCGAGGAGACGACGCAATTGTGGAGCACTGCTCAGCAGCGCTTCGAGGCGCTGTTCGGCCCGCAACGAGCGGCAGATCTGCGCGCTATGCTGGATGAAGTCGCGGCGCTGGAATACGACGTGCCGGCGGCCGCCCCTTCAAGCTGAAAGAGCGGCCGCCGGTCCTTTGCAAAGATCTATTCGGCCGGCATGGCGACCGGCCGGGCCGCCCAGCGGCCGGCCAGCACCACCCCAAGCCCGATCAGCGGGAAGATGGCGGCGACCAGGCCGAGATCGGCCGGCACGCCGTAGCGCAGCACGGCGCCGCCGACCACAGCACCCAGCGCCACGCCGAGATAGAGCGCCGAAGCGTTGAGCGACAGCACGATCGGGGCGGCGTCGGGCGCCAGCTTGATGATGCGGCTGGCCTGCGCCGGCGGAAATGCCCAGCCAACCATGCCCCACGGCACCATCATGGCCATCAATGCCGGCCCGGCGAGATGCTGCGGCAGGAAGGTCGGGATGACCGAGAGCATCACCAGCATGACGGCGCTCAGCGCCAGCGACCAGCCGACGGTGCGCGTCGCACCAAAACGGTCGGCCGCCTGGCCGCCGGCTATGTTGCCGATGACGGCGCCGACACCGAAGGCGAGCAGCATGCCGGGCAGCGCAATCGGGCTGAGGCCGCCGCTCTGGATGGCCAGCGGTGCGATATAGGAAAACACCGAGAAGGCGCCGATGAGGGCAAGAGCGGTGGTCAGCAGGATCGGCATGACTCCGGGGCGCAGCGCCGCGGCCAGCCGCCGCCTGAGCGGCAGCTTGGTACCGACAATGCCGCGCGGCAGCCGGTACCACAGGATGGCGCCGACCAGCGCGCCGAGCCCGGCAATGGCAAAGAAGGTCCCGCGCCAGCCGGCTATCGTGGCAACCAGCGCGCCGAGCGGTGCACCGAGCGCAACCGCCACCGTGGTTCCGCCGACGACGACCGCAATGGCCCGCGCCCGGTGGTGGTCATCGACCAGCGCCACCGCCGTGCCTTGAGCGGTCGCGGCAAACAAGCCTGACGACAGCGCCATGATGATGCGCGCAATGAGCAGCAGTTCGAAGGACGAGCTCAGCGCCGCCACCACATTGCCGATGACGAAGAACGCCAGCGTCCACAAGATGACGCGGCGCCGGTCCCACTCGCCGGTCAGCGTTGCCAGGATCGGGGTGCCGATGGCGTAAGCCAGCGCGAAGGCGGTGATCAGCGTGCCGGCGAGCGGAATGGAAATGCGGGCGTCGGTGGCGATGTCAGGCAGCAGGCTGGAGATGACGAAGCCTTCGGTCGAGATCGTGAACGATCCGAGCGCAAGCCAGAAGAGGCGCTTGTCCATTGGGGTAACCTTAGTTCAAAAGTTATTGAACAATTGGACATAACAGGGCATGATGTCAATGAAGCCAGACGAAAATAGCTGAAGCCTGCTGACAGCCCTGTGTCAGGACAGCCATTGGGCCAATCGCGAACGGACTGTGCATGCCCGCGAAACATGGACGCGTTGAAATCGCCACAGACTGTGCTTAGTTTCGGGCCATGACTTTGCCGCACCCCAATACGGACCAGATCAGCCTGCCGGTCGTGCTCGGCGTGCTTGGCGACCCGACCCGACTCGCCATCGTGCGCTATCTCGCCAGCAAGGAAGGCGTGCCGCTGAACTGCAGCCGGTTCCTCGACCTCGGCTCCAAGACCAATCTCAGCTATCACCTGGCCAAACTGCGTGAGGCCGGCGTCACCCGCGCCGAAGTGGCCGGCACCAATCGGATGATCACGCTGCGCCGCGCCGACCTCGACGCCCGCTTCCCCGGCCTGCTCGACAGCGTGATTGCGGCGGCCGGAGATGATCCGGCTCTGCCCATCGTCGGTGGCCACGACATCGAAATGCCGGCCTAACCGGTTTATAAGTCAAGGTCCTAGCGCTCCCAAAAACCGATATGCGGGGCGAGGAGCTCCTCGTCCATCTCGGGGAAGGGTCCGTGGACCTCGACCGGCTTCTGCCCGGAGCCGAGGACTGTGCGCGACGAGAGGTTCATCGTGGGATTCTCGGCGTGGTTGCCAGTCAGCGCGAGAAGCTTGGTCTCCTCGAAGCCGTAGACCAGCCGGCCGATATTGGCCCAGTAGAGCGTTCCCGTGCACATAGCACAGGGCTCGCCGGTTGTGACCAGCGTGCAGGACCAGAGGAAATCCGGCGGATAGGCGTCCGCGGCACGCCGAGAGAGCTCCGTTTCGGCGTGGCGCACGGTGTTGATGTTGCCTTGCCGCATCAGGATGCGATCGTCGGGGCCGACGAGCACGCTGCCGAAAGGATGATGCCCGTGCGCGGCAGTCTCGCGCGCGACGTCATTGGCGGCGCGGAGGTGGGCAACCATCTGGTCGCGGGTCATCGCCTGTCCTCCCCCGGATGAACTCTGGAACGGCGTGGACGCTAGCAGATGGAGTGCTTCCGCGATAGCCAGCTCCCGGCTGTCTCGAACGATCTCAAAGGCTTGATAATGAAGGCAGCGGCTTGATAGGAAGACGGGCCGCAAGCCTCAACGGCTGCACCAAGGGAGCCCGCCGCATGCGCATTGCCGTTCTCGCCGACATCCATGGCAATGTGCTGGCGCTGGATGCCGTGCTCGCCGATCTGGCGCGGCGCGGCGGCGCCGATCTCACCGTCAACCTTGGCGATTGCGTCTCCGGCCCGCTCTGGCCGCGCGAGACGTTTGAGCGGCTCGAAGCGCTCGACCTGCCGACGGTGCGCGGCAACCATGACCGCCGCGTCGCCGTCGATCCGGCCGACGATACGATGTGGGCTTCGGACCGCTATGCGCAGGAACGGCTGACATCAGCGCAGCGCGAAGCCCTGCTCGCCCTGCCCTTCACGCTGGAGATTGTTCCCGGCGTGGTCGCTTTCCATGCGCGGCCCGACCATGACGAGAAATACCTGCTCGACGCGATCGTCGATGGCCAACTGGTGCGCGCGCCGCTTGCCGCTATTCAGCGGCGGTTGCAGGGGCTGGACCCGGCCTGCCGCGTCGTGCTGTGCGGCCACAGCCACCGCGCGGAACTGGTCCGTATCCCCGGCGGTCCCTTCCTCTTCAATCCCGGCAGCGTCGGCGCCCCCGCCTATGAAGATGACACGCCCCCGGCGCATGTTTCGGAGCAAGGCAGCCCGCATGCGCGCTACGGCATCCTCACCTTGGATGGCGAAGAACCCGACCGTTTTGAGACCATCGCCGTCGACTACGACCACGAAGCGGCGGCGAGACAGGCCGCACAGGCGGGCCGACCGGAATGGGCGCATGCGCTGAGAACCGGCTTCATGCCCAAACCCTCTTGGCAAGGCTCCGCTTGACCGCATGGCTGCGCCCTGCCTCGGCCTCGCGGCACCAAACATCGGACGCATTTTCAGACTTACATGGCCGCGTATCGTCCCTTATAAAACCGCCTTGGCATACGGCAGGACTGCTGCCGCAAGGGTAATCGGCGCACTGCCAATGATGAGGCGCACAATCCGAACCATTTTGCATCGACTGACTGGCGCTCCGCTCCTGCGGGCCCCGTTGCTCATGGGAATGTTGCTCATAGGCCTGCTGCTGGTGAGCATGCCGGCTTATGCCGAGGACGCGCCTGCCGACATCGTTTCCATCGTGACCGAGCTCGGCCCAGGCGATCTCCTCAACATCCGCGCCACGCCGTCGCCTGTGGGCAGAACCCAGGCGCGCCTGCCGATCGGCTCGAGCGTCAGGAATTTCGGCTGCAACGAAGTGGACGGCCACCGCTGGTGCAAGGTCGAGGAGATCGACAATCCACTGGTCAAAGGCTGGGCGCCCGCGCGCTATCTTATCCCCGACAACCCGACCGTGGTCGAAGTTGACGCCGCGCCGCCCCAAGTGACCGCCAGCGCTGAAGCCGGCGGCCCGGCGCTCGCGCCCGACATGCCGACGCAGCCGGCCGACGTGGCCGCAGCGCCCCCGACAACTGCACCCGCCGCCTCTGCCGCTCCGGCTGCACCCACTCAGGCTCCACCCACCCCGGCTGCACCCGCGCCGGCCCCACTCGACCTGACGGAGCGCCTTGGCGGCACGGATCCAGGCGCACCGAAATCCGCCGCCGAGATCGGCAGGACCGCCATGCAGGATGCTTATGGCCTCGCCTTCGCAGCCAATGAAAGCCCGACGACGGGCGAGATCGCTGCCACGGAGGCTCCGGCGACGGAGACCACAGGGAAGCCGGTACAGGATTCCGCCGCGAATGCGGAAGTCGCACCAGATGCGACGTCCGCGCCGAGGGTACCATCCCCGACGCCACGGCCGGACCAGGCCAAAGCTGCGACCGCTACGCAAACCGTTGCACGGCTGGAACCCCCGCCCGCCCTCGGCGCCGCCGCCGAGATCCCCTGCGCGCGCTATGTCGGTCAGCCGATGACCCGCTGCGCCGTCAACATCGTCCACAATGGCGCCGACAAGGCAGACATCACCGTGACCTGGCCCGATGGCGGCACGCGCGCCATCTCCTTCTCTGCCGGCATGCCGGCCAACTCGGATTCGCCCAGCGAGTTCCGCTTCACAAGGGAAGGCAGCCTCAACATGATCCGGATCGGCGCTGCCGAGCGGTTTGAGATTACGGATCAGCTCGCGCTGGGGGATTAGGTGTTAAGCAGTAGGGATAGGCAATAGACGGCTTAACCTCGCTCCTGCCTGATCCCTGCTGCCTGATCCCTACTGCATAGCCTCATTTTCGGGGTTACATCTCCCAAAACTCTTCCCTATAAGGCCCTCCTAGCCTGATACCAGAATCGCAAGCACAACCGGCCGGGTCTTCCCGTCCCGGTTTTTCGTGCAAGCCGCTCGCCGAACGGAACTCACAACGATGCCAAGACGCACCGACATCAAGTCGATCCTGATCATCGGGGCCGGCCCCATCGTCATCGGCCAGGCCTGCGAGTTCGATTATTCCGGCACACAGGCCTGCAAGGCGCTGAAGGAGGAGGGCTTTCGCGTCATCCTGGTCAATTCCAACCCGGCCACCATCATGACCGACCCGGAACTGGCCGACGCCACCTATATCGAGCCGATCACGCCTGAAGTCGTCGCCAAGATCATCGCCAAGGAGCGGCCCGACGCGCTGCTGCCGACCATGGGCGGCCAGACCGCGCTCAATACTGCTCTGTCGCTGCGCCGCATGGGCGTGCTCGAACGCTACAATGTCGAGATGATCGGCGCCGACGCCACGGCGATCGACAAGGCTGAGGACCGGGCGCTGTTTCGCGAGGCGATGAAGAAGATCGGCCTGGAAACGCCGAAGTCGATGCTTGCCAATGCCACCGATGTCAAGAACGCCGACCGCAAGACGCACGAGGCCGAGCGCGCCGCCGTCAAGGCCGAGGCGCCTGCCGACCTCGATGCCGCGCTCGACGCGCTGGAAACCCGCTGGAACCTCGGCGAAGGCGACCGCAAGCAGCGCTACATCAGCCATGGCATGGCGATTGCCGCCCAGGCGCTCGACCATGTCGGCCTGCCCGCCATCATCCGCCCGTCCTTCACCATGGGCGGCACAGGCGGCGGCATCGCCTACAACCGCGCCGAATTCTACGACATCGTCCAGTCCGGGCTCGACGCCTCGCCGACCACCGAAGTGCTGATCGAGGAAAGCGTGCTCGGCTGGAAGGAGTATGAGATGGAGGTCGTCCGCGACAAGGCGGACAATTGCATCATCGTCTGCTCGATCGAGAACATCGACCCGATGGGCGTACACACCGGTGACTCGATCACCGTCGCCCCCGCGCTGACCTTGACCGACAAGGAATACCAGATGATGCGCAACGCCTCGATCGCGGTGCTGCGCGAGATCGGCGTCGAGACCGGCGGCTCCAATGTGCAGTTCGCCGTCAACCCGGCCGATGGTCGGCTGGTCGTCATCGAGATGAACCCGCGCGTCTCGCGCAGTTCCGCTTTGGCTTCGAAGGCGACCGGCTTCCCGATCGCCAAGATCGCGGCCAAGCTCGCCGTCGGCTACACGCTGGACGAGCTGGAGAACGACATCACCGGCGGCGCCACGCCCGCCTCCTTCGAGCCAAGCATCGATTACGTCGTCACAAAAATCCCGCGCTTTGCCTTCGAGAAATTCCCCGGCGCGGAGCCGGTGCTGACCACCGCCATGAAGTCGGTCGGTGAAGTCATGGCCATCGGCCGCACGTTCCAGGAATCGCTGCAGAAGGCTTTGCGTGGACTGGAAACCGGCCTGACTGGTCTCGACGAAATCGAAATCCCAGGCCTCGGCCACGGTGCCGTAGCTGCCAACCACGCCGACGACCGCAACGCCATTCGCGCCGCGCTCGGCACGCCGACGCCCGACCGGCTGCGCATGGTGGCGCAGGCGATCCGCATGGGCACCTCGCTGGAAGACGTGCACGCAATGTGCAAGATCGACCCGTGGTTCCTCGAACAGATCGCCGGCATCGTTTCCATGGAAGCCCGCATCCGCGAGCACGGCATCCCACAGGACGCCGTCAATCTGCGCATGCTGAAGGCGATGGGCTTCTCCGATGCCCGCCTCGCCTCGCTGACGAAGACCGACGCCGAAGTGATTGCGAAGATTCGTGAAAAGCTCGACGTTCATCCGGTTTATAAGCGCATCGACACGTGCGCCGCCGAGTTCGCCTCGCCCACCGCCTACATGTACTCGACCTATGAAGTGCCCTTCGCCGGCGCGCTGGCCAATGAAGCGCAAGTGTCGTCGCGAAAAAAAGTCGTCATCCTCGGCGGCGGTCCCAACCGCATCGGCCAGGGCATCGAGTTCGACTATTGCTGCTGCCATGCCGCCTTCGCGCTGCGCGACGCCGGCTATGAAGCGATCATGATCAACTGCAACCCCGAGACCGTCTCGACCGACTACGACACCTCCGACCGGCTCTACTTCGAACCGCTGACGGCGGAGGACGTGCTGGAGATCCTGCGCGCCGAACAGGCCTCGGGCGAACTGGTCGGCGTTATCGTCCAGTTCGGCGGCCAGACGCCGCTGAAGCTGGCCGATGCGCTGGAGAAGGCCGGCATCCCGATCCTCGGTACGTCACCCGACATGATCGATCTCGCCGAAGACCGCGACCGTTTTCAGAAGCTGCTGCACAAGCTGAACCTGACCCAGCCGAAGAACGGCATCGCATATTCGGTCGAGCAGGCCCGCCTCGTCGCCGGCGAGCTCGGTTTCCCCTTGGTGGTGCGCCCCTCCTATGTGCTCGGCGGCCGCGCCATGCAGATCATCCATGACGAGGGCATGCTGCAGTCCTATCTGCTCGACACCGTGCCTGGCCTGGTGCCGGAGGACATCAAGCAGAAATACCCCAACGACAAGACCGGCCAGATCAACACGCTGCTGGGCAAGAACCCGCTGCTGTTCGACACCTATCTCTCCGGCGCCATAGAGGTCGATGTCGACTGCCTCTGCGACGGCACGTCGACCTTCGTGTCGGGTATTCTCGAACACATCGAAGAGGCCGGCATTCACTCGGGCGATAGCGCCTGCTCGCTGCCGGTGCACTCGCTGCCTTCCGAGCTGGTCGACGAGCTGGAGCGACAGACGGCGGCCCTTGCCCGCGCGCTCAATGTCGGCGGCCTGATGAACGTGCAGTATGCGATCAAGGATGGCACGGTCTATGTGCTGGAGGTCAATCCGCGGGCATCGCGCACCGTGCCCTTCGTAGCCAAGACCATCGGCCGGCCCATCGCCAAGATTGCCGCACGCGTCATGGCCGGCGAAAAGCTGGAAGACGCCTTCGCCCATTACGGCGCGATGCCCGACCCGAGAAACCCCGGCCACATCGCGGTCAAGGAAGCCGTCTTCCCCTTCGCCCGTTTCCCCGGCGTCGACATCCTGCTCGGCCCCGAAATGCGCTCGACCGGCGAGGTCATGGGCCTCGACCGCGACTTTGCGCTCGCCTTCGCCAAGAGCCAGCTCGGCGCCGGCGTCGATCTCCCCCGCTCCGGCACGCTGTTCGTCTCGGTGCGCGACGAGGACAAGGCCGGCATCCTGCCGGCGGTCAAGCGCCTCGCCGGCCAGGGCTTCAAGGTGCTGGCGACATCCGGCACGGCCCGCTTCCTCGCCGAAAATGGCGTCGACGCCCAGAAGATCAACAAGGTGCTGGAGGGCCGGCCCCACATCGAAGACGCCATCCGCAACCGCCAGGTCCAGATCGTCTTCAACACGACGGATGGCCAGAAGGCGGTATCGGACTCGAAGTCCCTGCGCCGCGCCACGCTGATGCAGAAGGTGCCGTATTATACGACGCTGTCGGGCGCCGCGGCGGTGGCCGAGGCGATTACGGCGCTGAAGGCAGGGAGCCTGGAGGTCAGGCCGCTGCAGGAGTATTTTGCTTGAGGCAATTAGCTCTCTTCTCCCCGTTCAACGGGGAGAAGGTGCCGGCAGGCGGATGAAGGGCAGCGCCACCACCCAGATGAGCTCCCTGAGGGTGTCCATCACTGATTTTCTCTGCGGCGCGGAAATATCCTATTTGCTATCGTCAATAAGCTGTCATCACGTATCAACTCAGAACCCGTTCCTACGGTCAGGTTTGCACCGACGCGCTGGCGATAAATATCTCGAATTTTCTTAAGCAGTTTCTTTCCCGACATATTGGCACGAGGGTCATCATTCACCCTTTGCCTCATGTCTCGCGCTAAAGCTCCTACGTTTACTCGTCCATTTCCCTGTTTGCGTTCCCAATCTAACCGGGAATTGAGAGCATGCTCGTATGCGTCCTCGCGAATCTCCTCGATCGCCTGATTGAGAATTTCCGTAAACTGAGCCTCGTTCTGTAAGTTGTTTAGAGCCGAAAGGTAGCGCGGATTCAGCAAGTGGGATTCGATATCGACACCAGTTGTCACAAATGAATCACACTGCATCTCCCGAATTGACGTTTTCCACGCTTCGACTTCCATGGGGTCAAGGAAGTCGCGATCCCTATGAATCACAAGGCGGGCGCCCGATATACGTCGAGTATGATCCGCTATAGTCCTAAGATTATGTAACTCCGTTACACCGCCATAGGGAAGAATCAACGTTCTTTCCATATCAAATCCACTAGACGCCAATAATGTAACGATACTTCTAGTTATTTCATCCTCGGTTAATAATATAGCATCGTAGTTCTTTGTTCCAATTCTCTCCTTCAAATCGAGAGCGCCCGAATCCATTAGTATGTCAATCTGGTCGTCGCGGGAAGCCGGAGCCGCAGCACCAGACTGAACCCAAATATATCGAGCAACGCCGGAAAGCGCATCAACTATGTGTCGAGAATGGGTCGTGATAACAATCTGAGTTCCTAAATCCTCAGTTATTCTAAATAGAAGATTCGAGATTATCCTTTGATTGTTCGGATGAAGATGGGAGTCTGGCTCATCAAGAACAATTAGGCTCGGGCGGAATCTATGAAGATAACACAGTATCTGAACTGCCTGTAGGAATCCGGTTCCGCAAAGTTCAATAGGGATACTCGTGCCGTCCTTCTTAACGAATACATATATATATTCATCAATCTTTTGCTCAAAAATAACATCGATCTCGACACCAGGGAATACCTCAGCGAGGTCAACGAGAAATCTATTTCTATTATCTTCATTTGGCCAAAGCCTAAGGAGCATATTGCGAAGAATTACGTTCGCGTCACCCCGAGCAAGAGCCCGCAACAAAACTCCATCAGAAACAAACACCTCGCTCTTAGCGACACCCGCTAATCCCGGCGAGAATATGCTGAACGGATCATCTAAACTCGCTAATCCCACAGCGACTTCCGGATTCACAATTCGGGCTTGGACATTGTTGTTCTTACCTTTCGCAACTTCCAAGGAAAAAGTACGCCCATTCTCCAAGGTCAAATCAAACAAAATCGATCTATTTTCACCCTCCACCAATTTTCCACCTTGACCTAGGGCGTATGGATTAGACGCAGGAGAGTATATGATCTCATCCGGCCCTAGCGTCGCTATCAAAGGGCTTTTTCGCGTCCATTTCTTTGCCAGTGCGATGGACTGCAAGATCGATATGCAAAAATGGAGAGCTTGAATTATGCTGCTTTTTCCAGAATTGTTTGATCCAACAATTATGTTCAAATCAGATAGGCCTACACTGGTATCTTCGATAACCTTGAACCGGCGTATCCTGAAATTTTGAATTTTCATTGCTCGGCTCCAAAGAATCTCATTTTGGCGTTTCTACCTCAATGAGCTTCACTGCCTTAGCCTTAGCCCTCTCCAGTTTGTTCGTAGCCTTTCGCATCCTAGCGACCGCTTCCTTAGCCTTGTCGCCTTCGATCGTATCCCGCTTGATTACTTCATTTTCGACCAACTGCGAGAGGTTCTCGTTACCAACCTTGATGTCTGGAAAGAGCTTCCGGATTTCCCGGCGCACCACCGAAATCACGGCTTCAGACCGGATGATCGCCGAAACCGTAAACTTGTTGAACAGCTGTGCCTGCTGATGGAATGCATCCATTGCATCGGTCGTCAGCCCTTCCTTGGCGAACAGGAAGAGGCACTGTAGATGGTCCTCATTCTTGGGATTCATGTCGGCAAGGACAATCCGGCAAACTTCTTCATGGCTGATCTGGTTTGCCACATAGATACGGACCAACCGCCATTCGACCGCATTGGTGAGGATCACCCAGTGAATGCCTTGGTGGGCTCCGTAGTCGATAACCTGCCTCAAGTGATTATCAGCCAAGCTGCTGCCCGCTGATTTCACCTCAACAAGCAATCGCAGTTTTCCTGCAATCTTGATCGCGAGATCGCAATATGTAGCCTTGATCTGGTGTTCCGAGGTTAGCTCGTCATATTTATCATAGCCAAAAACATCGGCCAGGATGTCCTTGACCAAGGTAACCGTGTCGGCTTCCGCGACATCAGATTTTTGCTGAGCCAGCGTAATCCGCTGATACTTCTTGAGATTCGACGCAACGCGTTCGCCGAATTTCTTCGGTAATTTGTTCATGACTCGCCCTCCCTATCCCCGGCGAGATTTGAGGACGACTTTACTTCAAAGACAAGCGGAAATTATTTCATGAGGGGAGAGGTGGCCCCTCACGCCACCGCCACACACTCGATCTCGATATCGAACTCCATCGGCCACGACGCCACCGGCACGAAGCTCCGCGCAGGCGGGTTGACGCTGAAGTACCGGGCATAGACCCGGTTGATGGCGTTGTAGAAGCCGGAATTGACGGCGTAGATGCGCACCATCACCACATTGTCCAGCGAGGTGCCGGCGGCTTCCAGGCAGTGTTTCAGCGCCTTCAGCGACGCCTCGGTCTGCGTTTCGATATCGCCACGCACCATCTCGCCGCTCACCATGTCCACCGGCGGCGTCGCCGAGATGAACACGAAGCCATTGGCCCTTACTGCCGTCGAGCAAGGCAGCCCGAGCGCCCGCACCTTGGCCGACATGACGGGCACTTCGATGACTTCTTTTTTCATGGTGATCTTCCCCTTGTTTGCCAAGCTGGCGCCAAGGCCCCCTCACCCAGCCTCCGCTTCGCTCGGCTGACCTCTCCCCGAGGGGAGAGGAGCCGGTCAGCGCCAGCGCTTCCCTCTTCTCCCCAGTGGGGAGAAGGTGGCCGCGAAGCGGTCGGATGAGGGGGCCTGCGCCACCTTTGATTGTGAGGAGCTTATCCCCCCGCCCAGCGAACGCCAGCGCCGGACCATAGTCCAGCCGTCACCCCTGCCCCGGATAGGGCATGCCGTCCTTGTGCAGGAACCTGCCATCCGAACTCGGGCTCATCATGTCGATGTCGGAGCAGGTGATGAGATCATCCGGATTGCGCGATCCGACCTCGAGATAGCGCGCCGTTGTGGACGAGCGGTTGATCATGTGGTGGCCGTTGCCGCTGTTCTTGGCAAAGGTCGCGCAGTCGCCGGCCTTGAGCAGCGTCTCGCCGCCATCCTCGACCAGCACCAGTTCGCCTTCCAGCACATAGACGAGCTCGTCCTCATGGCTGTGCCAGTGGCGCTGGCTGGACCAGCCGCCTGATGGCAATGTCATCAGGTTGACGCCGAAATCGGTGAGGCCGCCGGCATCGCCGACGCGCTGGCGTGTGCGCTCGGCGCAAGGGGCGTCGAAGGGTGCGGGGTAGCCGGAGCCCTTGCGGACAGGCACGGTGGACAGGTCGATCTTGGGCATGGGAGCTCCATTGAATTGGTGGCGGCAGTGTATGTCACTGCCGCCGCAGCCACAGAGCCACTTTGCCGCAATGCCTTGCCAACGGCAGGCATCGGCCGTCGCACTCTACGGCGCCCCCCTCTGTCCTGCCGGACATTTCCCCCACAAGCAGGGAGATTGGCTGTCGCCTCAGCCTTCGCCAATTTTCACCGTCGGTAGAAAAGCACGGCGCCGACGCTGCTGATCTCCCCACTCGTGGGGGAGATGTCCGGCAGGACAGAGGGGGCGCCGTAGAATGCTATTGCTGGCCAGTCACCAACCCTCAACCCTGATGCGCGGCCGCGAGTTCCTTCACGTGCTTCTCGTGCATCTGCAGCGTCGGCAGCGTCTTCTTGGCGAATTCCTTCATCGCCGGGTCGTCGCCCGAGTTGGCATAGGTGCTGAACAGGGCAACGGCCTCCTTGTGCGCGTCCGTCTGCATCTGGATGTACTTGGCGTCAAAATCCTTGCCGCTTGTGCTCTTCAACTCGTCGAGCATTGCCTGCTCCTTCGGCTGCAGGGCCGGTCCCGCGGCTTTGGTCGAACCGGTGGTCTGGCCCTGGCTCAGCGCCGCCTTGAACTCCTTGCCGGCTTTGGTGTGGTCCTTGACCATCTGCTTGGCGAATTTCCTGACGTCAGCCGCCTTGGATTTCTCCTCGGCGAGCTTGCTCGACTGGATTTCGAATTCGTTGGAGCTAGGCACGGTCTTGACGAAGGTTGGGGTATCGACCTTGCTGGCGGCCATGGCAGGCGCGACCGCAGTCGAGTTGGCCGCAAAGGCGGCAGGGGCACCGGCGAACAAGGCGACGGCGGCAATGGTGAGAAGCGTTTTCATCTGAGGTCTCCGATTTGAAAATTTCCCTCGGCTAATCAAACGCGGCATTGGCGGCAGGGTTGCGTCCGGAGAACTATTCGTCAGCGACCATCTGCCGAAGAGCCGTCCCGAGCCCCTGGCGGACAAACCTCAGGACAGCACGCCTCGCCATATTGCAGCTGTTCGTTCCAGTTCGGCCGACCCTCAGGCGTGAAATCCATAAGGTTCCACAGGATCTCGCAGATGCCGATGGCGCGCTGATCCTAATGGACGGCGCTGCATTGGGAGCCGGTTGCACTTCCCTGTATTGCGTCTGCAGGTTAGATTTCCGGAGCTGGGGAGACACATGCAAGAGGATGAAGAGATCAATCTGCGCTGCCCGCAAGTGGTGGCCGACAATGCCGCCAAGGGGTTGAGGTTGCGAAGAGAATTCGGCCGGGGCGGCACCGAGATCGGCGTGGCGCGGGCGACGGAACTCAAGAACCGCGAAAAGCTGGCGCCATCCACTATCCGCCGCATGGTCAGCTACTTCGCCCGCCACGAGGTCGACAAGCGCGGCAAGAATTACGGCAATGAAGACAATCCATCGGCCGGCCATATCGCCTGGCTGCTGTGGGGCGGCGACGAGGGCCGCGCCTGGGCGCTTGAGCTCAAAAAGAAGATCGGCAATGCGCCCGATATCTGAGGGCTGCCGTAAAACGACTGGCGGGCCCCAAACCCCCGCCTGGGACCCGCCAAGGAGTGGCTGAACACATGCCGGTGCAGCCCCTCCACATCTGCCAGTCGTCGATCCGCCATCGGTCGAAAGGCATGGATGGTGAGGTAGCATCCGGTTGCGGCGGCCTATGTGAAGCAGTTCACAATCCGAAGGATTTCAACAGCGCTCGAGCAATTCCAGGAAAAGTGTGAACCGGTTTTCCTGGGAAAAGCGCGTAGCGTTTTCCCCAGGGAATTGCGGCAAGAAAAAAGCCCTTACCCTTCCCAGGCGACAGGCACCATTCCCAGCCGCTCGTAGAGCCTGAGCGCGGCGGCGTTCTCGACCGTGTTGGTCTTGAGGTCGACATGGGCCGCGCCTCGATCGCGAAAGGCGTTGAAAGCCTGCCACATCAGCGCTTCGCCAATGCCTTTGCCGCGCGCTTCGGGATGGACCGCGAGGTCCTTGACGAAGGCCCTGGTCCAGCACAGCGCTGCCGCCGCCAGCCGTCCCTTGGCGTCGATGACCAGGAAACACAGCGCCGGGTCGAATTCGGCATCGCTGGATATGCGCGGCCACCATTCGTCGAACGGGCCGTCGGTGCCGTCGTCGAACACCTCGGTCAAAAGCGCATGCAAGGGCTGCGCGTCACCATGTTCGAAGCAGCGCATGGTAAAGCCGGCCGGCCAGTGCGGTGCAACGAGCGTCTCGTCGAGGATTTTGCGCAGCCGGATGTCGTTTGGAGCCGGCGGGCGCGGTTCAGGCATCGCGCTCAGGCGTCGGGCTGCAGCCGGCGGCGCTTGCGGTCGACACCGAGGCCGGTGGCCTCGAGCAGGCCTTTGCGCTTGGCGTCGAAATAATAGCCGGTCTGGTAGAGCCAATCGGCCTTCTTGGCGTTGCCACCCGCCACCAGCCAGGCGCCACGCAGATATTTGACCGCGTATTTCAGATTGGTTTCGGCGTCGAACAAGCCCTTGGCCGGCCCGTCATAGCCCATGCCGCGCGCCGTCGCGTGCTTGATCTGCATCAGCCCCCAATGGCCGTTATTGTAAGCCTTGGGATTGTAGGTGCTTTCGCGGTTGACGACGTGGCGCACCAGATCGACCGGCACCTCGTAGAGAGCAGCGTATTTCTGGATCAGCCGGTCGACGTCGCCGCGCATGCCGGTCGCATGCTCTTCTTCCGGGAGACCGAGGGGCGCGGCGGGGAACTGGCCCAGGGAAGCAGGGTTCTGCGGCACGACATAGGCTACCTGCTGCACGCCGGGCATGGCGTTCTGGCCGCCCTTGGCGGTCGCCGGCATGACAAGGCTGGCGGTCGTATATTGCGCCGCGACCGGCTGTCCGGCCTTGGCGGGCGCAGGCGCCTGCCAGGCGTTGGCGGCCATCACCGCAGGCAGGGCCGGGGCCGTGGGCGTCGCGCCGGCAAAGGCCGCGGTCGCGGCAGCCGGCTGCGGGGCGGCATCGAGCGCTGGCGTCGCCGGCGTCGCTTCGGCCGACTGAACGGGTGTTATGCCCGAGGATTGCGGCAGCACCGAAACCGTATCGGGCAGCGGCACGGTGAAGCCGGCATCGCTGCCGGCGGTGGTCGCGGTTTCGGTCAGCGCAGGCGTGGCCTTCATCTGCGAGGTCGATTGGCAGCCGCTGAGGGCAGCTGCGCCGACGATCACAGAGATCGCGAAAAGGTTGAATTTTGCTGGCAAGCCGCGCGGGTCCGATTTGTCGGTTGTTAAGAAGTCCTTACACCAGCGATTCCTGGTGGGCAATCGGGACCATCTGGTGGTTTTCGGGTGGCGAGAGCCGGGATCAGATGCCATATTGTTCTGCATATGTACCGGTTGGCATCCCGGTTTTCGCCGCTTTGCGGAAAGGAGCGCATCATGGAAACGGCATCTTCGATCACAGCCGGCCACGCAGTGTTAGAAACAGTGATCGGCTTCATCGGCATCGCCTGGAGCGATAAGGGCCTGATCCGGCTCTGCCTGCCCGAAAGGAGCCGCGAAGCGGTGGAACGCCGGCTGATGCGGCATGCCGGTGTTGCCGCCAATACCACTGCGAACATTGGGCAGCCGCAATGGGTGGTCGAGCTCATCGCCTCGATCAAGGCCTATGCCTCAGGCGAGGACGTCGATTTCTCCGGTGTGCCGGTCGATCTCGACGGCGTCGACGACTTCCGTCTCGCCATCTACGACGCGGCGCGAAAACTGCATTACGGCGAAACCACCACCTATGGCGAACTGGCCAAGCGCGCCGGCCAAGCCGGCCTGCCGCGCGAAACCGGGGCAGCGCTGGGCTCCAACCCGGTGCCGCTGGTCATCCCCTGCCATCGGATACTAGCCGCGGGCGGCAAGATCGGCGGCTTCTCGGCGCCCGGCGGCTCGGCCACCAAGGAAAAGATGCTGGCCATGGAAGGCGTGCGCGTCGGCCCGCCGCCGGCGGCGCAGGTCTCGTTCGGGTTCTAAGAGCTTGAATGGTATGCCGGCTGGGTGTGTTGAGATTCAGGTCAGGCCGCACCGAGAACTATGGTCTTCGAGAACCGGAGCGGAGCGTACTTAATGTACGTGGGCGCCGGAAGCGCAGAAGACCATCGTTCGCAGGCCGGCCTCACTTGAATATCAAATGCCTAATGACGGCGCAGGAAGCGGCGGTGAAAATGGTCGTTCTCGATCCGCTTGCAGAGATAGACCGGGCAGGATTCGGTATCGGCGCTCGGCACATAGGCGCGCTTTCTGACCTCGCCGACATTGCAGAATTGCTGGCTCTGCACATAGCGGTCGAAGAGCGGCAGCCCCGGCACGCGCCTGGACTGATAGCGCAGGATGACCGCGCCCTGGCGGGCGATCGTGCCTTGCACCCTGTCGCAGCTCATACGAGTGGGGTCGTAGCGCGAAATCGCCTGCGCTTCGGCGGCCGCCAGCGTCAGGCAGGCGGCAAGCAGAATGGTTTTCACAACCGTTTTCATGACAGTCTCCCAAAACCGGACTAACGCCGTCGGGCGTCCCGATCTTCCCGATTGCTTGACGCTTTCACGCGATTGGGGCGGCCTTTGGGCGGCGCCACCGCAACGCCATTTTTCGAGCCATCTTGTTTTTGGTGCGAAACCCGCCTATATCAGCTCCATTGATATTTCGGCCGATCGATCCGGGCCTCGCGATCTTCGCGTTTGCTGACGTCTATCTCCAAAATCTCGATACAAACCGGCTGAACCTCGGTTCGGTCAAACCAAAGCAAATGCGAGGACTATTCATATGGCAACTGGTACGGTCAAGTGGTTCAATGCCACCAAGGGCTTCGGCTTCATTCAGCCTGATTCGGGCGGTGCGGACGTTTTCGTTCACATCTCCGCTGTCGAGCGCGCTGGACTGTCGACCCTGGTCGAAGGCCAGAAAATCAACTTCGAGATCGAGCAGGACCGCCGCACAGGCAAGTCGTCCGCTGGTTCTCTGAGCAAGGCAGCCTGATTTTGCGATAGCGCGCGCCGGACGAGAGTTCGGGGCGCGCGGCAAGTCACGGATGTACTGACGGTCGCGCGAGAAGCGCGCTGGAGCGGAAAGACCCGACAAGCTGGATCAGCAGATAGCTGCCGGCCCGGACTCAAAGCTCCGATCAGGCTACCGAAAATGGGAAGGCGGGATTTATCCCGCCTTTTTGTTTGTCTGGAATTGGACGATGGCCATGCTAGTTTCGCCCCATGACCAAGCTCGAACAGATTGAAAGATCCATCGCAGCCCTGAACACCAAAGAACTAAAGGCCTTTACCAAATGGTTCGCAGCGTATCAGGCAGAGGTGTGGGATATGCAGATCGAGGCGGACGCCAAGGCTGGCCGACTGGATAAGTTTGCCGAGCAG
Source organism: Mesorhizobium sp. M0037 (assembly GCF_040323635.1). Classification (NCBI taxonomy): domain Bacteria; kingdom Pseudomonadati; phylum Pseudomonadota; class Alphaproteobacteria; order Hyphomicrobiales; family Phyllobacteriaceae; genus Mesorhizobium; species Mesorhizobium sp. M0037. The sequence continues at coordinate 53,701 of NZ_JAMYVB010000024.1, read as the reverse complement.
GCTTTGGCTGAACTTCACGCGGGCCGAGTTCGCCCTCTTTGAATGCGCGCTACGGCCGAAGGCCGCAAGCCCAACCGGGCATCGCGCCCGTTGGCGTCCCGTCCGGAACGAGCCGCGAAGCGGCGGCAAGCGCGAGCACAAATCAGCGCCGCAGATGCAGCGGCACCACCTTGTTGTCGGCGCCAAGCAGCGCCTCGATCGACAGCGGCTCCCGGTTGAAGATCGTGCCGGCCAGCGCCGGGCGGCCGAGATGGAACCCCTGTAGCAGGTCGACGCCGCCATCCAGCGCGACGCGCAGATGCACGGATTGCTCGATGCCTTCCACCAGCACCTTGGCGCCGCGATCGTGCAGCGACGAGACGAGCGGCCGGAAGAAGCGCTCGGCGGCAGCGTGGCGGCAGAATTCGGCGAACCAGCCGCCGTCGATCTTCACAATATCCGGTTGAAGCAGGCTCATCCGCTCCGCGGTCGAGTGGCCGGTGCCGAAATCGTCGATGGCGATGCGGATGCCGTGGCGCCGCATCTCGCGCACCAGCGGGGCCAGCACATTATCGTCGGCCGCCTGTTCGGTGATCTCGCAGACCAGCATGGCGGCATGCAGGTCGAGATCGCCGAGATGCCGCGTCATCAGCCGGATCTCGGCCAGCGCCCGCCCGAGATGATCGTTGATCATCGGGTTGTAATTGAAGAACAGGTCGAGCCCGTCGACGCCGATGTTGCGGAAGTTTTTCAGATGCAGCATCCGGCACATCGTCTCGACAAACAGGCGGTCGCCCGGCGCAACACTGTCGAAGAACATGGCCGGTGCAACCGGCATGGAAGCGCGCTGCGGTTCGATCAGCGCCTCGACGGCAACCGCGGCCAACGCGCCGCCGCGTGGCGCAAAGATCGGCTGGTAGGCGCTCTTCAGCCGGAACGCGCCGTAGACGCCGTATTCGATGCCGACCTCGTCGGCAAAGATCGCTTCGCCGATATCGCGACGCCTCTCGCGCTGCCCGGTCATGGCCCGGTCCTGCGCCCGAACACCCTGCCCGGCCGCGCCGGAGGCGCTGCAGTCGGGCCGGCAGGCGTCTTGCCAGGCTCGGCCGCCGCGACAGACGGCTGCGTATCCTTGCCGAAAGCGCGAAAGCTGGTCGGCGCCAGTTCCGGCTTTGCCAGCACAAAGCCCTGCACCATCGATGCGCCGGATTTCTCGGCTAGTTCAAGCTGCCAGCCTTCCTCGATGCCTTCGAACACCGTGCGGATGCCCTGTAGTTCGAAGTTCGTCACCATGGCAGTCAGCAGGGCAAAGCCGGCGCCGGATTCCATGAGCTGCGTGATCCAGTGCGCATCGAATTTGACGATGTCGGGCTTGAGCTCCTTGATGCGGTTGATGTCGGATTCATCGGCGCCGTAATCGTCGACGGCAATGCGAAAGCCATTGGCCCGCAGCGCCTCGACAAAGCTGTAGAGCGTTTCCTGCGACGCCGACTTCTGCTCGGTCACCTCGCACACGATGCGGCGCGGATCGATCCCGGCTTCGTGCAGCACCAGCCGCATGTCGCGCAACGCGTTGTCGGCGATGGAGCGCTCGGTAAACACCGACGGATCGAAATTGACGAAGATCGAAGCCTCTTGCGGCAGGCAGGCGCCGGCATTGAGCAAATGCAGCGTGCGCGTCAGCGCCTCGATATGCAGGCGGTCGCCGGCCGGACAGGTGCGGAAGAAGTTCATCGGCGATTGCGGCTCGCCGTCACGAAACGGCCGGATCAGCCCCTCGAACGCTGCGATCGAGAGCTTGCCGTCCTTGAAGGCGAAGATCGGCTGAAAGGCGCTCTGCAGCGTGTAGGGACCCCAGACACCTGAAGCGGTGCCGTCATCGTGACGGATGATGTGGGCAAGCCCGGTGCTGCGCGACAAGGGTCCCTCGCTCCGCGAGACAGGCGAAATGGCTGGCGATCCTGCCGTCAAAGGTTTTAGCGGCCGTTGATGAATTTAGTCTTGCCGGGGATGGGCGTCGATTGCAGAGCCCGCAACGCAGAGTGAAACCGTCATGCACGCGCTCCAAAAAGCCGATCTCCACGGGTCCTTGACCCCTGGCTCATCCGACAATGCTTGCACTTGCCGGGTCGATGCGACATGAGAAGCGCCGCAGCTGTTTGCGGTTGCGCCGACCCCTCTGGAGATATCTGGTCATGGCCTTTCTTGCCGACGCCCTTGCCCGCGTAAAGCCTTCCGCCACCATCGCGGTGACGCAGAAAGCCCGCGAGCTGAAAAATGCCGGCCGCGACATTATCGGCCTCGGCGCCGGCGAACCGGATTTCGACACGCCCGACAACATCAAGAATGCGGCGATCGAGGCGATCCGCCGCGGCGAGACCAAATACCCGCCGGTTTCGGGCATCGCGCCGCTGCGCGAGGCGATCGCAAAAAAATTCAAGCGCGAGAACAATCTCGACTACAAGCCCGAGCAGACCATTGTCGGCACCGGCGGCAAGCAGATCCTGTTCAACGCCTTCATGGCGACGCTGAACCCAGGCGACGAGGTCATCATCCCCCGCCCCTATTGGGTCAGCTATCCCGAAATGGTGGCGATCTGCGGCGGCACCTCGGTGTTCGCCGACACCTCGATCGACAATGGTTTCAAGCTCACTCCCGCCGTGCTGGAAAAGGCGATCACGCCGAAGACCAAATGGCTGTTGATGAACTCGCCATCGAACCCGTCCGGCGCCGCATACACGGAAGCCGAGCTGCGCGCGCTGGCCGACGTGCTCTTGAAGCATCCGCATGTCTGGACACTGACCGACGACATGTACGAACACCTGACCTATGGCGACTTCGTCTTCAGGACGATCGCCGAGGTCGAGCCGAAACTCTACGAGCGCACGCTGACCATGAACGGCGTCTCGAAAGCCTACGCCATGACCGGCTGGCGCATCGGCTATGCCGCGGGTCCCGTCCAGCTGATCAAGGCGATGGACATGATCCAGGGCCAGCAGACCTCGGGCGCCTGCACCATCGCGCAATGGGCCTCGGTCGAGGCGCTCAACGGCCCGCAGGATTTCGTCGCCAGGAACAAGGCGATCTTTCAGGGCCGTCGCGACCTCGTCGTGTCGATGCTCAACCAGGCGCGCGGCATAACCTGCCCGTCGCCGGAAGGCGCCTTCTATGTCTACCCGTCCTGCGCCCAGCTGATTGGCAAGAAGACCAAGGCCGGCAAGATAATCGACACTGACGAGACTTTCTGCTCCGAATTGCTCGAAGGCGAGGGTGTCGCGGTGGTGTTCGGCTCGGCCTTCGGCCTCGGCCCCAACTTCCGCATCTCCTACGCCACGTCGGAGACGCTGCTGGAGGAAGCCTGCACGCGCATCCAGCGGTTCACGGCATCGCTGACCTGAACTGGCGGCACCGAGACATGAAACCCGGCTTCGAGCCGGGTTTTTGTCAGGAGCAGACCTCAGCCGCCATACTGCTCGCTGGTGACCGCTTCTATCCAATCTGCGTGGACGCCGTCCAGCGCTTCCTGCATGGCGACGTGGGTCATTGTCGTCTTTGGACCCGCGCCGTGCCAGTGCTTCTCGCCCGGCTCGAACGAGATCACGTCGCCCGCCTTGATCTCCTGGATCGGCCCGCCCCATGTCTGCGCAAGGCCGGCGCCCGACGTGACATAGAGCGTTTGGCCGAGCGGATGCGTGTGCCAGTGGGTACGCGCGCCAGGCTCGAAGCTGACCAGCGTGGCCCGCAGCCGCGCCGGCGCTTCCTTCTCGATGATGGGCGTCTGCAGCACGCGGCCGGTGAAATACTTCTCCGGTGCGATGATGGTCGGCACGCTGCCGCAGGCAATGATCTTCATCTCTGGTGACCCCTGAGTTCAGTAGAACCTACCCTGCCCCGGTGCTCGCTACCACCCCAGCCGAGGCCAGAACAGGCCGGCACGTACGCGATAGTCCGCGTAGGCTCCGGCCAGCGGCGTGCGCGAAAATTTCTTCTCTTCGTCCAGCGCCGCAAACACATAGAGGATAGCGATCCCGGCGACCGGCACCAACGCCCAGACCGACCAGGTCGCGATCCCCCAGCCGATCCAGAAGACGATGTAGGACGTATAGAAGGGGTGGCGGACATGGCCGTAGGGGCCGTGGGTCAGCAGGCTGTGCGGATCGTCGGGTGCGAAGACGAAGCGCAGCCGCACCTTGCGCGACGTGACGATCGCCCACCAGAACAGGGCAGAGCTCGCCAGTTCGACGGCAAGTCCGGTGAGCTTTGCCGAACCCGGCTGCGATTGGATCCAAAGGGTGGCGAGAAAGAACAGCGCCGTGGCGATGACCGCCGCCGAAATCACCATGGCGCCTGGAGACATCGCCTGCGATTGGAAATGCGCCCGCATCGACCAGACATATTGGCCAAGCATCGCGATGCTGCAGATCGAGACAAGAAGATCGAGGACTGGTTCCATTGTCGGGATTCCGCGCGTGATTGCCATGGAGCCAGCGATCGTGCCGGCTATCTCTTTAGAAATCCTTTCTTAACCACATGTTTAAAGAACATATAGAGCCAGCGATGCGATGTTGGCGGTCAGGCAAATCTCAAGGTCTAATTCAGCATGAGCATCACTCACCGCACCATCCGCACGCCGCAGGCCGACTTGCGCCTCAGCCAGTCGTCTGGGTCCGGCATGCCCATCGTCATGATCCATGGGTCGGGCAGTTCGCGCGCCGTGTTTGCCCGTCAGTTCGATAGCCCGCTTGCCGACGGCCATCGGCTGATCGCCTTCGACCTTCCCGGCCACGGCGAGTCCTCCGATGCCCGCGACCCGGCGACCGCCTATACGATTACCGGCCTTGCCCAGTCCACAGCCCGGCTTCTCGACGCTTTGGGCATCGGCCACGCCATCATCTTCGGCTGGTCGCTCGGCGGCCATGTGGCGGTCGAACTGGCCAGCTTTCACCATGCGGTCAGCGGCCTGGTGCTGACCGGAGCGCCGCCGGTGTCGCGAGGGCCGCTTGGCATGCTGCGCGGCTTTCACGCCAACTGGGACATGCTGCTCGCCTCCAAGAAGGTCTACTCCGAACGCGACATCGAGCGTTTTGAGGCTCTGTGCTACGGCGACACCGCCAGTCCGTCTTTCCGCGAAGCCATCAGGCGCACCGACGGTCGGCTTCGCGCCGGCGTGGCGCGCTCCATGTTTGCGGGCAAGGGCGCCGACCAGAAACAGGTGGTCGAGCACGCTCCGTTCCCCGTCGCGGTGATCAATGGCGAGCATGATCCGCTGGTGCGGCTAAGCTATTTCGAGACCGTCGCCTACAGCTCGCTGTGGGAACAGTGCCATGTCATACCAGGCGCCGGCCATGCGCCCTTCTGGGAACGTCCGGACCTGTTCAACCCGTTGCTGTCGCGCTACGCCGAGATGGTGGTGAAGCAGAGTGCAGCCGCCACGCCCACGCGCCGCACCCAGGCAAGCTGAAATCGCCCGACGGTTCTGATCCCCGGGTCTTGCCTCGGCCGCCTGACGGCGGCGCGATTTCTATTTTCCTTGCCCTCCCGGCTAACCCGTGGGACGATGGGTTGGGCAGGTGGCTAAATGAAAACAACCCCGCCCGCGACGGTCGAACAGGCCGGCCGCCGCTCACGACAGGGTGCGATCGGCGCAAAACCGTTTCCACTTTTGCTGATCGCACTCCAAGGGCAACGCCTGAGTGGAGGTCAGCCATGGGTACTCGCGCCGGAGGACGACGCACGGGACCGAAATGCATTGCCATAGTCGGTCCCTTTGCAAGCGGTAAGACGACACTTCTCGAAGCCATCCTCGCCCGTACGGGCGCCATCCCCCGCCAAAATCCCGTTTCATCGGGAAGCACCGTTTCCGATCATTCGCCCGAGGCGCGGGCGCACGCCATGAGCGTCGAGGCGACCTTTGCCACCACCGAATTCATGGGCGAGCAGATCACCTTCGTCGACTGTCCCGGATCGATCGAATTCTCCTTCGAGGCCGAGCCGGTGCTGGCAGCCTGCGATCTCGCGGTGGTCGTCGCCGAGGCCGACGAGAAGAAGATCCCAGCCTTGCAGCTCATCATGCGCAAGCTCGACGATCTCGGCGTGCCGCGCATCCTGTTCCTCAACAAGGTCGACAAGGCAATCGCCGGCGTACGCGATACGCTGAAGATGCTGCAGCCGACGAGCGCGGCGCCGCTGTTGCTGCGCCAGATTCCGCTGCGCAAGGACAATGTGGTGATCGGTTCCATCGACCTGGCGCTGGAGCGCGCCTACATCTACCGCGAATATGCCGAAAGCCAGGTTGCCGAAATTCCAACTGACGACAAGGCGCGCGAACTGGAGGCTCGCTTCTCCATGCTGGAGACGCTTGCCGACCATGACGACCAGTTGATGGAGCAGTTGCTGGAGGAGATCGAGCCGCCGAAAGACGCGGTCTTCGACGATCTGTCCGCCGACCTGCGCGCCGGCGCCATAACGCCGGTGCTTATCGGCACCGCCGAAAAAGGCAACGGCGTGCTGCGCCTTTTGAAGGCGATCCGCCATGACGCACCGGATGTCGAGGCGACGCGCAAACGGCTCGGCGTCCCCGACGGCAATCACACCGTGGTCCAGGTGATGAAGACCATCCACACCGCGCATGGCGGCAAGCTGTCCGTGTCGCGCGTACTCTCCGGCCAGATCGCCGATGCAGCCGAACTCTATTTGTCGAATGGCGAGACGGCGAAGGTCTCCGGCATCTACAAGATGCTCGGCAAGGACCAGTCCAAGCTCACCGCTGCCAAGGCCGGCGACACGGTGGCGTTGGGCAAGCTGGACGAGGTCAAGACCGGCCAGACGTTGAGTTCCACGAAGGGCGGTATCAAGCCGCTGGTCACGCTTACGCCGCCGCAGCCGGTCTTTGCCTTTGCGCTACGGCCGAAGGAGCGCAAGGACGAGGTCAAAATGTCGGCGGCCATCCAGCGCCTGGCCGAGGAAGATCCCTCGCTCACCTTGCGCCACAACCAGGACTCGGCCGAGACCGTGCTGTCCGGCCATGGCGAGATGCATCTGCGGGTCGTGCGCGAGCGGCTGGAAGGCAAGAATCAGATTCCGGTCGAAGGCCATGCGCCTGCCGTCCCCTATCGCGAGACGATCCGAAAGACGGTGCAGCAGCGCGGCCGCCACAAGAAGCAGTCCGGCGGCCATGGCCAGTTCGGCGATGTGGTGATCGAGATCAAGCCGCTGCCGCGCGGCTCCGGCTTTCAGTTCTCGGACACCATCACCGGCGGCGTCGTGCCCAAGACCTACATCCAGTCGGTCGAAACCGGCGTGCGCGATTATCTGAAATCCGGCCCGCTCGGCTTCCCTGTCGTCGATGTCGCCGTCAACCTCTCCGACGGCTCCTACCACGCCGTCGATTCCTCCGACATGGCTTTCCAGATGGCGGCCAAGCTGGCCATGAAGGAAGGCATGGCGGCCTGCTCGCCGGTGCTGCTCGAGCCGGTCATGAAGGTCGAGATCGTCACGCCGTCCGAAGCCACTTCGAAGATCATCGCGCTGATCCCGCAACGGCGCGGCCAGATCCTTGGCTACGACGCGCGGCCTGACTGGCCGGGATGGGATGTCGTGGAGGCGACCATGCCGCAGGCCGAGATCGGCGACCTGATCATCGAACTGCGCTCGGCGACCTCCGGCGTCGCCAGCTATCGTTGCGCCTTCGATCACATGGCCGAGCTGACCGGTCGGTTGGCCGACGAGGCGATGAACGCCAACGGCAAGGCTGCCTGACAGGCCGAAGGATGATCCGCACAAAAAACGGCGCCCGGATGACCCGGACGCCGCTCTTATTGCGGACCGTCTTCTTGGGAGGAAAACGGCAGGTCCGCCGCACGTATCCGCCGCGCCATGCGGCACTGACAGACGAATAGGTTCGGACGCGGTAGCCGCCTGAGCCCGGATCTTCCGAGTGATGCCCCCATCTCCCGGTCGAACCACACCGCGTCCTATGATCTGCTTAAACGATGAATCGCGCCTGCGGCATGTTACCTGAGGTTACATGTCACTGTTACGCGGCGATTTTGCTCGATTTTTCGCTGGCTACGGCAGGCCCGGAAACAAAAAAGCCGGATCAATGAAGATCCGGCTGAGTTTGATTGGAAGTGCCTGTTAAGGCTAACCTCCAGAGGGGAACACTCGAGGGCGCTAATGGGAGGAGAACGCGCCCAGGAGATGATCTATATATGTGCTGTTCATGCCCAAGAAACAAGCATCTATTTTGCAACACACGCATGCAAAAAGGTACAGGCTGTGGTCTAACCCATGTCTAGGGGCCATAGGACCACGAAAAGTTGCCAAATGAATGGCGCGACCGTGCGGTTGCCTTCGCAGAACCGCAAGTCGGGCTGATTCTCGCGCTCGCGGGCAAAAAGCCGAATGACGTTGAATCGGGCAGCAGGCGTTTATTTTTGCGGCAGCGGGATGGGAAGGGTCGGCCGGAAGAAGGGAGACCTGACATGCGGACACCCCAGGCGATCGCCGGCAGCGCGGTCTTCTTCATCGCCGCACCTTGTGTCGTGGCCGGGCTGGTGCCCTGGCTGCTGACGGACCGCTACCGTCTGCCGCTGTCGACGGTGCCCGGCTTCGTGCCGGCTGGCTCCATCCTGATCGTCGCGGCCATCGCCCTGCTCGTCCATTCCTTTGCCCGCTTCGCGCTCGAAGGCATGGGCACGCCGGCGCCTGTAGCACCCACCGAGAGACTGGTGATCGGCGGCGTCTACCGCCATGTCCGCAACCCGATGTACGTCGCCGTGCTGTCGATCATCCTCGGCCAGGCGTTGCTGTTTTCAAGCTGGAGCGTCGCTGCCTATGCCGCCATCGGCGCGATCGTCATGGGCTCTTTCGTCAGGTTCTATGAGGAGCCGACTCTCGCCCGCCGCTACGGTGGCGAATACGAGACCTACCGCCGCAATGTTCCCGGCTGGCTGCCACGGCTGACGCCTTGGCGGGGGTGACCAGCACCTCCCAAGGGCATGTTTAAAATGACCAGCTGCGCGCTTTGGCGATGATGAAGTCGCGGAAGACGTGCAGCTTGGCCTGGTTCTTCATTGCATCGGGATAGGCGAAATAGGTGTCGAAGGACGGCACCTCGGTCTCCGGCAAAAGCTGCACCAGATCCGATTCCTTGGAGATCACGTAGTCGGGCAGCATGGCGATGCCGGCGCCGCCCTGCACGGCGCGCTTGATCGACAAGATGTCGTTGATCTGCAGCGTCGGCACCCTTTGCCCACCGTCGAAATCGCCGATCGTTTCCAGCCAGTTCAGCTCCGACAGATGCGACGGCACCGGCACACCGAAAGTGACGATGCGATGGTTCTTCAGATCGGCGACCGAGGTCGGCTTGCCGTGCTTGCCGACATAGGACGGCGAGGCATAGAGGTGGAAATGCACGGTGAACAGGCGGCGCTGGATAAGGTCGGGCTGCTGCGGCTGGCGCAGCCGTATCGCGCAGTCGGCCTGGCGCATGGTGAGGTCGAGTTCCTCATTGGCCAGGATCAGCTGCAGGCTGATTTCCGGATAGAGCTCGATGAATTCCTGCACCCGCTCGGTCAGCCAGCCGGCGCCGAGCCCGACCGTGGTCGTTACCCTCAGCACGCCTGAGGGACGGTCCTTGGCCTCGGTCAGCTTCGACTTGATGGTCTCCAGCTTCATCAGCACGTCATGCGCCGTGCGGAACAGCATTTCGCCCTGCTCGGTCAGCACCAGGCCGCGGGCATGGCGATTGAACAGCGGCACCCCGACATCATGTTCGAGCGCGCTGACCTGGCGTGAAATCGCCGATTGCGACAGGTGCAAAGTCTCGGCGGCATGGGTAAACGACCCAGCCTCCGCCGCTGCGTGAAACACGCGAAGCTTGTCCCAGTCCAACGCCATTGAGTTCCCCTCGTTCTGTTTTTGGCGTCTGAATGAAAAATCAGGCTTTTGAACGGCTTGCGACGCCGTCTTGATAGATTTTATTCCGCCGCTTCGCGGTGCACCTCGATGCCGGCCAGGTATTTTTCCGCCTCGAGCGCGGCCATGCAGCCGAGCCCGGCGGCGGTCACCGCCTGACGGTAGATATCGTCGGTCACGTCACCGGCGGCGAACACGCCGGGCACATCGGTGCGGGTCGAATTCGGCGCCGTCCACAGATAGCCGTTCGGCTTCTGCTTCAGCTTGCCGACAAACAATTCCACCGCCGGCGCATGGCCGATCGCCACGAACACGCCGTCCACCTGGAGATGGCTGACCTCGCCGGTCATCGCATTTCTGAGCTTCAGCCCTTCGACCGAAGGCGGCAGCGGCGTCTTGCCGGGCCGGCCGGTGATCTCGTCGACGATCGTGTCCCAGATGACTCGGACATTGTCCTTTTTCAACAGCCGCTCACGCAGGATGCGCTCGGCGCGGAAATCGTTGCGCCGGTGGATGACGGTCACGCTCTTCGCCAGATTGGAGAGATAGAGCGCCTCCTCCACCGCCGAATTGCCGCCGCCGATGACAGCGACATCCTTGCCGCGATAGAAAAAACCATCGCAGGTGGCGCAGGCCGACACGCCGAAGCCCATGAAGGTTTGTTCGGTGGGGATGCCCAGCCACTTCGCCTGCGCACCGGTGGCGATGATCAGCGCATCGGCCGTGTAGGTGGTGCCGGAATCGCCCGTGGCGCGGAACGGCCGCACATTGAGGTCGACCTCGGTGATGATGTCGTTGACGATGTCAGTGCCGACATGCTCGGCCTGCTTCAGCATCTGCTCCATCAGCCACGGGCCCTGGATCGGATCGGCGAAGCCCGGATAGTTTTCGACATCGGTGGTGATCATCAGCTGGCCGCCCTGCTGCAGGCCGGCGACGAGCATCGGCTTCAGCATGGCGCGCGCGGCGTAGACCGCCGCCGTATAGCCGGCCGGGCCGGAACCGATGATAAGGACAGGCGCGTGCTTGGTGGTCATCTAAAGCCTCTGCGGGGCGGACAATCGAGTGTGCCTTGGAAAAAGACGTGAAACGGTGCTGGTAATGTAAGGGTTGCCAACCACACCAGCAAGACGATCAGGCCGTCGTCCCCGGAAAGCTTCGGCCCACAGGCTTATTCGCGCAATGGCCGCTTCCGTTACGGTCGCAAAATCGCCCGACCAAGGGCTGGCATCGCCACAAAAGTCGTTTAATGACGAGATCGCGAAAGATTCTTGCGCTAAGCAGAGACCGCCATGCCCCTGAAAGCCGACCTCGACGCCATCGACTGGAAGATTCTGCGCGAGCTTCAGGCCGACGGGCGCATGACCAATGTCGAACTGTCGAGCCGCGTCGGCATTTCCGCGCCGCCCTGCCTGCGCCGTGTCCGGCGGCTGGAGGAAACCGGCATCATCAAAGGCTATCGCGCTTTGCTCAACGCGCCGGCGCTCGGCATGGATGTCGTCGCCTTCTGCCTGATCGGCCTGCATCACCAGGCCGACGCGGAACTCAAAACCTTCGCCGAGCGCACTCGCGGCTGGCCGATCGTGCGCGACGCCTGGATGGTCTCGGGCGAATCCGACTTCCTGCTGCATTGCGTGGCGAGTGATCTCGGCACCTTCCAGACCTTCGTCATCGAAGAACTGGCTTCGGCGCCGAATGTCGACACGGTGCGCACCGCGCTGACCATCCGCCGCGTCAAGGACGAAGGGCTGGTGGCGTTCAGCGCCTGATAAGCGAGATTAACTTCGAAAAAGCATGTGCGACGCCGACCAAGACATACCCCAACAGACACACTGCTACCTCTCCGACAACTGGCAAAAGAATGAAGCCGTCCCCAGGGCCGGGGCTCTCACCAGGGGACATCTCCGGCAAAGCTAAAAAGGCCAGCAAAATAGGTGAGCAAGCAAGCCAGACGAATGTGATGACATGCGGCAACCATTTGAGACGGAAAATGTTTTTTGACGTGAGAACGCCGCGCCGATCACAATCATGTTGACGACGAATATGAGCCAGAAAGCGAATTCTGGCGCCGAAATCGTAGGGTATTCCGGGTCAGATTGCGTGAACATGAGCGGCCAAGGTTGAATATGCCATCCGGTTTCAGCTACGGAATCGGGAGTACTTTGACCCACCCTGCCAAGGGCAGGATCTGCTACCTGCGCTCCACCGTGAGAACAACAGGCAATCCCCAGGGCACATCTAGCGGTGCTTGAAGCAGTGAGACGTCGCCATCCGCGACCTGGGCTTCCCACTTGGCATAGTGTTTCAACCGGTAGTTCCCGGAGCGGACGCTGAGGCAGGCAACAGGCCCGCCATCGAGGTTTAGCGCCGTCTTGAGATCGAGGTCGGTCTGCAACAGGAAGTTTGCTAGCCGGTCCAGCGAGAAGAAAGCGTCCTTGGTCGAACCGACGATGATCCAGCCCTGACGATCTTCCGCGATAAAGGTGCGGTTGGCCAACCAGTTGCTCTTGGCGCGTACATTGTTGCGGCCGTCCTCACCGACAAGCAATGGATAGGAAACCATAGCGTTTTCGGCATTCTCCGTGACTGCGCGCCAGTCACGTGAATTGAGATCGACCACATGCGTGCCGGAGGCATTCACGAACCAGGCGCCGGCCTTCGCATCGTATTCATCCGGCCCGAGCCTCGCACCCATGCTGACAAAGGGCGTGTCGGCTTCGCCCTTCAGTCCGAAATAACTGCCATTGACGATCAGAACGGTGCCGCCTGTGCCTTGTGGATTGAGTGCCGCTTCCCACTGGTCGATGTCCTTGGCACCACTGGGCTCGTTACGGGCAACGAAACGGAATTTGGCTGGATCGAAACGGTTGAGATAGAGCCGGTCAATTTCACGGTCGCCCGCCATGACGGGGATTTCTCTGACCTGGAATCCAGGCTCGGTTTCATTCCATGAGCTGGCTCCACCGGTCACATCAGGAATTTCCGATTTCAACGCAAGCTGCATGGCAGGCGAGAGACGCGCATCGTCGGGTGCAACGGCGATCCAGTAGCTTCCGCCGCGGCGAAGAAGTGCATTGAGCCCATACACGCCGTGTTTTTGCCAGACATACCCCACGGCTGAAAGCACAGCCAATATCAACAAGACAACGGCAACAGAGATTGCTTTCTTCAATGAATTCCCCTCGTTCTTCGATGGAATGACATCTGCAAATTTCTTGCTTGAATGATGTCTGATCTCTGCAGTTTTTCCGCAAAAGAGCGTGGTGCTTTCCTGGGGAATAGCGTCAAAGCAAAGAAATGGATCGGCTCGCCGTTTCTGCGAAACGGTGAAACGCTCAAGCTAACCCATTGAGATTGCGTCGCAACAGATCCGGAAAGCTAAATCAGTCTCGATCCGAGCGACTCGACAGCTCTCAAAAGCCGTTCCAGATCATCGGGGTTGCGCAGCGGCAGAACCTCGAAGCCCGGCTCATTACTTCCCTCGCCATCCACCAGCCAGCCGCGCGGCAGGCCGGCACGTTGTCCGGCCTGCATATCCGCGGCCTTGTCGCCGACTATCAGCGAGCGCTTGAGATCGAGGCCGAGACGCTGCCGGGCCTGTAGCAGCATGCCCGGATTGGGCTTGCGCATTGGATGGTCGGCGACCGCCAGTGGCCCGCTGCCCGCCTCGTGGTAGGCGCAGGCCAGAACCATGTCGACGAAGGCATCGCCGGCGGCAAGCAGCTTGAGAACCCGGCCGTTGACCGCGGCAAATTCCTTCCAGCCGAAATAGCCGCGCGCGATGCCGGACTGGTTGGTGACGATGACCACCGGGATGTTGCCCCGGTTGGCCGCCGCGATGACCGGCACGATGCCGTCGCGCAGCGCCATTTTGGCTGGATCGTCGGGATAACCGGTGTCGACATTGATGGTGCCGTCGCGGTCGAGGAACAGCGCCGGCGCGCTGGCTGGAAACACCCGCGAACCCACCCGCTCAACCCACAGGCCGGGCTCAGCCAGCGGGTATGGACCGTAGGCCCCGGTGTCAGCCATTCGACAGACGGTCTTCCACCACCTCGCAGAGATAGTGGTAGAGGCAGAGATGTCCCTGCTGGATGATCGGCGTCGAGGTCGAGGGCACGTTGAGCAGTATGTCGGTGAGCGGCTTGAGTTTGCCACCGCTGTCGCCGGTGAGGCTGACCACCGTCATGCCCATCATCCGAGCCTGTTCGGCGGCAGCCAGAATGCTCGGCGAATTGCCGCTGGTCGAGATGGCAAGCAGCACGCCGCCGGGCGCGCCATGCGCCTCGACCTGGCGCGAAAACACGGTGTCGAAGCCATAGTCATTGCCCCAGGCGGTCAGCATGCCCGCGTTGGCCGGCAGCGCAATCACATTGTAGGCCTTGCGCTCCTTAAGGAAGCGGCCGACCAGTTCGGTGGCAATGTGGATGGCGTCGCTGGCCGAGCCGCCATTGCCGCAGACCAGCAGCGCCTTGCCCGAGGAAAGCGCGGCGACGACCGCACTCACAGCACGTTCCATCTCGGCGGTCAGGTCACGCTCGACTGTCGCGGTGATCGCGGCCGCCGAGCGGACCAGATAGTCATTCAGTCCGGACATGAAATCCCTCAGTTGGTACCGCCGCCGGCGCGCAATTTGCCGATCGTGCCGGTGGTGCTCTTGCCGGCGACAAGGTCGACCAGGACGACGCGCCCGCCCGCCTTCTGCACCACATCGGCGCCGACAACGGTTTCGACCGTGTAGTCGGCGCCCTTGACCAGAATGTCGGGCAGAAGCGCCTCGATCAGCGCCAGCGGCGTATCCTCTTCGAACACCACGACCGCATCGACCGAGGCCAGGGCGGCGAGCACGCAGGCACGATCATGCTGATCGTTGACCGGGCGCCCGGCGCCTTTCAGCCGACGCACCGAGGCATCGCTGTTGAGGCCGAGCACCAGCCGGTCGCACTGGCTGCGCGCCGCGTGGAGAAGACTGACATGGCCGGCATGCAATATGTCGAAGCAGCCATTGGTGAAGCCGACGCTCAGGCCCTCGTCCTTCCACGCCGCCACCATGCGCGCGGCCGATGCGGCATCGAGGATGGCGTCCTTGTGGGCGGTGGGGCCGTGCGAGCGGAACAGCGCGCCGGTGAGTTCCTCCACGGTCAGCCGCGCGGTGCCGCGTTTGCCCACCACCACACCGCCGGCGGCATTGGCGATGGAGGCGGCCATGACGCGATCGGCGCCCGCGGCCAGAGCCAGCGCGAAGCTCGCGATGACCGTATCGCCGGCGCCCGAAACGTCGAACACTTCGCGCGCCTGGGTGGCGATGTGGCGCGCCTCATCCGCGCCGACGACGCTCATGCCCTTTTCGCTGCGGGTGGCGACGACGAAGTCGAAGCCATGTGCCGAAATCAGCTGGCGTGCCGCCGCGACGATCTCGTCGTCGGCGAAAACCGGGCGACCGACAGCTTCGCCAAGCTCCTTGCGGTTGGGCGTGATGGCGGTCGCGCCGGCATAGCGCGCATAGTCGCGGCCCTTGGGATCGACCAGCACCGGTTTTCCCGCCTCGCGGCAGATGGCGATCAGGTCGGCGGCGACGCCGTCGAGCAAGATGCCCTTGCCATAGTCGGACAGAATGACGATGTCGGCGCGCGTGAGTGCGGCGCGAAAATGCCGGACCAGGTCCGCCCGTTCCTTGTCGTCGAGCGGCTTGATCTCTTCCTCATCGAAGCGCAGCACCTGCTGATTGAGCGCGCTGAAGCGGCTCTTCGACGACGTCATGCGACCGCGCTCCTGCGCCATATCAGCCGTATCGGCGCCGAGTTCGCGCAGCATGCGCACCAGATTGTCGCCGGCCACATCGGTGCCGATCACCGATATGGGAATAGCGCTGGCACCCAGCGAGACGATGTTGGCGACAACGTTGCCTGCGCCGCCCATCGTCGAGGTCTCGCCGCGCCCGTGCAGCACCGGGATCGGCGCTTCCGGCGAGATGCGCTCGATGACGCCGTTGACGAAACGGTCGAGGATGAAGTCGCCGACCACCAGCACGGCAACGTCGCCAAAGCGGGCAATGGCGCGGTGCAAAGGTTCGGGCGAAGGCGGATTGTGCTTGATCATGTCACTGGCAATGCGAGGGAAAGGCCGACCTCAATCACGCTGAAAATTGTCAATTTACGGGCCGGATCGTTCATGGCGAAGCCGATATACCGCAAATCCGCGCAGCGCAACGTCAGGGCGGCCGTCAGCTCTTCTGCAGCGCGACGTGGACGCCCAGTCCGACCAGCACCGCCCCGCCCGCCCGCTGCATGATCCGCTGCGCACGGCTGGAGCGCTTCAGCCGGGCGATCACCATGCCTGCCAGCAACACGCAGACAATATCTGCCGAAGAGAACATTAAATTGACGATGGTGCCCAGCACGACGAATTGCAGCCACACCGGGAACCCCGCCGAGGCATCGATGAACTGTGGCAGGAACGCCATGAAGAAGATCGCCGTCTTCGGATTGAGCACTTCGACGGTGATGCTCTCGAAAAATGCGGGGCGCGCCGATTTGCGCTCGATCGCCGGCATCGCCCTGTCACCGTCCCCGCGCTTGCGGAGCAAGGACACGCCAAGCCAGATCAGATAGAGCGCGCCGATGAGCTTGACCGCCATGTAGAGCGGCGGCACCGCATGGAAGAGCACCGACAGCCCGGCGGCAGCCGCAAAGACATGGAAATAACCGCCAAGATGGATGCCAAGTGCCGCCGTCAGCCCCGACCAGCGCCCGCGCGCCATGGTCTGCGCGGCGGCATAGAGCATCGCCGGTCCTGGAATATAGGCAAAGATCGCCGTGGTGGCGAAAAACGCAATGAGCAGTTCGGTCGACGGCATTTTTTGTCCCCTAGCTTGCGGGCCTCGAATAAAGCGGGCCGCTTCGCGGTCTCACTGTGGCGTCGTGGTGCTTCATCGACAGTACGCTTGGCCTCCCTTATAAGGACCGGAATCGCAAGCAACCAGAGGCATTCATGATCATCGTCACGGGCGGGGCCGGCATGATCGGCTCCAACATCGTCGCCGCACTCAATGCCGAAGGCCATGATGACATCCTCGTCGTCGACGACCTCACCGACGGCCACAAGATCGCCAACCTGGCCGATTTGCAGATAGCCGACTATCTCGACAAGGACGAATTCTTGGCCACCTTGGAAGCCGGCGACCTAGGCCGCGTCGAGGCCGTCTTCCACCAGGGCGCCTGCTCGACCACCACGGAATGGAACGGCAAGTTCATGATGGACGTGAACTACGCCTATTCGAAACGGCTGCTGCATGCCTGCCTGTCGCTGCGCGTGCCCTTCCTCTATGCCTCCTCGGCTTCCGTCTACGGCGGCGGTTCGGAGTTTCGCGAGGACCCCGCACTTGAGCGGCCGCTCAACGTCTACGCCTATTCGAAGAAACTATTCGACGACTATGTCAGGCGCACCGTGTTCGACACCGATCATTCGCAGGTCGCCGGCCTGCGCTACTTCAACGTCTATGGCCCGCGCGAGGCGCACAAGGGCGCCATGGCCTCGGTCGCCTTCCATCTGTTCAACCAGGTCGGGCGCGGCGAAAACCCAAAGCTGTTCGGCGCCCATGACGGCTTCGGGCCTGGCGAACAGAGCCGCGACTTCATTCATGTCGGCGATGTCGCCGACGTCAATCTGTGGCTGTGGAAGCGCGGCTCGAGCGGCATCTTCAACTGCGGCACCGGCCGCGCCCAGCCGTTCCGCGCCATTGCCGAGACCGTGATCGATACGCTGGGCAAGGGCGAGATCGAGTTCATCGAATTCCCCGATCACCTCAAGGGCAGCTACCAGAGTTTTACCCAGGCTGATATGTCCCGCTTGCGCGCAGCCGGCTATAATGGGCAATTCCGCAGCGTGGAAACCGGCGTCAGAGACTATGTCGAATGGCTGAAAGCCCAACGATCCTCGTGATCGGCCCACGCTGGGTGGGCGATATGGTCATGGCTCAGTGCCTGTTCTCGGCGTTGAAGGAGCTCCATCCCAACGCCGCCATCGACGTGCTTGCCCCGGCCTGGGCGGCCCCGCTGGTCAAGCGCATGCCCGAGATTCGCCAGCAGATCGATTTCCCGCTGCAACCCGGCGCGCTCGAATTCATCATTCGCCGCCGCTTCGGCCGCCTGCTGCGCGGCCGCTACGACATGGCCTACGTCCTGCCGGGCAGTTGGAAATCGGCGCTGATCCCGTTCTTTGCCCGCATTCCGCGCCGTTTCGGCAATCTCCGGGAAATGCGCTACGGCCTGCTGACCGACATCGTGCCGCTGCCCGATGCCGTCAAACGGCGCACCGCGCAGGCCTATTTCGGTCTTGCCCAGGGTGGCCATTTCCGGGCGCCGCACCTGACCGTCGATGGCGGCAATCAGAAAGAGTTGCTCGCTCGCTTCGACCTGCAGCCGGGAAAATTCGTCGCCATGATGCCCGGCGCCGAATTCGGTCCGGCCAAACGCTGGCCTAGCGAAAGCTATGCCCGCCTCGCCGGAGAGATGATGGCGAAAGGATTCGAGGTCGCGTTGTTCGGCTCGAAGAACGATCGCGACGTCACCGCCGAGATCGCAGCACTCGCGCCCGGTGTCGTCGATCTGGCAGGAAAGACGCGGCTGGAGGACGCCATCGACCTGATCGCCGCGGCCAGGCTGGCGGTGTCCAACGACAGCGGGCTGATGCATGTCGCGGCCGCCGTCGGCACGCCGGTCGTTGCCGTCTACGGTTCGACCTCGCCGGAAAACACGCCGCCGTTGGCTGAACAGCGCGAACTGATCTGGTTGCATCTGTCCTGTTCGCCCTGCCACCGGAAGATCTGCCCGCTCGGCCACCTCAACTGCCTGAAGACGCTGGACGTTGCCCAAGTGGCAGCGGCGGCGGACAGGTTGCTGGAACTCCCGGCCGCCGCATGAAGGTTTTGATCGTCAAGACCTCCTCGATGGGCGACGTCACCCACACCTTCCCCGCCGTCGAAGATGCACGCCGCAAGCGCCCCGATATCGCCTTCGACTGGTGCGTCGAAGAAGCCTTTGCCGGCATCGTCGCGCTGCATCCGGCGATCCGAACCATCCAAAAGGTGGCGATCCGGCGCTGGCGCAAGCAACTTTTCGACAGCGGTACATGGCGCGAGATAGCCGGCCTGCGCCGGGAAATGCACGTGGGCCAGTACGATCTGGTTATCGATGCGCAAGGGTTATTAAAGTCGGCCTTTGTCGCCTCCCAGGCCGGCGCGCCGGTTGTCGGTTTCGACCGCGCAAGCGCGCGGGAGCCCTCGGCAACGTTGTTTTACCAGCGCAAATACGCCGTGCCGCGCAACCTGCACGCCATCGAACGCACGCGCCGGCTGTTCGGGCTGGCGCTGGGCTACGAGCCCGATCTTTCGGCGCTCGCATCCGGGATTGTGCCGCCTCCCGGCGGCCTGGCCGGCATCGACGGCAAGACGGCCTTCCTGCTGCACGGCACCAGCCGCGAGGACAAGAAATGGCCCGCCGAAGACTGGATCGAAACGGCTCGCCTGCTGGTTGGTAGCGGAATGACGCCGGTCACCACCTGGTCGAACGAGCGTGAGAAGGCGGTGGCCAAGGCGATCGCAAAAGCCGTGCCGCCAACGATCGTGGTGCCGAGATCGCCGCTGGCAGACATTGCCGCGATCCTTGGCCGCTCGACGCTGGTTATCGGCGCCGACACCGGTCTGACCCACCTCGCCAGCGCCTTCGGCCTGCCGACGGTCGCGGTGTTCCTGGCGACCGAGCCGGGTTTGACCGGCCCGCGCGGGCAATATGCCTCAACGTTGCTGGCCACATCGGGGGAGCGCCTCGTGCCGGCACAGGTGGTGTCGGAAGCAGAAAAGCTATTAGCCCTTAAGCTCCAAGCTGCGGCATAGGACCTTCCAGAAATTCTGAGGTGCTAGATAAATTGCACCTGGACGATCTCGTAACCCCTGGCGCCGCCAGGGGCGTTGACCTCGATGGCGTCGCCGACTTCCTTGCCGATCAGCGCGCGCGCGATCGGCGAGGAGATCGAAATACGGCCCGACTTCACATCCGCTTCCTGGTCGCCGACGATCTGGTAGGTCTTCTTTTCCTCGGTGTCCTCGTCGACCAGCACCACCGTGGCGCCGAACTTGACCTTGTCGCCGCTAAGCTTGGTGACGTCGATCACCTCGGCCCGAGCAATATAGTCTTCCAGTTCGTTGACACGGCCCTCATTGAGGCTCTGCGCCTCTTTGGCGGCATGATATTCGGCATTTTCGGACAGGTCGCCATGCGAGCGCGCTTCGGAGATCGCCTCGATGATACGCGGCCGCTCTTGCTGCTGGCGCCAGCGCAGTTCTTCCTTCAATGACGCGAACCCCTCGCCTGTCATCGGGACCTTGTTCATGATGCCTGACCTTTCCTGCCGCCACCCCCGCATTTCGGGGAAAGCCTTGTCGATGGGTATAAAAAGAAAACGGGTCCGGCAGCCTCGGGCTAACGGAACCGTTTCACCGCAGTTTTCCCCAATATAGCGATCCTCGCGCGTTTTTCACGCTGAAAAAGCAGGCTTTTTGAAAAATCATGAGCCGATTGTCCAATTGTCGTTACGGCACGTGCAGCGTGTTGCAGTTGCGACAACCAAAAAACCGACTGCGATTGCTCGCAGCCGGCCCAGAGAAGCCGTTGGGGTTGGGTCAGCTTCTCATGAAATGGTAGATCTGTTCGGCCAGCATGCCGTATTCGCGGGAACCTTTGCCGGTCCGCTTCTCGATCTCGGCCAGCTGCGCCTGGGCGCCGGCCAGATCGCCGATCTGCAGATGGGCCTCGCCGAGATATTCGCGCACCAGCGTGTAATCCGGGTTGATGCGGAGCGCTTCCTCGTAATAGCCGAGGCCGACGGTGACACGGCCGGAATGGCGATGCGAATAGCCGAGATAGTTGAGGATGCGTGGATCCTGCTTGTTGGCGGCAAGGCTGAGCACGGCGATCGCCTCATCATAACGCCCGGCCATGGCCAGGTCGTGACCAGCATCGTAGATGTTGTCGTCGTCCAGCATGCCGTACTTCGGCGCGACGCATTTCTGCTTTTTCTTGTCCCAGACCTGCCCCTTCTTGCACTGGGTGGTGGTCTCGGTACCACCGCCACCGCCGCCGGCCGCAAACACCGGAACCGCAAAGAACTGCAGCGCCACAAGCGCCGCAGCCGCCTGGATCAACACTCTTTTATGCATCGAAGCCTCCTTGAGGGATAATGACGATCTTGAGGGAAAATGACGATAATGAAAAGCTAACGCCGGGATGCAGACTTTTCATCCCGGAAACCCGCAGCCGCCGAAACTATTTGTGCGGCCGTGCCTAACCTGAATTCGGTCAAAGGCGGGAGCCAGGGATCAGAACATGACGTGACGCGCGCTGCAAATCCGCTATCATTCGGGAAATGATCAGCGGGGGTGCCCGAGAGTGCAACAGCGCCGTGAGCGGGAATGGGAGCTATCGATCGGCCCGGACACCGTGCGCCTGTTCATTCTCAAGGCAAAGGGACTGAGTGCTGCCGTCAACGAAGACTATGCCGACGATGCCGAGCATGAGGTCGAGCTCGATGGTGAATCACATGCCAATCACCACCATGACGGTCTGGCGGAGGAAAGCGCGGAAGACCTCACCGAGGAAGAGCTGCGCGAGCTGATCAACGACCTCAACGTCGACGAAGCGGCCGAGTTGATCGCGCTGGCCTGGGTCGGCCGCGGCGACTATGACGCAGCGGAATGGTCCGATGCGGTTGCCGCTGCGCGCGACCGCGCCAACAAGCGCACGGCGAAATACCTGCTCGGCATGCCGCTTTTGGCCGACTGGCTGGAAGAAGGGCTGGAAGCGATTGGCGCGTAACGACGTCGTTACCGTTCGTGATGGGCCGCAGGCAACCTCCGGGCGCTCGCGCCGTTGAGGACGATGGGGTCTGTTGTACTTTCCCGAACATGCAGGGTTGCACTGGTCATGGTCGTCACGGCTCTGCTGCTGACGCCCCTGCTGACGCAAGCCGACGCCAAACAGCGCAAGAAGCATTACACGCCGCTGTCACAGCGGTTGGAGCAGCTGTTTTCACCGCGGGTCGACTCGCATCCTAAGCCGCGCAGCAAACACCGCCAGAAGCCCAGGCCACAGCGGCACATCACGCCAAAGCAGGTGGAACAAAAGACCCCGGATAAAGAGCCCTCGCCCGCCGATGTTCCGGTGCAGCCCTCGCGCGTTGTCCCGCTGCCCGAGGCGCGTCCTTCAGAGGCGCCGAAGACCGGCGCGGCACCGACAAAGGCCGAAGGTGCGAACCCCCTTGGCGCGCCCAACCGGTCCAATGACGATCGATTCAACGAAGAAAAGTCCCGTTTGAAAAAGCAGGCGCGGCCCGGACCGTCAGCCCCGAAGCCGTCGACCGATAAGCAAAGCGAGCCCGAGCCGCCGGCCGCGGTGCCGATTCCGACACAAAAGCCAGACACTTCGGAACCTGAAGCTCAGCCGCTGGCCGTTGCTCCGCAACCACCTGAAAAACCCGATGCCGGCGACAAGAAGATGCTGCCCGATGCGCGCTCGGCCGATGTGCCCGATGCAAAAATGCCGGCGGCGGAAGTCGCCTGTCGCGAGCGGCTGACGGCCCTTGGTGTCGAATTCGAGGAGCATAAGGCGGAAAGCAATCCCGACATCGGCTGCTCGATCCCCTATCCCCTGGTGCTGAAGTCGCTCGGAAAATCCATCGCCATCGGCCCCGCGACCGAACTCAACTGCCCAATGGCCGAGGCTGCAGCCCGCTTTGCCGCCGAAATCATACAGCCGGCGGCGAAAGCCGAGTTCGGAGCTGACCTGAAATCGATTAACCAGGCATCGGCCTTTGTCTGCCGGCCGCGCAACGGCACGCGCCATCTGTCGGAACATGCCTTCGGCAACGCGCTCGATATTGCCAGCTTCACGTTGTCGGATGGCAGAAAGGTCGAAGTCGGTCCAACGCCGCCCGAGAAGGACGGCAAATTCCTCAATGCGGTGCGCAAGGCCGCCTGCGGACCGTTCAACACCGTGCTTGGACCGGGCGCGGACCCGGACCATTCCCTGCATTTCCATCTCGATCTCGAACCGCGCCGGAATGGTGGCACTTTCTGCCAGTAATGGCCCTCCAGTGATCGTCATGCCGGTGATGGTCTGGCTGCCGCATTTCGGCCGCAGGCATGAACGGGAACGCTGAGTTTTCCTTTACCCTTGATCGTTAAAATCCCACCGATCAAGGACAGGATTCCGCCCATGGCCGCAATATTTCGCGCCGCGAAGGCAAAAAGCGCAGCGATACTGGCCACCGGTCTTGCGCTGGCCGCCGTTTCGGCTTGCAACACTGGCAGCGTGCTGTCGCTGCAGCCGGCCGTCGATGTCGGCTCGCAGACCGCGGCCGTGCCGCAATATGAAGGCATGCAGAAGCTCGTCCCGTCCAATCCCTATATGACTGCCGCCTATCCGCGCATGGACGAGCCGATGTCGGAGCCGCAGCAGATGCCGGCCAGCGAAACCGATTGCCGTGGCGAGCTGAAGCGCCTTCGCGTCGTCTACACCGATGTCCAGCCGATCCATGAGGGACAGTGCGGCATAGACTGGCCGGTCAAGGTCTCCGCCATCGGCGGCATCCAGATGAAGCCCGCCGCGACATTGACCTGCGACATGGCCGCAAGTTTCGCCGCCTGGACCAGCAACGAACTGGTTCCTTCCGCCCGCTGGCGCTATTTCTCGGGCGTCAAGACCATCCACCAGGGCTCGAGCTATTCCTGCCGCAACATCGCCGGCGAAGGTGTCCTGTCCGAGCACGGCAAGGGCAACGCCCTCGACGTCATGAGCATCGAGCTCAACAACGGCGACGACATCGACGTGCGCAAGCCCGGCCTGTTTGCCTTCCGCACCCGCGGCTTCCTCAACAATGTGCGTGCCGACGGCTGCCAGTATTTCACCACCGTGCTCGGTCCCGGCTACAATTACGATCACCGCAACCATTTCCATTTCGACATCAAGAACCGCAAAAGCGGCTACCGCGCCTGCCGCTAAGGCGTTTCACCGTTCAGAAATCAGTCGGGATTGGCGTTCCCGGTGGAAGCGATGATTTGCTCGGCCACCAGATCCTGGATGCGCCAAAGGTTCCTGTCGCGGATACCGCTCTCTTCCAACTTGCTGACGGTTCGGAACAGGTATTGAGCCGACGAGCCCCAATGCCCGGCAGCCCGCGCCAGCGTGTCGGCAACCTGCTCCAATGGCAGCCGGCCGGCATAGGCCCTGCCGTCTGGCGCGGCGACGAAAGCCAAGGCCCGCAACGGCCCATCCTTGGTCTTGACCTTGATCCAGCATGGCACGTTAGTCGGCGGATTGGCATCGATCTCGCGGCGCATCAACTGGCCAAGTTGCCCGACATGGTCTTCCGCGGGCAGCCGATAGACGATGCCGTTGCAGCTGCCGCCTCGATCGAGCGCCAGCATCAGCGCCGGCAAATCACGGGTTCCGCGCCAACGGGTCAGCGTCAGGCAGAACGAGCGGTGCCATCCTGGCGCCGTGGCCGGGCGCTGCTCGACATGGGCAAATTCGGGGTTCCAGATCAGCGACCCGTAGGCAAAGACCCATAGCGCTTCAGGCCGATGCTCCGACAGAAGTTGCTCGACAAGACTATCGAACTCCGCGTCTGTATGCTCGGTTGTTCCGGGCTCGGGACCCGGATCCGGTTCGACACGCTCCACCCTTGCGACAAGGTCCGCGGTCAATGCCATCGAGCTGCGACCCACCGGCTTCTTATCCATTGCTGCTCACCCCCCGCAAAAACGATGGCCGACGATAGAACGGCTGCTCGCCGCTGGCCATTGATTTCCAGGGTCCGTCAGGCACAGATACCGCACGGATCGAGCCGCTTTCATGAGCCGACGAAGCCTGCAACGACGCGCATTGACCTGGCTCGCCGCTCTTCTGGCGGTCTGGCTGGCCCTCGCCTATGTCGCTGCGCCGGAATTCTGGACGGTTCGCGACCGCGGCTTTCGCACGCAGACTTTCGAGATGGTGACACACACGCCGCAAGGCATTCCGGGCGACCCGATCAATATCGGCCTTGTCGGTACCGAAAAAGAGATGATCCATGCCTTCGCCATGGCCGGATGGGATACGGCCGATGGCGTGACGCTAAAGACCGCGATCGAAATCGGTGAGAGCGTGCTGTTCGATCATCCCTATCCTGACGCCCCGGTCAGCCGGCTGCTGTTCGAAGGCCGCGCCCAGGATCTCGCCTTCGAAAAGCCGGTCGGCGGCAGCGCCGACCGGCGCCATCATGTCCGCTTCTGGCGCAGCGATGCGACCGGCGACGACGGCCGAACGCTCTGGATGGGCTCGGCCAGCTTCGACCGCGGCGTTGGTCTCAGCCACGATACCGGCGCCATCACCCACCATATCGCCCCTGACATCGACGCCGAGCGCGATCTCGTGATCCACGACCTGTCGGCGGCCGGCATGGTGATCTCGGTGAGCGACATCCCGGGCATCGGCGCCACCAGGACCGGACGCAACGGCGGCGGCGATCCCTATTTCACCGACGGCAAGGCTGTTGTCGGGGTGCTCAGGCAATTCCCCTGAACCACTGTCATTTTCCAAAAATCATCGCGGACTATTTTCCTGCGGCCCGCCGCAATGCTATTGAGCCCTGATGCTATACGTCGAAATCGCCACCGTGGTCGTCCTCATCTGTGTGAACGGCCTTCTGTCGATGTCCGAGCTCGCCATCGTGTCGTCGCGCCCGGCGCGGCTCAAGGCGATGATCGACCGCGGCGTTAATGGCGCCGGGCGTGCGCTGACGCTCGGCTCCAATCCCGGCAAATTCCTGTCGTCAGTGCAGATCGGCATCACTCTGGTCGGCGTGCTGTCGGGCGCCTTCTCCGGCGCCACGCTGGGCGACAGGCTGTCGGTGTACCTGGCCTCGACCGGCATGCGCGAAAACATCGCCGATCCGCTCGGCGTCGGCATTGTCGTTGCGATCATCACCTATTTCTCGCTGATCGTCGGCGAACTGGTGCCCAAGCAGATCGCGCTGCGCGATCCCGAGCGTGTTGCGGCCCGCGCAGCGCCTGCGATGACCATCCTCGCCACCGTCTCAGCGCCGCTGGTGTTCCTGCTCGACATTTCCGGCCGCGCCATATTGTGGTTGCTCGGCCAGCGCGGCGAGAGCGAGGAAAAAGTCACCGACGAAGAGATCAAGATGCTGGTCGCCGAGGCCGAGCACCACGGCACCATCGAATCTGACGAGCGGCGCATGATCGCCGGCGTCATGCGGCTCGGCGATCGCGCCGTGCGCGCCGTGATGACGCCGCGCACCGAGGTCGACTGGATCAACTTGCAGTCCGATGAGGGTGCCATCCGCAAGCTCTTGATGGAGACCCAGCATTCGCGCCTGCCGGCCGGCGACGGCGGCGTCGACGTCATGGTTGGCGTTGTTCAGACGCGCGACGTGCTGGCCGCCCTGCTCGCCGGCCGCGCACTCGATCCGCGCAAGCATGTGCGCGCCGCCCCCATCGTCTACGACCAGGCCGACGCGCTGGATGTGCTGCAGAAGCTGAAGGAATCCGACGTGCCGATGGCGCTGGTGCATGACGAATACGGCCATTTCGAAGGGATCGTCACACCTGCCGACATTCTCGAGGCCATCACCGGCGTCTTCCGGGCCGATACCGACGCCGGCGACGAGGAAAACGCCGTCAAGCGCGAGGACGGCTCATGGCTGCTCGCGGGATACATGCAAGCCGACGAGATGGCTGACGTTCTCGGTATCGACCTGCCGGAAAATCGCGACTACGAGACCGTCGCCGGTTATGTGCTGTCGCACATGCACCATCTGCCGGCGACCGGCGAATGCGTCGACGCGCAAGGCTGGCGTTTCGAGGTCGTCGACCTCGACGGCCGCCGCATCGACAAGCTGATCGCCACCCGGCTGCCCAGCGGCCATCGCGAAGTGGTGCGTTGACACTCTGCCGTCAAAGCGAATAGCGCCCTCAGACCGCGGCTTCGATCGGTTCGGCAAGCTTCGGATTGGAGCGCGAGGCGATCAGGCAACTGGCCACGATCAGGGCCGCTCCAGCCAGCGTGGTCCAGGTCGCCGCCTCGTCGAAGAACAGCCAGCCAAACACGATCGCCCAGATGAAGGCAGAATACTCCGTCGGGATCAGATATTGCGCTTCGGCCCGCGCGTAGGACCAGCTCATCAGGAACTGCCCGGAGAGCGACAGCGCCGTCACCCCGGCCAGCGGAAGCCAGAGATTGCCCGGCAGGGCAACCGCGAGCCAGGGAGCGGCGGGGAGAAGGACGGCGGCAACGCACAGGTTCTGGAACAGCATGATCTCGACTGGCTTGGCCACCAGCGCCTGCCGCCGCGAGAGGATCAGATTGTAGGCGTAGAACACCGTCGATGCGAGCACCGCCACCGTGCCAAGCAGGGCATCCCCGGTATAATTCCCTTGCCCGAACTGTCCGGCCATGATGATGACGACGCCGGCGATGCCCGCCAGCGACGCCCAGATCGCCTGGCGCTGTATGCGTTCGCCCAAAAGCAGCGCCGCCAGCAGGAGAGCGAACAGCGGCGCGACGAAACTAAGCCCGATCCCATCCGCCAGCGGCAATCTGGCAAGGCCCCAGAAGAACGACAGCAGAACGATGCCCACGACCACGGCGCGCAGCGCGTGTAGCCGCAGCACGGAAGGCGTGGGAAGGGAACGCGGCCCCGCCGCCCAGGCCGTGCCCGCGACCACGCTCGCAAGCATGCTTCGCCACAGCACCGTGTTGTAGACACCGACGGCGATCACCAGGATTTTCATCGCCGCATCCATGGCGGACAGAAGGAAGATCGCAAGTGCACAGATCAGCACCGGGGTCATGGGGGAAACGACGCCTGACAGGCTGGGTGACTTCACGGGGCATGCTCATGTGATGGATCGCAGCCGGATATATCAGGGGAGGACGGCCGGGCCAGATGGCAGGGCCGTGCATATGGCGGTCCAACCGATCTTCGCAGCCCCTCGATTTGAATTCGGTGCGTCGGCAGCGCCTTTCGCTATCGGCCCCAGCCTGCCCTCACCCATGATTGATCCGCTGGAAGAATGGCAAAAGCAGCCAAAGCCTCTATATCGATTGTCATGGATGCATCGAACGAACACGCGCTAAACGACGAGCTTCTCCAAGATATCCAGCGCCTGTCCTTCGAGTATTTTCTCAACGAGGCCAACCCTGCCAACGGCCTGGTCGCCGACCGCAACACGCAGGCGTCGCCTGCCAGCATAGCCGCCGTCGGGCTCGCTTTGTCGTCCTATCCCGTCGGTGTCGATCGCGGTTTCATGACGCGCGATGCCGCAATCGAACGGACGCTCGCCACGCTTCGCTTCTTCTGGAACTCCCCGCACGGGCCGGAGCCCGATGCCACCGGCTACAGGGGTTTCTACTATCATTTCCTCGACATGAAGACCGGCCGCCGCGTCTGGAATTGCGAACTGTCCACGATCGATACCGCCCTTTTGCTTGCCGGTGTTCTGGCCGCCGGCGCTTATTTCGACGAGGACGATGAGCTCGAACTGGAAATCCGCCAGCTTGCCGATGCGCTCTACCGCCGTGCCGACTGGCGCTGGGCGCAGAACGGCGGCGCCACCGTCACCCATGGCTGGCGGCCTGGAAAAGGCTTTCTCCGCTACCGCTGGGAAGGATTTGACGAGGCGCTGATCCTGTACGTCCTGGGTCTCGGTTCGCCGACCCACTCGCTAACTCCCGAGAGCTACGCGGCCTGGCTGTCCACTTACAAATGGAAGACCATCTACGGCCGCGAGATGGTCTATGCCGGCCCGCTTTTCATCCACCAGTTCTCGCATATCTGGATCGATTTTCGCGACATCCGCGATGCCTTCATGCGCGATCACGACCGGGACTATTTCGAAAACAGCCGCCAGGCGACGTATCTGCAGCGCGATTACGCAATCCGCAATCCGAGGGGGTTCGCGGGCTATGGCGAGAATTGCTGGGGCGTCACCGCCAGCGACGGCCCAGGTCCGATCGCGCGGCGAGCCGATGGACGCCGCTTCTTCGGTTATCTCGCCCGCGGCGCACCGTTTGGCCCCGATGACGGCACGCTGTCGCCATGGGCGGCAATCGCCTCCTTGCCTTTTGCGCCGGAAATCGTGCTGCCGGCGCTGCGCCATTTCCACGAGATGGACCTGCGCGACGGCAACCCTTACGGCTTCACCGCGAGCTTCAACCCGACGATCGCTGCCGACGACGGCCGCGCCTGCGGTTGGGTATCGCCGGACCATGTCGGCATCAACCAGGGGCCGATCGCCCTGATGATCGAGAACTACCGGTCCGACTTCCTGTGGCGATTGATGCGCCGCGTGCCGGCCATCACCACAGGACTGCGCCGGGCCGGGTTTTCCGGCGGTTGGCTGTGACAGGCGGCGATCCTTCGCGCGGGATCGTCAAGGCATCAGCGCGACCTTGCCGGTCCGACTCCACCATCCGGCCAAGGGAGCCGAGAGCGCCTCTTCACGTGAATGAAAAAGGGCGGCGCAAACGCCGCCCTTTGGAAAAATCATCGATCCTTGGGAGGATAAGGCTCAGGCCGCCTGGGCTTCGCCGGCAATCGCGTCGGCCTGACGCGCTGCCTTGAGCACGCGGGCCCACCAGGCAACGTCGTTGACCAGCGCCGTGGCAGCCTGGTTCAGATGCTCGATCTCCTCGAGCTTCTTCTCGCCATGGCGCACCGCCAGGAAATCGCTCCAGGCAATGTGAACGGCGGATTTGACCGGCGCCATCTGCAATTCGACCGCGGCAAGACGCAAATGTTCGACAGCGCGCGAGCCGCCGACGCTGCCATAGCCGACGAAACCGGCCGGCTTCTTGTTCCATTCATTGGCGGCGTAATCGATGGCGTTCTTCAGCACGGCCGTCGGGCCATGATTGTATTCGGCGGCGGTGAAGATGAAGCCGTCGAATTCGGCGACCTTCTTTTGCCAGCGCTGGGCAACTTCGTTCTGCGACGGCGCCCAGGCGGACGAGGCGACCTCGTCGAAGAAGGGCAGCGGCCAGTCGCGCAGGTCGACGGTCTCGACGTCGATGTCGGCATGAGATTTCGCGATCTTGGCGATCCACTGGGCGGGCACATCGGCGAAACGCGCGGCGCGTGTCGAACCGACGACGATGGCGATTTTGGGCTTGGACATGGGGCTCTCCATATATGCAGAAGCTGGTATCGTTTGGATACCGGCGCTATATGAGATACTGACAAATGGCAGCGCAAGGAGGCACCGTTATGTTACTGAGGCACCCGCACAACACCGAAGACTGCCGCGCCGTCTCGGAAATCCTGCAGCGCGTCGGCGACAAATGGACCGTTCTGGTCGTCGGCAAGCTGGGCGGCGGACCGCTGCGTTTCAATGAGTTGCGCGCCGCTGTCGGCGGCATTTCGCAGAAGATGCTGACCACCACCTTGCGCGGTCTTGAGCGCGACGGCTTCGTCACCCGAACCGTGTTCCCGACCATCCCGCCACGCGTCGACTATGAGCTGACGGAGCTCGGCCATGAGCTGCTGGTGCCGGTCGGCGCGCTCGGCGAATGGGCGCGGAAGAACACCTCGCGGGTCCAGGCGGCGCGTGAAAGATTCGATGGCGTGCACGCCTGAAAACCGTTGCCCAGCAATAGTTTACGGATTTTGCCGTCGACGACGCGTACCCGGGTTTAACTGGATCCGCCCGTGCATCGTTGGTCACGCCATCGCGACATAGCTGCAGCGTTTCGTTCGCCGGCGCATCATCATTTTGAGGCTGACGAGGTCTTCCGCTGACGGGCCCTCAGGCACTTTGACGCAGGGTTGCTGCAACACACTGCGCCGCACGTCTCTACCCTTGCAGACCGCTGGGCAGTCCGCTCGTTGCCAACGGTCCGGTCGTGCGTGCAGGCGACGCTTGGAAGCTCTTTCCTGATCTCGGTATAAGCGGTCGTGCCAAGCACGCAGATCACCGCGAGGGCCGCCACGAGCCAGCCGTTCAGCATGTGTTGACGCATTGTCTTCCCTCCGCCGCCCGCAGAATCGGATGTGGAAGGCAACCATTGGATGTCGCGCAGCGCATCGCCCGCGCGGGGGATGTTACATAAGCGCAAGCTTGGCAGAATCGACGATGTCAACTTTCGGTTGGAATCGGCTTCGGCTTGCCGTCGCTATCCAGCGCCACCATGACGAAATCGGCGTGGGTGACCTTCTCCATCAGGTCGGAGAGGTAGCGTTGCGCCCAGGCCTCGACCTTGAGCGTCATGGAGGTGCGGCCGACGCGCTCGACATGGGTGTAGATGCACAGCGTGTCGCCGATCTTCATCGCCTTGGCGAAGGACATTTCCTTGACAGCCGCCGTCACCACGCGACCCTTGGCCCGCTCGGCCGCACGGATGCCGCAGGCAAGATCCATCTGCGCCATCACCCAACCGCCAAAGATGTCGCCGGCCGCATTTGCATCGGCCGGCATGGCGAGCGTACGCAAGGTCAGATCACCGATCGGCCGTCCGTCCGCGTAATGCACCATCCGAGATTCCCCTGAAGCGATAGCCCTTGATCCCGTAGCGTCATGGACCCAAGAGGTCAACGCGACGGGCGAGGCTCCCGGCGCAATGTCGGTTCCATGGTGGCTTTTCCGACCAGGCGTCTCACGGTCGCTTTTTTCACAAGCCATGCCGGAAGCCGCAGGGGCGCGGCCAAGCCGTCGCGGATAGGCTGCGCTCAGTTTTGCGGAGCCGCCAACACCAATCATGCAGACTTATGACTTCATCATCGTCGGCTCCGGCTCGGCCGGCTCGGTTCTGGCCGACAGGCTGTCGATTTCGGGCCGCTTCTCCGTGCTGGTGCTGGAGGCCGGCGGCAGCGACCGCCGCTTTTATGTCCAGATGCCGCTCGGCTACGGCAAGACCTTCTTCGATCCGGCGGTCAACTGGAACTACAAGCCCGAGCCGGACCCCGGCCTTGCCGGCAATGTCGACCATTGGCCGCGCGGCAAGCTGCTTGGCGGCTCCAGCTCGATCAACGCCATGGTCTGGATCCGTGGCGCGCGCGAGGACTTTGACGACTGGCGCGATGCCGGCAATCCCGGTTGGGGTTATGACGATCTGTTGCCGGGCTTCAAGGCGCTTGAGGACAATGAGGCCGGCGCCGATAGATGGCGCGGCACCGGCGGGCCGCTGCATATCACCGACACGACGAACGCCGTCCATCCGCTGACCAGGCGCTACCTCGCCGCCGGCCAGCAAGCCGGGCTGCCGCTCAACCCCGACTTCAACGGTGCCGCCCAGGAAGGCGTCGGCACCTACCAGATCTCCACCAAAAACGGCCGCCGCATGTCGGCCGTGCGCGCCTTCCTGCGCCCCGCGATGAAGCGCAAAAACGTCCGCGTCGAGACGAATGCGCTGGCGAGCAGGATCCTGTTCGAGGGCAAGCGAGCCGTCGGCATCGAATATCTGCAGAACGGCGAGACCAAGACGGCGCGGGCCGGCCGCGAAGTCATCCTGTCCGCCGGCTCGATCAACTCGCCGCAGCTCTTGCAACTGTCCGGCGTCGGCCCCTCGTCACTGCTCAAGGGGCTTGGCATCCCGGTCGTCCACGCCAACGAAAATGTCGGCGCGCATCTGCAGGACCATGTCGGCATCAACTATACCTTCAAGGGAAACGTGCCGACGCTCAACCAAATCCTGCGGCCCTGGTGGGGCAAGCTGCTGGTCGGCATGCAGTACATCCTCACCCGCTCCGGCCCGCTGTCGCTGTCGATGAACCATGGCGGCGGCTTCTTCCGAACCGACCCGGCGTTTTCGCGCCCCAACATGCAGCTTTATTTCCAGGCTTTCTCGACCGTCATTCCGAAGAGCGGCGAGCGGCCGATCCTGACGCCGGATCCGTGGCCGGGCTTTTCCATCGGCCTCTCCAACTGCCGCCCGTCCAGCCGCGGCGAGATCATGATCCGCTCCAGCAATCCGCTGGACTATCCCAGGATCGTCGCCAACGCCTATTCCACCAACGCCGATGTCGACGAGATGCTGGCGGCGGTGAAATTCGTGCGCAAGATAGCCTCGATGCCCGCCATGGCCGAGATCATCACTGAGGAGGTTTTGCCGGGCCCATCGATCCAATCGGATGCCGACCTGATCCAGGATTTCAGGAAGCGCTCAGGCACCGTCTATCACCCGGTCTCGACCTGCCGCATGGGGCCGGACGCCGGGGCCGCCGTCGTCGACCCGCGCCTGAAAGTGCACGGGCTCGAAGGTCTGCGTGTCATCGACGCCTCGATCTTTCCCGCCAACATCACCGGCAACACCAACGCCGCCTCGGTCATGACCGGATGGAAGGGCGCCGAACTGGTTCTGGAGGACCAAAAATGAAGATCACCGACGTCAAGACCTGGGTAGTCGGCAACCCGCCGCCCGGCATCGGCGGCAAGTATTTCATCTTCGTCAAGCTGACCACCGATGGCGGCGTCGTCGGTTACGGCGAGGCCTACAACGCCACCTTCTCGGCTCACATAACAGCGAAGCTGGTCGAGGACATGGCCGAGCGTTACCTGATCGGCCACGATCCGCATGACATCGAGACCTTCTTCCGCCGCGCCTATTCCTCAGGATTTACCCAGCGCCCCGACGTTACCGGCATGGGCTGTTTCTCGGCGCTGGAAATGGCCTGCTGGGACATTGTCGGCAAGGAAGCCGACAAGCCGGTCTACAAACTGCTCGGCGGCCAGGTGCACGAGACGCTGCGCTCCTACACCTATCTCTATCCGCACACCGGCAGCGTCCATTCGGAGGACGCGCCGGACGGCCGGAACGTCTACAATGACCCCGAATTGGCGGCCGCCTGCGCGCTCGAATATGTCGAGCAGGGGTTCAACGCCGTCAAGCTCGACCCGGCAGGCCCCTACACCGCCTTCGACGGCCACCAGCCGCGCCTGATCGACATCGATGTCTCCACCCGCATGGTCAAGGCGATCCGCGAAGCGGTCGGCACCCGCGCCGATATTCTGTTCGGCACGCATGGCCAGTTCACCGCGTCGGGTGCGCTGCGCATGGCACGTGCCATCGAGCCCTACGATCCCTTGTGGTTCGAAGAGCCGGTGCCGCCCGACATGCCCGAAGTGATGGCTCAGGTGGCGCGAGGCACGTCGATCCCGATCGCCACCGGCGAGCGGTTGACGACCAAGTTCGAATTCGCCCGAATCATCGAGAACCGCGCCGCCACCATCCTGCAACCGGACCTTGGCCGTTCCGGCGGCATTCTCGAAACCAAGAAGATCGCCGCCATGGCCGAGGCCTACCACATCCAGATCGCGCCGCACTGCTATTGTGGGCCGATCGTTGGCGCCGCCAACATCCAGCTGGCGGTGACGCTGCCCAATTTCCTCATCCTGGAATCGCTGAAGCAGTGGGACGGCTTCCACGCGACACTGCTCAAGAAGAAGATCGAATGGCAGGACGGCAATGTCATTCCATCGAAGGAGCCGGGCCTCGGCGTCGAGCTGGACGAAGCGGTCTGCGACGCGCATCCCTACACCGGCAAGGACCTGCATTTGCAGATGATGCAAACGCCGCTGATGCCGTGAGCGAACGCTACGCCTTCATCGGCCTTGGCCATCTCGGCGCCAACCTTGCCGCCAGCCTGTTGCGCAACGGTTTTGTCGTCATCGTCTTCGACCGCGACCCCGCCGCCGTCGAACGCCTCGTGGCGCTCGACGCCACGGCCGCGACCAGCCCGGCTGAAGCGGCAGCGCTAGCCGGCAACGCCATGACATGCCTGCCCTCGCCCAAGGTCAGTGAAGCGGTGCTGGCTGGTCCCGGTGGACTGCTGGAAGGATTGCCCAAGGGCGGCACATGGATCGAGATGTCGACGAATGGCCGCGACGAGATTCTGCGCCTCGCCGCCCTCGCCTCGGCCAAGGGCGTCGAAACGCTTGAGTGCCCGGTCACCGGCGGCGTGCATCTGGCCGCGGTCGGAAAGATCACCGCGCTTGTCGGCGGCGATGCTGCGCTTTACGAGCGCCATCGTCCGGCCATCGAAGCGATGTGCGCAAAGTCGTTCCTGATGGGTCCGGTCGGCTCGGCGGCGGTGATCAAGGTGATCACCAACATGCTGGCCTTCATCCATCTCGTCGCCGCCGGCGAGGCGCTGATGTTGGCCAAGCAAGGCGGCCTCGACCTCGCGCAATCCTACCACGCCATCGTCGCCTCCTCCGGCAACAGCTTCGCCCATGAGACCGAAAGCCAGCTCATCCTCAACGGCTCCTACGACATTGGCTTCACCATGGACCTGGCACTGAAGGACCTCGGCTTTGCGCTTGCGATGGGCAGGGAGTTCAGACTGCCACTCCAATTGGCGCCGCTTGTGAGTGAGATTTTCCTGATGGGCAAACAGGAATATGGCGGCGGCGCCTGGTCGACCCAGATCGTCAAACTGCTTGAGGATGCCGTCGACATGGATCTGCGCGCGCCCGGTTTCCCAGCCAAGCTGGAAAGCTAAGCCGGGTAGATATGTCCTGCGATTCAGGCCCTTGGCCGGTTCGCCGCTCAAACCACCTGAATCAATCCCTCAACGCCTTGATTCAATATCTCAGCGTCAGCGCTCCGGGCAGGATCTCAAACGTCGCGGGTATACGCCCCGGCGACTCGCCATCTATGTCGACCAGCGCGCCGTTCTTCTCGACATCGCCGATAGGTTCGACCACCACTTTCCGGCCACGCAATATGGTGATGGCCGGATGGTTGCGGTGCCGGCCGCCATAGAGCAGCCGAATATCCCAGATCAGCTTCAGCTTGCCGGCCGCGCGCAGGATGACGATGTCGAACTGGCCGTCGGCGAGTTCGGCGTCCGGGGCGATCATCATGCCGCCGCCGAAGAACTTTCCGTTGGCGACCGCCACCAGCGCCATGCGCGCCTCGACCGGGGTGCCATCGTCGACGGTGATCCTGACGTCCTGGAAGCGGTAGCGGATGAACTCGACCACGGTGCGCCAGAAAAACAGCGCCTTGGCCGACATCCTGCCCTTGCGCTTGTCGGCATTGACCGCACGGTCCGTGGCGCCGGACAGGCCGAGGCTGGCGATATTGATGAAGTGCCGGCTGGCCAGCGCGCCATGGTCGTCGATGTAGCAGATGCGCCCGGCATCGACCTTGCGCGCCTTGGCTTCGGCGATCCGCTTCAACGCCGCATCCACCTCTTTCGGCAGGCCAAGTCCGCGCGCGAAATCGATGCCGGTGCCGCAAGGCAGCAAGGCAAGTTCGGTTGTCCGGCCGCTCTCATCGAATGCCTGCAGCAATCCGTCGGCCACCTCGCTGGCGGTGCCGTCGCCGCCGGCCGCGATCACCAGCCCGAAGCCGCTTGCCGCGAGGTCGAGCGCCAGCCTTTCGGCGTCGCCCTCGGCCTGCGTCTCGCGCAGCTCGAATTCGCCGAAATGCTTTTTCAGCGATGCGGCGACCTCCGGCCAATGCCGTTTCAGCCGGCCGCCGCCGGCAATCGGATTGAGCACCAC
The DNA here is from genome assembly GCF_040323635.1 of Mesorhizobium sp. M0037. Lineage (NCBI taxonomy): Bacteria > Pseudomonadati > Pseudomonadota > Alphaproteobacteria > Hyphomicrobiales > Phyllobacteriaceae > Mesorhizobium > Mesorhizobium sp. M0037. The sequence goes on along the minus strand of NZ_JAMYVB010000024.1, from coordinate 17,250 downwards.
CCCGACTTTCAATGCGCACCCTCCCCGCACCGAGCCGATAGGCTCGATGCTTGCCGGCATTGAAGCCCGCGCCAGCCGGCGGAGCAAGGGGCACAGCCGATCAGGCGCCAAAAAGCGGGCGGGCTGTCTAATGCAGCTGGAGTCGAAATTCCGAGCTTTGTGGCAAACGATCCCCGATAATCCCGTTATCCACAGGCTCACGCCCATTCCCCAAAACCCTTACCCGGCGTAAGTTTAACCATCTCAGGCGGCTACCGATCGCCACGCCGAAAGGCAAAGCGAAAAGGCGGATTTCCTGAGGCCCGTACGGCCCGAAGCGAGAGCAGGCTTGCTTGTTCGAGGGACGGATGCCGAGACCTACGGGGCCGCGGAAAGCGTGCGAACGCCAACGGCGGACCGATGCTGCCATGAAGGACGGCGAAAACCTTCGATGGCGCGCCGAACGAAGCTCGCAAGGGTGGAGAACGGCGTGGTCTGGAACGGGCACTGCCCTCGGGCGGTGACTGGCAGGACCGTCAAAATCAAGGCCGGCATGGCGCGACGACTTTGCGGAAGTTGCTGCCGCGACCGTGTCCTGATCTGACAGGGAGGCGCTGGGAGAAATCCCGGCGCCGACTGTCTTTTGGGCCAAGGTCCGGTCGGCGAAGCGACGCGTGAAGAAGCCGATACTTTGCTGGAACGCGATTTCGGCGCTGACGGAACCATCTTCATCACCAGGCGCGATCAGCAATTCACCGACATGATCCCGCGCCTGATCGACAGAGGCGTGTCCTTCGTCGAGATCGGTGGCAATGACGCGATCATGCTCACCGTGCTTTCGGCGGCAGACTTCGCTCCGCCCGAAGGCGCCCGGGCGCTGTTCAGCCAACCGTTCCGATCGATCCGGCCACCCGTCGCACCGGGCTGATCGTCGCCGTGCGCAAGCTGCACATCGTGCTGCCGGCGCTGTTCGAAGCAGGCGCGAGGCTGGAGCGCGTCTACAACTGAAGCCGCGCCCTGCACCGCGGCCTGCCCGGCGGGCCAGCTACTTCTTCGGGCCGATGCCCGGGATCAAATTGAGGCCAGCGTTTATATATTCCGGCCGTATGGCGCCGCTGATGAGCGTGAAGGTGGCGAGCATGATGCTGGCCAGCGCACCGTCATGCCATGGCCTGAGGGCCAGCGCGTTGACGGCATAGGCCCAGAATGGGAAGGCGAGCATCGACATGACGATGTTGGCTCCCGGAGCCTCCGCATTGTCGGCTGAATCGCTGACCGATTTCAGATACACCGGCGTCATCGCCAGCGCGACGATCAACATGATCCATGAAATGGTCCAGACGCTGATACCGGCCATTTCAATCTTATAGATGGCTGCCTGCACCTTACCCGGAATGTCCCCCGGATTGCCTTTGGTCTCTTCCGCCACCGCATCGGTCAACGCCTTGGCAACCGGCTGCTCAGTGGCATTGACCAGGATGGAGTTGACGAAGATGAAAAATGCCACGACTTCGGCAGGCACGTACTTCGCAACCCGGTCGAGATAGCCGTCGCCGCCTTTCGATCCTTGATCTTCTTGCTTGTCATCGTCGACGCCGAGCGGAGCATCGCCTGGAATGCCCTCGAGCGTTGAATCCCTTTTCGGCACAGGCTCAGCGGACCGGACAATTCTTCCCATGACAAACCCCTCCTATATTGTTGTATCGCCCCGTGAGTATCGTAGTAGAAAACCGGGCCAAGAAACAGTTGTCGCGGCCATAGCCGACAAGATATTCAGGCTTCTTCTGCAAATGCATCACGCTCCCGCCCTATCTGCTACCGGGTGTCTCGAAATCCACCTATAGTGAGCCGTACCCGAAAAACGCATCCCCCGGCTCATCGCGTGATCGCGGCCAAAATCCCGCCTTGTTCGCGCGCGATGGAAGGACTGGCTGCCGGGGGGCAATCCGAAGGACAAGACCGTGATCAAGACCGCCCTTGTCGCCATGACCATTGTCGGCTGCGACTGCGACGCCAAGCTTTGCGAATATATCGGCGAGACGCCGGCGAAGTGGGCGACCATCGCCGACTGCGAAGCGGCGATGAAAAGCCAGATGCTGCACCAGAAGAACTTCGACTATCCGCTGGTCTCTGGCATCTGCCGCAGCAAGGGGTCGGCGTCTTCTTCGCAACTGGCGGCGGCCGCATCCCGCCCGGAACTGAAGCCGGCCAGCCGGAATGTCCAAACCCCGTTGCCGCCGGAACTGAGCCATCGGCCGAGCGTTCCCGTCGGCTCCCCGACGACGGCCATGGAGGCAGCAGCGGTACGGCCCGTCGCCTACGAGCAAGTGGTCGATGGCGGAACAGGCGTGCTCTACCGCACCAGGAACGGCTACGCCGTGGTCAAGACAGATCTCGGCCGCGTCGCGTCGGCAACGGTCGGCATTGCCAAGCGGTCCGCGAACTGGCTGGCAGGGCTGGTGCCGAGCGGGTTGTGAGCGGCCTGCCGTTCGGACCATACCACGCTGTCGCACTGCCGTTGAAAACTCCAGATAGATGCATGATGGTGTCAGGCATCGACACGCAGGAGCGCCATTTCATGAAGCATGCAGTTCGAACCGTGCTGTCCCTGGTGCTGGCGTTGGCGCCGGTTCCGGCCGGTGCGCAGGATTCCGGCCAGGGCGGCGACAAGGTTGTAGGCGTCGCCAGGGACGATCCGGACATGGCGGCGGCCATTGCGCAGGCGCGCGCCAGCCTCGATGAATTCCTGTCCTTGTCGGATGCGCCGCCAGCCGGGACAACCAGCTACAAGTTGAAAGTCGAGGTCAGGGACGGAGACGCCCGGAGCATTTCTGGATCATCCCCTTCCACAAGACCGCGACCGGATTTGCAGGAACATTGGCCAATGAGCCGCAAGCGGTGCACAATGTCGTGGCCGGCCAGGAACTCGAATTCAAGCGGGACGATATTTCCGACTGGGGCTACACCAGAAACGGTCGCCAGGTCGGGAGCTTCACCGTCTGCGTGATGTTCAAGACGATGGCGCAAGAAGACGTCGAATATTACCGCCAGAACTACGGCTTCGCCTGCTGACGCGCGGCAGCCTGGCTAATGCATGCGCCTAAACAGGACCTCCGTTTTGGGGCAACGATATGCATCAAAACAAGACCTGAAGCGCGTCGCATGAATTCGTTTCGACGCGCGGCGCTTTAGGCCTCGCCATCCGTCGCGCCGGTCTTGCGCACCAGCGCCGCCGTCGCCAAGATCGCGCCCATATCGGCGATCATCGGCGCGATGTGCTTGGTGTAATCGAGTGGCACGGAAATGGCGGCCAGTTCGAAGAAATTCTTCGGCTGCGGCAAGAGCAGGAAACCATCGCTGCCATTAAGCGCCACCCGCGCCGGATCATCGCGCCATGTCTCGTGCAGCCATTTCAGCGCCTGCGCCAGCCGGCCGCTCACCAACGGCTGGGCGGCGGCGACATTGTCGGTGCGAAATTCGTAGTCGCCGTCGAGCAGCGGATCGCCGCTGGACAGTTCCTGCATCTTGCCGGCGAAGATGCCGCGGAAGAAACCGACCACCGCGTTGCTGCGGCGCGTCGCGACCAATATGCCGGGGAACGGCGCGATCGTTTCGAACGCAACGATGACGCCCTTGAAGACCGTCGACGAGCCTTTGCCCGAACCTTGGCGCAACTCCGCCTCGTAGAGCTCGAACGGAAAATCCTCGTAGCGGCCTGACACGATGTCGTCAAAGCTCTGCCGGTTGAAGGCGCCGACCACGGCGCGCGGCAGCCGGTCGAAGGAATTCGGCGTCACGCTGTGCTGATAGCGCACATCCCTGATGAAGCCGAAGATGATCGGCAGCAGCGTGTCACGGAACGATTGCTGCAGCCGCGTCGCCGGCCTGATCGCCAGGAAGTACAGCAGCAGCGCCGCGAAGAAACCGCCGACATAGAGGAACACATGCGGCGTCGAGAACCATTGCTCGTTCAAGTCGGCGACCTTGTTGAACAGCCAGGCCACCAGCACGACAAAAACCAGCAGCAGCCCCAGAAACACCGGCACCCGCCAGCGCACCTGGCGGCAGGCCGAAGCCCGTCCAGCCTCATAGATCTCGATATTCTTCCTGATGCCGGCGACCACCGCTTCATCAGGCATGAACTCAGCTGCTTCCATCGCCCCCTCGCAAAGTCCTATTATGCCTATGATAGCGGGAAAGTCGTCAGTCGCCAAAGATCGCCTTCAGCCTGGCCTCGACCTTGCCCTTCATCCGGCCAGTCAGCGCCTCGACCGGAACCAACCGCTCATGCCCGCCTGAGCGCAGCCGCATGAAGGGATGCATCCGGTAGCCGGCGATCGCGCCGCGCTTGCCGAGATCGGCGCTGACATCGACGACGAAAATGCCGCCGATGCGGCTGGGCCAGGGCTGTCGCGCCAGCGCCGTGCCGAGGAAGTCGCCAAGCCCGTACGCCGCGAGCGTCTTGCCGACCCATTGCACCGGCTGCACGACATGGGCGTGGTGCCCGGCAATCAGTCCGACGCCGTGACCGGCCAGCAACCTCGCCAGCGTTTGCGTTTGCGGCTGCGGAAAATGCCGGAACTCCCAGTCCCAGTGCGGCACCGCACAGGTGAGGTCGATGTTCTTGTCGGCCGCGCCGCTCGGCCATGCCGCCGGATCGCTTTGCATCGACACACGCTCATTGAAAACTGCGGCGTCGGCATTGCGCCACAGTGTGAAAGCGGCAAAGCCGATCGTCAGCGGCCCGGCCTTGACCTGTTCGACCGGCCCTTTTTTCGCGGTGCCGATGGGGCGGATGCCAAGCCGCTTCAGCGCCGCAACCGTCTCGTCGAAACCGGCGACGCCCTGGTCGAGCACATGGTTGTTGGCCAGCGACAGCACGAGCCTTTCGCGCGCGATGCCTACGGCGGCAAGCGCCGCGGCAAGAAACCGCTCGCTCATCGCATGGTGAGTGCCAAGCCGCGTGCCAAACGCCACGCTCGGCCGCTCGACGACCGGACTTTCGCAATTGCCGATCACCAGATCGGCTGAGCCCAAGAGCTTTGCGATCTCCGGATCGCACTCCGGCGCACTATGGTTGGCCACCGCCGAAATATCGCCGACAAAGGCCAGCCGCACCTTGCGCCCTGGCGGTGGATCGATGAGTGTCGTTGCCGCGATCGGCGCAAAATCCCTGACATCGCCGCCGAGAGACGGTTTCAGGAAGCGCGGCAGCCATGACAGTTTGTAGGAAAGCGGATAATTCGACACGCGACGCCCAATCGTTTGCCCAATCGGTTAGCTTGTGTAGACGGTCTGCCCGGGAAGTGTCGACCGTCAGTCCTTGAAACACTGCCGCCGGCAGACACGGCGCCAAATGCGTGTAATGTCTGCGCATCGCATAGTGGAGGGATGAGATGACACGTTTTGCAGGCCTGCTGGCGTCCGCCCTCCTCCTGTTGCTGCCTTTATCTTCGGCCCGCGCCGCCGCGCCCGAAGCGGCAACCGCTTTGTTCGAGGCCAAAACGGTGACCGAGCGCAACGCCGCGCTTACCACGCTCGAGGCTGCAGCCCAGGGCGATCCGGCGTCAGCCTATGCCGCCGGCGCCGGCGAATTCTTCACCGCGCTGGAAATCCTCGCCGGCGGTCTGCACCGCCACGGGTTCGAAAGCCCGCAATCCTTCATGCTGCCGCTGATGCGGCTGCCGATTCCGGACAATCCCGATCCCGAACCGCTGACCTATGAGCAGTTCCGCGCCATTCTGGTCGCCTTTCGCGACCGGCTGGAGACATCCGCGGCCACTCTGGGCTCGGTACCCGCCGATGCCGATATCGGCATGGTCGTCGACCTCACCCATGCCGGCATCGATCTCAACGAAGACGGTGCCATCGCGCCGGATGAAAGCATGGCCGCGATCATGGCCTCGCTGTCGCGCGGCGGTATCTCGTCGGACGGCGCCGCTCCCTCGCTCACATTCCGCTTCGACCGGGCCGACGGTTTCTGGCTGCAGGGCTATGCCGAATTCCTGATGGCGCAGGCCGATTTCTGGCTGGCGCATGATTTCAGGACCATGTTCGACGGCTCGTTCCACATGCTGTTCCCGCACGCCAAACTGCCGCTGCAGGACGTTCTGGTGCCTCCCGCCGGGGACATGGGCAGCAGCATCTTCTCATCGGAATGGCGCATCGCGGATTTCATCTCCATGGTTCACCTCGTCAACTGGCCGGTGGTCGAGCCCGAGCGACGTCAAGCGGCGCGCCGCCATCTGCTCGAAATGATCCGGCTGTCGCGCCAGGACTGGAAGGCGATCCGCGCCGAGACCGACAATGACCGCGAATGGCTACCGGGACCGCAGCAGAAGGGCGAGAACCCGCTCACCGGGCTCGAAGTCGGCGAGGAGCAGGTCGAGGCCTGGCTCGCCACTCTGACCATGGCCGAAGACCTTTTGGAAGGCCGCAAGCTGCTGCCGCATTTCCGCATCACGGCCAGCACCGGCCAGGGCATCAACATGAAGCGTTTCTTCGAAGAACCGAAGCCTTTCGACCTAGTTCTGTCGATTACCGGCCCGGCCATCGCGCCCTACCTCGAGAGCGGTGAGATCGTGACCAGCGGCGAGTTCGACCAGATCCAGCGTCAGTTCGGTGGCGGTGGGTTTTTGACCTTCGCGCTGTGGTTCAATTGAGCAGGTGGCCCGGCTTTGCGTGACACAGCTCCTGACACCCTTGTGTCAGGAGCTTCGACCCGCTTAGTGTCCCTTGCCACTGCACTCTTTCCATTTTGGCGGACTCTGCCCATATTTGGGGCATGGCCAAACTTCCCGAGAAAAAGACACCGTCTCCGGCGGGTGACAACAGCGCTTCGCCGCCCAAGCGGCGCAGCCCGTTGACCGATTTCCTCGATGCTTCGGAGCCCTTGCACAAGGGTGGCTTCGCCGAGGCGCCGCAGGCTGACTTCACCGGCACGCCGCTGAGCGGCTCGATTGCCGACTGGGCAGAGCAGATCGAGCAGGAGGCCGAGAAGGAAGGGCGTAGTTCCGGCGGCGCCAAGCCGCCGAAGGTGGCGAAGAAGATTCCGGAACGCTCAACCTCCCCCGGCCGCAGTTCGCGCGGGACCTCGATGGGTGGCGCGGCAACGGCGCGCGAGCGCACCGCCGCCGGCCTCAACCCGGTCGCCGGTCTCGACATCTCGCTGGAAGACGCCGAGACGATGGCCTCGGGCAGCGTCACCGCGACGGTCGCGGCGCTGTCGGCGCTGATCGAATCCGGCAACCCGCTGCACAAGGACGGCGTGCTGTGGACGCCGCACCGCCCTGCCCGCCCGGAAAAATCCGAAGGCGGCATCGCTATCAAGATGGTGTCGGATTTCGAGCCGGCCGGCGACCAGCCGACCGCCATCAAGGATCTTGTCGAGGGCGTCGATAACAATGACCGCACCCAGGTACTGCTCGGCGTCACCGGCTCCGGCAAAACCTTCACCATGGCCAAGGTGATCGAGCAGACGCAGCGCCCTGCCTTGATCCTGGCGCCCAACAAAACGCTGGCCGCGCAGCTCTATTCCGAGTTCAAGAAATTCTTCCCAGACAATGCGGTGGAGTATTTCGTCTCCTATTACGACTACTACCAACCGGAAGCCTACGTTCCGCGCACCGACACTTTCATCGAGAAGGAATCCTCGATCAACGAGCAGATCGACCGCATGCGCCATTCGGCGACGCGTTCGCTGCTCGAGCGCGATGACGTCATCATCGTCGCCTCGGTGTCCTGCATCTACGGTATCGGCTCGGTCGAGACCTACACGGCGATGACCTTCCAGATGCAGATCGGCGATCGGCTCGACCAGCGGGCGCTGCTCGCCGACCTCGTCGCCCAGCAGTACAAGCGCCAGGACATCAATTTCGTGCGCGGCTCGTTCCGCGTGCGCGGCGACACGATCGAAATCTTCCCGGCCCACCTTGAGGACCGCGCCTGGCGCATCTCGATGTTCGGCGACGAGATCGAGGCGATCACCGAATTCGATCCGCTCACCGGCCAGAAGACCGGCGAGCTGAAGAGCGTCAAGATCTACGCCAACTCGCACTATGTGACGCCGCGTCCAACGCTCAACCAGGCGATCAAGTCGATCAAGGAGGAGCTCAAGCACCGGCTGGTCGAGCTCGAGCGCGCCGGCCGCCTGCTGGAGGCACAGCGGCTCGAACAGCGCTGCCGCTTCGATCTTGAGATGCTGGAAGCCACCGGCTCCTGCGCCGGCATCGAGAACTATTCGCGCTATCTCACGGGACGCCAGCCGGGCGATCCGCCGCCGACCCTGTTCGAATATATCCCTGACAATGCGCTGGTCTTCATCGACGAAAGCCACGTGACCGTGCCGCAGATCGGCGGAATGTATCGTGGCGACTTTCGCCGCAAGGCGACGCTGGCGGAGTATGGTTTTCGCCTGCCCTCCTGCATGGATAACCGTCCGCTGCGCTTCGAGGAGTGGGATGCGATGCGTCCGCTCTCCGTCGCGGTTTCTGCGACACCCGGCGCCTGGGAGATGGAACAGGCCGGCGGCGTGTTCGCCGAGCAGGTCATCCGCCCGACCGGCCTGATCGATCCGCCGGTCGAAGTCCGCCCGGCGAAAAGCCAGGTCGACGATGTCGTCGGCGAAATCCGCGACACCACTGCCGCCGGCTACCGCACGCTGGTCACCGTTTTGACCAAGCGCATGGCCGAAGACCTGACCGAATATTTGCATGAGCAAGGCGTGCGCGTTCGCTACATGCACTCCGACATCGACACGCTGGAGCGCATCGAGATTCTGCGCGATCTCCGCCTCGGCGCTTTCGACGTGCTGGTCGGCATCAACCTGCTGCGCGAAGGCCTCGACATTCCCGAATGCGGTTTCGTCGCCATCCTCGACGCCGACAAGGAGGGCTTCCTGCGCTCCGAGACGTCGCTGATCCAGACCATCGGTCGCGCCGCCCGCAACGTCGACGGCAAGGTCATCCTCTATGCCGACCAGGTCACCGGCTCGATGGAGCGGGCGATGGCCGAGACCAACCGCCGCCGCGAAAAGCAGATGGAATGGAACGCGGCCAACGGCATCACCCCGGAATCGGTGAAGTCGCGCATCTCCGACATTCTGGACTCGGTCTACGAGAAGGACCATGTCCGCGCCGATATCTCGCAGTTCACCGACGGCGCCGGTGCGATGATGGGCAACAATCTCAAGGCTCATCTCGACGCCATGGAAAAGCAGATGCGCGACGCCGCCGCCAATCTCGACTTCGAGAAGGCCGCCCGCATCCGCGACGAGATCAAGCGGCTGCGCGAGATGGAACTGTCCATCTCGGAAGACCCTCTGGCCAAATACGCCGACATGGAAAGCCCGGTCTCCGGCCGCGAGAAGGGCAAGCACAACAAGGGCGTGGCCAAGCACCGTACGGCTGAGGAACAGGAGCGTTTTCGCAAGTTCGATGAGGCACGTGCCGCCGAAGAGGCGGCCAGGGCTGCCCGGTCCAACCTCTTCCGCAAGCCGGCGCTCGACGAAATGGGCGCCGACGGCGCCGTGCCGGTGAAGAAACCGCTATTTGCCAAGCCGTCGATCGACGATATGGGGCCTGGTACCGACATGCCGACACCGTCAGGCGCGGTGTCGCGCTCGCTGTTCAAGAAACAGTCGGCGCAGGAAGCGCACGGCTCCGACTTCGGCATTCCGGGCGGCGCCACCAAGCCACTGTTCAAGAAGAATTCGCTCGACGAGATGACCGTGCGGCGCACGGAAAAGCCGGTCGAAGGGAAAGTGCCGGCCAAGCCCCAGCCAATCTCCCCCCGAGTGGAGGAGATGCCCGGCAGGGCAGAGGGGGGCGCGAAGGAACGCGACGATTCCCCAAAGCCATTCGTTCGCCAGCGCGCCGGCATCGGCTCCTACGAAGACCCAGGCGACGCCCGCCGCGAAAAGCGCCGGCCGGGCAAGACGGGACGGCCGGGGAAATAGCACCTCTTTCCTTCTCCACTTGTGGGAGAAGGAAAGAGCGCTCCACCACCGCCGCATCCGTCGCCCACTTGCCTCCACCCCCGCCTTTGGTGTAATCGCTCCACACACTCAAAGTTTTGTCTTGAAAGGAGGGCTGCGTGTCTATCGATCACCATCATCAGCGTGGCCCGATTTCTGCCCTGCGAGTTCGCTTGCAGGGTTGACCAGGGACATTACGGGTTTTTTCCCGTTTCGATTTTTTGGTCTGCCTTTCGTGGTGCGCAAAGCTGAGCCTGATGGCCGGCAAGCACACCGTCAAAGTGCATCCGGAGTTGTCTCCGGCGAGACCAGAGAAATCACAATGGCCCTGATCAGCCTCAAATCCCTCGGTGTCACCATGAGTGCGCCGCTGTTTTCCAACCTCGATCTCACCATCGGCACCGGCGACCGGCTCGGCATCGTTGCCGCCAATGGCCGCGGCAAGTCGACCTTGCTCAAATGCCTGACCGGCGCGCTGGAGCCGACCTCGGGCGACATTTCTCGCACGCGCGGCCTGCGTGTCGGCCATGTCGGGCAGTCGGTTCCGCCTGCCCTTCTTAGCCGCACCTTCCATCAGGTGGTGGCCGATGCCTTGCCGGCCGAGCAGGCCGACAGCGAGATGTGGCGCGTCGACGTGGTGCTGGATTCGCTCGACGTGCCCGAGCCGATGCGCGAACGGCCGATGCAGGCGCTGAGCGGCGGATGGCAGCGGCTGGCGCTGATCGCCCGCGTCTGGGTCACCGATCCGGATGTGCTTTTGCTCGACGAGCCGACCAATCATCTCGACCTCGCTAAGATCAGCCAGCTGGAAAGCTGGCTGAACGCCCTGCCGCGCGAAGTGCCGGTGGTCATCGCCAGTCACGACCGCGCCTTTCTCGATGCCGTCACCAACCGCACGCTGTTCTTGCGCCCGGAGGACTCGCCGGTGTTTGCACTGCCCTATTCCAGGGCGCGGCAGGCCCTGGACGAATTGGACGCCTCGACGGCGCGCCGGTTCGAGCGAGACATGAAGGTGGCGCAGCAACTGCGCAAGCAGGCCGCCAAGCTCAACAACATCGGCATCAATTCCGGCAGCGACCTTTTGACGGTGAAGACCAAGCAACTCAGGGAACGGGCGGAGAAGCTGGAAGACGCCGCGGTATCGGCGCATCGCGAGAAATCGGCCGGCGCGATCCGGCTGGCCAACCGCGGCACCCATGCCAAGGTGCTGATTACGCTGGATGACGCCGCAGTGGAAACGCCGGACGGCACGCTGCTGTTCAAGACCGGCAAGCGCCACATCTGCCAGGGCGACCGCATCGTGCTGCTCGGCCGCAACGGCGTCGGCAAGTCGCGTTTCGTCGATCTGATCCGCAACGCCATCGCCGAGCCGGACACGGTGCCGAACGTCAAGGTGACGCCGTCGACGGTGCTTGGCTACAGCGACCAGGCGCTGGCCGGCATCAGTGGCGACGACACGCCGCTGGCCCTGGTCTCGCACCGCTACGATGTCGGCGAGCAACGCGCCCGTTCGCTGCTTGCCGGCGCCGGCGTTGTCATTGAGATGCAGGAGAAGAAGATCGGCGTGCTGTCCGGCGGCCAGAAGGCGCGGCTGATGATGCTGGCGCTGAGACTCGCCAACCCCAACTTCTACCTGCTCGACGAGCCGACCAACCATCTCGACATCGACGGCCAGGAAGCGCTGGAGGAGGAACTGCTCAAGCACCAGGCGAGCTGTGTGCTCGCCTCGCACGACCGTTCCTTCATCCGCGCCATCGGCAACCGCTTCTGGCTGATCGACAAGCGGAAGCTGACCGAAGTCGAAGACCCCGAGGATTTCTTCCGCTCAGTGGCTGAAACGGCGGGCTGAGGAACTACCACCATGGGCCGCACTGTGTTGCGGCCCATGGTTTCACATCTCCCGCAAATATTTTCAGCGTTCTGTCGGATCGGCTGAACCTGCTGCGTCCTTGGGATGCCGACACGATGATGCCGGCTTCATCTGAGGAGAACGCATCATGTCCATTTTGTCATCCATAGGCCGCGTCGCCGCCCGTTACGCACAGAACCGCGCCCGCTATCGCAGCGAGCGCGAGCTTCTGGCCCTGCCGATCGAACTGCGCAAGGATATCGGCTGGCCGGAAATCCTCATCGACGCGCAAAACGGCCCGCGGATCTGCAGGGCGCCCTGACCATGCGGTCGGGAAAGATCGATGCAGGCCGCCGCGGGGCGACCGTTGCTCAGTCATGCGTATCGCCAGACAGCGGCGTCGCCTGCATCGATCGACGCTTTTCGAACGCCTCGAACCAGCGCGTCAGCCGCGCCCGCGCGCGAAACGACGGCAGCTGGCGGAACGCCATCCAGGACAGCGTGGTGGCAAGCGCTACATGGCCGACATGGAGCGATGTCTCGGCGTCCAGCGCGCTTTCGATCCAGTCATAGCTGGCCTCGATTTTTTCCCGGTAGCCTTCGGCAAGCGCTGCATAGCGCAACTGTTCGGGCCGCCTTTCCGTCTCCCAGCGCAGGCCTATGCCCGTCTGCGCCAGGCCTTGGGCGACGGCCTGCAGCCGCAACGCCTGCCAGCGCGCTTCGCCGTCCTGCGGCAGCAATTTGCGGCCGTCATGCAGCGTATCGAGATAGGCGCAGATGACATCGGAATCGAAGAGCGGCGACGCATCCGGCCGCAGCAGCACCGGCACCTTGCCGAGCGGGTTTTCGGCGTAGACACGGGCATTGCGCAAGGTCGGGCTGGTCTCGTGATGAATGACCTCGAGCCGGTCGGCAAGCCCAACCTCATGGGCGAAGACGAGCGCCTTGCGCGCAAAGGGCGAATGGGTCTGGTAATAGAGGATCATTGTCGTCTCAGCGGGTTGAAGAAGCGGTCCCCGTTCTAGCCTGCTGACAGCGAGGATTGCGCTCTGATTGGGCGCCGCCGACGCAAGTTCGTTTCGCCAGAAAATCGCATCGGCCCAGAAAATCGCATCAGACATGTAGGATCGCCGCCGCCTCGTTCGTCCTAGGCTTCGCAAGGCCAACCAAGCGCCCAGACCAAACCCAAAGAGGAACAAGACATGACCGACCAGACCCCCATTCAGCCGGCCGCGAAAGTTCTCGGTGGATTGACCCCCTATCTGCAGCTGGACGGCGCCTTCAAGGCCGCCGAATTCTACAAGAAGGCTTTCGGCGCCGAACAGGTGTTCTTCTATCCGCCCGATGAGCAGGGCCGCACGATGCACATTCATCTCCACATCAACGGCTCGACGCTGATGATTTCCGATTTCTACCCCGAAAACGGCATGCCTGCCGTCACGCCGCAGGGCTATACCATGCAGCTCCATCTCGGCGCCGACGAGATCGATGACTGGTGGAAGCGCGCGGTCGATGCCGGCTGCGAAGTCGCAGTGCCGCTGCAGCTGATGTTCTGGGGCGACCAGTGGGGCAACATGCGCGATCCCTTCGGGGTCGAATGGGCGATGAACGCGCCGGCGAAGAAAGACTGACCACTGCTGACAAAGCTCCTCACCGGCTGACGCCGGTAAGGAGCTTTGTGAGATACTCCAAGGAGAACCTGATGTCCTATGTCGATGGTTTCGTGCTCGCCGTGCCGAAGGCAAATATCGATGACTACAAGAAGCTGGCCAACCTCGCAGGCCCGATATGGAAGGAACACGGAGCGCTCGCCTATGTCGAATGTATCGCCGACGACGTGCCCTATGGTGAGTTGACCTCGTTTCCGCGTGCCGTTCAGGCAAAAGACGACGAGATCGTCGTCTTTGCTTGGGCCGTCTATTCGTCCAGGCAAAGCCGCGACGCGGTAATGGCCAAGGTGATGGCCGATCCCCGTTTGACACCCGATTTGGGGCCCATGCCCTTCGATATGAAGCGCATGATCTTCGGCGGCTTCCAGCCCTTCATCGAGCTTTAGCCGCTGCTCAGTCCAGCTTGTCCAGCAGCGGCTTCAACCTGTCGCCATAGCGCTTCCAGAGATCGACCGAGCCCTGATACATCGGCTGGCGCACCTGCGCGGCCGAGGCCGTGCGCACCGGGCGGTCGGTCTCGTGGAACGACAGCGCCTTGTCGTCCCAGGACAGGCCGAGATGCCCGATCAGCGCCCGCGTCTGTCCCTCCTGGTCGGCCACGAAATCCTCGTAACGCACGTCATGGACGACGCCCGGCAGAACATCGTGCCAATGCGCCATGATGTCGGTGTAGATGTTGTGGAAATCGGCGAGCTCGCCCAGATCATAGCCGTAGCGGTGGTTGTCGCCGCGGAAATGCACCTTGTAGATCGAAAGGCAGGTCGCCGCCGCATCGCGCGCGCAATGGATGATCTTGGCTTTCGGCAGCATCATATGGATGAAGCCGATGAGCAGGAAGTTGCCGGGCATCTTGTCGGTGACATGCCTGAAGTTGGGATAGCGCTCATGCAGCATGTCGAGATAGGCTTGGCCCGCCTCCGCAAACTCCGCGTCGGATACATCGACCAGTCCCCAGGGGAAACCTCCCGGCATGGTCAGCGGAAATTGCTTGCCGACCGCGGTTTTCAACATGCTGAGCTCGCCCGCGCCATAGACTTGTGGATGGCTGGCGATGATCTGTTCGACCAGCGTGGTGCCGGAGCGCGGCATGCCGACGACGAAAATCGGCGTGTCGTCGGAGATTGCACTTGGCTTGTGCTTTTCGAAAAAGCCGGCGTTGAACACCGTCTTCATCGCCTCGAATTCGGCCCGCGTCCTGACCGGATCATAATCGATGCCCTTGCGGCGGATCGCATTGCCTTCAGCGAAATAGTCGAAGGCCCTGTTATAGTCCTTCAAATCGTCATTGGCCTTGCCGAGACCGAAGGACAGCTGCATGCGTGCCAGGCTGTCGGCCGGCGCCTTGGCATGCTGGGCCTCCATGCCGGCGAGTTCGGCGTCGCGCTCCTTCTGGCGCTTGACCTGCGTCAGCATCAGCCAGGCCTTTGCCATGCCTGGCGTGATCGCCAACGCCTGCCGAAACAGGTCTGCCGCTTCATCGAGCTTGCCTTTTTCCATCAGCCCGACGCCGAGCCCATGCAACAGGTCGGCATCCTTGGGCCGGATCGTCAGCGCCTCGCGAAAGGTCGCCAGCGCCTCATCCAGACGACCGGCTTCCTGCAACGTTTCGGCAAGCCCGATGCGGGCGCGGACATGGAAGGGATTGCGCCCGATTGTGCCGCGATAGATGTCCTCCGCAGCCTCGAACTGGCCGAGCTGTTTCAACGCCGAACCCAGATTGTCGCGTGCCGCGAGCTGGTCGGGCTTGAGATCGACCGCGCCGCGGAAGAAATCGGCGGACGCGGCAAGGCGGCCGAGATCGCGCATCACCGTGCCGAGATTGTTGAGGAAATCGGGATTCTTCGGCTGCAGACGCACAGACTGCTCGATCAGCTCCAGCCCTTCGGGGCTGCGCCCGGTCTGGTGCAGCAACAGGCCCAGGAAATGCGCCGCTGCCGGGTGATTGGCCTTGCGCGCCAGCACCTGCCGGTACAGTGTCTCGGCCTCCTGCCGGCGCCCGGCCTGATGCAGCTGCAGCGCCTGCTGCACATATTGGTCGAGGCCCAGCGGCGCCTGTCCGCCAGCTCCAGCACCCGCCGCTCTTCTCTGATCTCTGTTGATGGGAAACCTGCCGTGTTTTGTCCGCTTGCCGCGATCTAGGCCATCGGCGCTGCAGGTTCAAGGGAAGAGTGGGCTCGCCAAGGGCGCGGACCTCTTCGAAACTCTAGAGGAATTCCAGGAAAATGTAGCGTTCAAATCAGCCGGTGGCTCTCGGCGAGCCGGCGCTCCCGCCGTAGCGTGCCGTCGGTGTCGGCAATCTTGCGCCGTGCCGCTTCGTCGCTTCTTATCGTCAGGCGCACTGATATTGCCTTGGGGAAGAGGACGATTGGCTCGATTGTTGCGGTCGGACGATCCGGCGTTTTCATGAATCTCATATATTTTTGCCTTTCGTAAAAAATAATCTTAGGGGCACCGGAATAATTATTCCGATGCTCTCTAAATAAGGAATTGGCTGATATTGTTCCACAATAGCAGATTTATTAGGGGTTTATACGAGAAATTTTTTATACCGGTCGAGCCGCGGCGGAAATCAGCTTGAATAACCAACAATTTCGGATTATTGATCTGAGATCGTTTTTTGGGTCAAGCTTGGCATATAGCGGCGTCGGAGATACTCGACCCGCCAAACTCATTCCAATCGCCGATGGTTGAGTTCCCGGTTGATGCCGGAAAGCATCGACGAACCAGAGCCAAGCCAATGCCGGATCGCACCACCCGTTCCATCGCCCATTTCGCGGCACCCTTCGTGCTTAGCGGGCTGGAAGGGCAACTGCCGGCCGGCGACTATGACATCGATCACGACGAAGAGCTGATCGAGGGCATGTCGCGGCTTGCCTGGCGTCGCGTCGCCACCTTCATCCATTTGCCGGCAAGGGCGGTGAAGAACCCGGCCACCAGCCAGCTTGTCGCCATCGACTACCTCGAACTCGAAACAGCGCTGAGGCGCGACCAGGAGAACGCAGCATGATCCGCTTCCAGCAGAATGCGCGTCCGCGCACCGATACGCCCTCGCACCTCTTCGCCATCGGCCAGACCGTGCGCATGAAGAGCCGCAGCGGGCTCGCCCAGCAGACCGCCGAGCTGTTTCAGATCAAGAGCAGATTGCCGGTCAAGGATGGCTCGCCGCAATATCGCATCCGCAGCGAGGAGGAGACCTATGAGCGGGTCACCACGGAAGACAACCTCGAAGTAGCGGACGCCCCGGCTGTCCCCGACAACCAGGCCGTCTGACACCGCACCCACCCAGCACGTACGAAGGAGCAGACAGATGGCCAAGGGTCAGCAGCGCAGCAATCGCGAAACGCGCAAGCCCAAAAAAGACAAGGTGGTGGCCAAGGCCGCCTCCCCGTTCGGTTCCTCGGTCAAGCAGGCAGAGAGCAGCCTGAAGCCGAAGTCGAAGGGCTGACCAGGCAGGGCGCGCCTGGCGCACCTGCCGGCAATGGACTGACGATCTCGGACTGACGATCTCGCGCAAAACTCTGCAACGGAGGCTTGCTTGACGTTCTTCGTCGAGCCGCTCGCGCGACGTCGACGAAGCCACGCTCGACAAGGTATCGCTGGACGCGCCGAACCTGCGCGCCGCCCTGCAGGGCGCCACCGCGCTGTTCCACAGCCTCGCCATGCCGCAGATCCCCGACCGTCTGCGCATTTGGTAGTGTGCTGAGAGTTCTGCAAATTCGCTGAGAGGGGGCGGTCATGGCAGGCTGGTGATTGTTCACGTCACCTGATTCCCGCGAAGG
>NZ_JAMYVB010000023.1:0-89515 GCF_040323635.1 Mesorhizobium sp. M0037 | reverse complement strand
GCACTGCGCCCGAAATCCGCCGAATACGCCAACTCCTACCCCATCTGGCCACAAACCAGCGCCGGAAACCACCTCGCATTGCCCTGCCGTCTCTCTCCACGCCCAAAGCCTATAACGCAACGGGCCCACAAGGGGAGAAGGGAAGAGCTGTTCATGTCCTTGCGTAATCGATTTTCCTTGGCTAGCATCCTCGGGTCGGCGCCGTGCGGAGGAGAACGTTGCGGCGGACCGGCTGGAGCGCCTCGCGTCCCCTCGGGGCGTTCACAGGACACTCCATTTTTGAATTGACGCAAGGACCGTCCCGAGCCGCTCCCGGTTTCGGGCTCCTGCGTTCATGTGGAGGATATCTGATGAACAGACGCGAATTCCTGTTGTCGACGGTGGCGACCGGCGCCATGGCGCTGGCCGCGCCCATGGCCTTTGCCGCCGACAAACTGACCATATTGGGCTCGGTGCCCAATCTCGGCTTTCCGTTCTTTGTGCACATGCTGAACGAGATAAAGGCGGAGGCGCAGGCGCAAGGCGTCAACCTGACCGAGAGCGACGGCCAGAACTCGGCGCCGAAGCAAACCGCCGACATCGAGGCCGCACTTGTGCAGAAGGTCAACGCCATCGTGATTTCGCCGCTTGACGTCAACGCGCTGGCGCCGGCGATCGAGGAAGCGGTCAAGGCCGGGGTTCCCGTGGTCACCATCGACCGCCGCGTCGACGGCGTCGAGGGCATTCTGGCCCATGTCGGCGCCGACAATGTCAAGGGCGGCGAGGCCGAGGCGCAGGCCATGGTGGCGGCGTTCCCCAACGGCGCCAAGCTGTTCCATTTGCAGGGCCAACCGGGTGCCGGACCCGCGATCGACCGCAACAAAGGCGTCCACAATGTGCTCGATCCGCTCAAGGACAAGTACCAGATCATCTTCGAGCAGACCGCTAATTTCGCCCGCGCCGAAGCGCTGTCGGTGACCGAGGCCGGGCTTGCCGCCAACGGCAAGCCGGACGCCATCATCTGCGCCAATGACGACATGGCGCTCGGCGCGCTCGAAGCCTGTGCCGCCCGCAACTTCACCGACGTCAAGATCTACGGCTTCGACGCACTGCCGGAAGCGCTGGTCGCTGTGCGCGACGGCAAGCTCGCCGGCACGGTCGAACAGTTCCCCGGCGAACAGTCGCGCACGGCGGTGCAGATCGCGGTCGCCTTCGCCAGGGACAAGACCGAGCCGAAGGAGAAGCTGGTGCTGTTGACGCCGATCGTCATCGGCAAGGACAATCTCGACAAGGCGGAGAGGTTGAACGAGACGAAGTAGCTGATTGGCGAAGCCGGCGGGACAGCACCCCCCTCTGGCCTGCCGGCCATCTCCCCCTCAAGGAGGGAGATTAAGCACTCGACCGCTTTCGCCAACCTCCAGCGTTGCAGGAAAATGCGCCGACGGTGACACTGCCAATCTCCCCCCTTGAGGGGGAGATGTCCGGCAGGACAGAGGGGGTGTTCAAGCGCAAACGTTGAGGAATTGCATCGAGGGAATAGCTATTGTCCGCCGTTGAACCCGCCGCATCATCGCCCCCGCTCCTTTCCGTCGAAGGCGTGACCAAGCATTTTTCCGGCGTCACCGCGCTCAGCGACGTTTCGCTCGAGGTGCGGCCCAGTGAGATCCTTGGCCTGCTCGGCGAGAACGGCGCCGGCAAGTCGACGCTGTTGAAAATCCTGTCCGGCGTGATGCCGCCGTCGAGCGGCCGCATCGTCTTCGACGGCGCCGACTACGCGCCGTCCAGTCCGCAGGATGCCAAGCGGCATGGGATCGTCACCATCTATCAGGAACTGAGCCTGATCCCGACGCTGACGGTTGCGGAAAACATTTTCATCGGCCGCGCGCCGCTCGGTCCGCTCGGGCTGGTCAGCTGGCGCAGGATGGAGGACGCGTCGCGCGCGATCATCGCCCGCGTCGGCCTCGACATCGATCCGGCGACGCCGGTGTCGTCGCTCTCGGTCGCCGAACAGCAGCTAGTCGAAATCGCCCGCGCTCTGTCGCTGGAAAGCCGCCTGATCATCATGGACGAGCCGACCTCGGCGCTGACCGAGACTGAGGTGCAGAAGCTTATGTCGATCATGGACAGGCTGCGCAAGGACGGCGTGGCGATCATGTTCGTCACCCATCGGCTGGAAGAAGCGTCGGCGATCTGCGACCGGATGACGGTGTTGCGCGACGGCAGGCTGGCCGGCCATCTCGACCGTGACGGCCAGCCGATCCAGATTCCAAAAATCATCGAGAAGATGGTCGGCCGCGCCGCCTCCGAGCTCTACGCGCGGCCGACGCAGCGCGATGTCGCCGGCGAGGTCAGGCTCTCGGTGCGCGGGCTGCGGACGGTACGCGACCCATTGGCGCCGCACGCCATCGTGCTCGAAGGCGTCAACCTCGATCTGAAGGCCGGCGAAATCCTCGGCGTTGCCGGGCTCGTCGGTTCCGGCCGCACCGAGCTTGCCCGCGCCATTTTCGGCGCCGACCGCATCGCGGCCGGCACGATTGCGCTCGACGGCAAGCCGATCGCCCCGGCTTCGCCCGCCGACGCCATCAAACTCGGCATCGGCCTGGTGCCGGAAGACCGCAAGCACCAGGCGATTTTTGCAGCACTTGGCATTCTCAACAATTTCTCCATCGCCTCGCTCGGCCGCTACAGCAATGGGGCCGGCTTCATGGCCGAACGGCGCGAGCGCGAGGCGCTGGCCGGCTATCGCAAGGCACTGTCGATCCGCATGGCCTCGCCCGAGCAGGCGATCGAGGGCCTGTCCGGCGGCAATCAGCAAAAGGTGATCCTGGCCCGCTGGCTGGCGCGCGACCCGAAAGTACTGATCGTCGACGAGCCGACGCGCGGCGTCGATGTCGGCGCCAAGGCCGAAGTGCACCAGATCCTGGTCCAGTTGGCTGCGCGCGGCATCGCCATCATGATGATCTCGTCGGAACTGCCGGAGGTGCTGGCAGTGTCGGATCGCATCGTTACGATGCGGCGCGGCCGTATCACCGGCGAAATGCCGGGCATCGAAGCGACCGAGGAAAAACTGATGGAACTGATGGCGCTCGACCGCAAGCAGGACGCAACGCAATGACCAGCACCACCGAACAGACCCAGCGCAGCGGCATCAACATCGCGCGGCTTCTGATGAGTTTTGGGCCGCTGATGTTCCTGGCGGTGTTGATCGTCATCTTCACCGTGCTGAAGCCGAGCTTCATCGATCCAATCAACCTGTTCAACATTTTGAGGCAGATCTCGATCACCGGGCTGATCGCGCTCGGCATGACCTTCGTCATCCTCACTGCCGGCATCGACCTGTCGGTCGGCTCACTGCTCGCCTTCTGCGGCATGGTGGCCGCGGTGGTGGCCAAGGGCGGCACCGCCAACACGCTGTCGCTGTCGACCACGGGCACGCAAGGATATGGCTGGTTCGCCGCCTTGCTTGCCGCCGTCATCGTCGGGGCGCTGGCCGGCGGCGTCCAGGGCTTTGCCATCACCAGGCTGAAAGTGCCGCCCTTCGTCGTCACGCTGGGTGGGCTCACCGTGTTTCGCGGCCTGACGCTGACCATCTCCAATGGCGGACCGATCTCCGGTTTCGACGCCTCGATGCGCTGGTTCGGCACCGGGCTCATCGGACCGGTGCCGGTGCCGGCGATCATCTTCGCGGCGGCGGCCATCCTGTGCCACATCGTGCTGCGCTATACGCGCTATGGCCGCGCCGTCTATGCCGTCGGCGGCAATGCCGAGGCCGCACGCCTGTCGGGCCTGCGCGTCGACCGCATTCTGATCTCGGTCTATGTCATCGTCGGCTTCTTCGCCGGGCTGGCGGCCTTCGTTTTGTCAGCACGGCTCAACTCCTCCGAAGCCGTAGCCGGCATCGGTTACGAACTTACGGTGATTTCCGCCGTCGTCATCGGCGGCACCTCGCTATTCGGTGGCATCGGCTCGGTCGGCGGCACGGTGGTGGGCGCAGCACTCATCGGCGTGCTGCAGAACGGGCTGCAGTTCAACAATGTCTCGTCCTACACACAAAGCATCGTCATCGGCCTAATCCTGATCCTGGCCGTGGCCTTCGATCGTTGGCTGAAGTCGCGGGTGAGGCGGTGAGGATTTAGGCCATGGTTCAGATCAGGGCGATGACCGAGAAAGATATAGCGGCGGTGTCGCGGCTGTTGGGGGAATCCTGGCGGCGCACCTATTCGGCAATTATGGGGCCAGAGACCACTGCGCGGCTCTCGGACGACAAGCATGCGCCCGAGCGGCTGGCAGAGGAACTTGGGGACGACAACAAGATGTCGTTCGTGGCCGAACGGCCGGACGGTTCGATCGCCGGCTACGCGATGGCGGCGATGGACGATCGTGGCGATGTCCTGCTCGACCGGCTGCACATCGACAAGACAGAGTTCGGCAGCGGGCTCGCCACCGACCTGCTGCACGCGGTGCTTGTCGCGCATGCCGGCATCCCCAGCATTGCGCTGGAAGTGATCGAGGGCAACGACCGGGCGATCGCCTTCTATCGCAAGCACGGTTTCGAAGTGGTCGAGCGCCACACGGCCGCGCACGGCGTTGGCGGCCACGCCTCGCTGATCATGCGCCGGCTGCTGTCGAGAGCATGAAGTGAATGGGGAAACCGCGGTAGTCCGGACCCTACTGCCCTAACCCTGCGCCACCACCGCTTGCCGGCCGTCCTCATCGTCCGGCATATCGAGAATTTCGATCAGCCGCGCCACCTTCGTTCCCGGCAAGGGGCGACCCTCGTTGACCAGCGCCTCGTCGGCACCGAGCCAGGCGAACGCCTCGCGCAGTTCTTGAAGGGTGGCGCCGGTCAGCGCGATGTCGGCTATGACCGCCTCGTCTACCGGCCCCAACACCGAAATGATGTCGTCGCGTGTCATGGTCACCTCCATGCTAAGTGCCGGCAGGTCGTCGAGTTGACGCCGGGATCCGGCCGTCCAGTCAACGGATTGCGAGCGAAAGCCGCCGATAAAGCAGAATCTGGGTCTTCTTTTCGACTAAGCAAGGTGAACGCGCGCCTTTTGCCGTCAAGCAGCCGAGTGCGGATCGATGCTGTAGAGATGCACGGGATAGCCGGGACCGATGGCGTCGCGCACCCGGTCCGTCCAGGCGAGGACCGCCGGATAAGCCGCCAGCGCAAAGCCGCAATCTTCGGCACGGTGGCCGTAGGCATAGACAGCAATGTCGGCGATGGTGAGCGTGTCGCCGACAAGGAACGGCGTATCGTTCAGGCTGCGCTCCAGCGCTGCCAGCGTGCGGGCGCCAGCTTCGCGCTTGGCCGGAACCATCGCCTGGTTGCGCTCCAGCCTTCCGGCCAGCGTCCAGAAGCGCAGGGAGCCGATGACCGGCTCGACATGGTACTGTTCGAAGAACAGCCATTGCATAATTTTCGCGTTGACATAGCGATCCGCCGGCAGCAAGGGCGTGCCTTCGGCGAGATAAATGAGGATCGCATTCGATTCGGCGATCGCACGGCCATCCTCGAGTTCGAGCACAGGAACGGCGCCGGCCGGGTTGAGCTTCAGGAAAGCGTCGGTGTGGCTCTCGCCCTCGAAAATCGACACCAGGCGGCTTTCATAGGGAATGTTGAGCAGGCCGAGCACGACCCTCGCCTTCCAACCGTTTTGCGACGGCAAATAATCATGAAGCGTGAGCATGGCTGTCCTTTCGCTGCGGTCGACGCCTGATTTGCACGGTGCCACGATCCCAGCCACCCGAATCCTGCAATGTGTACGCGCAGAATAAGTAAACTATACGCATGTAAAGTTTTATTGACTTCGCCCTATGTGCGATTTACCCGATAAACATTTGTGCCGAACAACTGCGCGAGCAAGCAATCAGTCTGTGACAAGGAGGAATCGCAAGCATGAGCCTTTCGCGCCGCAGCGAAATCGCCGCCGAGGCCGCGGGGCCAACTATTGCCGCCGGCGAGATCCTGGTCGAGATCATGGCGACGGCACTGGGTTTCGGCTTCCTCGAGCCGCAAACGCTCGTCGGGCCATTCCCCAGCGGTGCGCCGGCGATCTTCATCGACCAGGTTGCGCGGCTGGGGGGCGGCGCCGGCATTATCGGCTGCGTCGGCCGCGACGATTTCGGCACGCTCAACCTGGACAGGCTGAAGCGCGACGGGGTCGACGTCTCCGCCGTCGATATCAGCGACCGCTTCCCGACGGGATGCGCCTTCGTGCGCTATCGGCCCGATGGTATCAGGGACTTCGTCTACAACATCGCCGAATCCGCCGCCGGGCAGATCCACCTGACCACTGCTGCGCGCCTGCTGGCGGACAGGGCCGGCCATCTGCATATCATGGGATCGACGCTGTCGGTGGCAGGGCTGAAGGAGATCGTCAGCTACGCAGTGCAGGCGGTTCGTGCCCGCGGCGGCTCGACCTCATTCGACCCGAATGTGCGCAAGGAGCTGATCGACGGCTCCGACGGCGCACTGTTTTCCGCACTCATCGACGATGCCGACCTGCTGCTGCCGTCCGGCGACGAATTGCTCGCTACGGCGGGCGTCGATGACGAGCATCAGGCGGTGGCGGCGCTGTTTGCCAGGGGCGTCGGCGAGATCGTGCTGAAGCGCGGTGCTGACGGCTCTTCCTGGTTCGGCGCCGACGGCGCCAGGATCGACTGCGCCGGTTTTCAAATCGAGGAAGTCGACCCGACGGGCGCCGGCGACTGCTTTGGCGCCACCTACCTGACGTGCCGCCGCCAGGGGATGGAGCCCGGCAAGGCGCTGCTTTATGCCAATGCCGCCGGCGCCCGCAACATCACCCGGCGCGGCCCGATGGAAGGCACCGCCGGCTTCGATGCGCTTGACCAATTCATCAAGGGAACAGCGAGACGGACATGAGCGCCAACCCGCTTGCAGGCCTCGCCAGCGCGCGCAAAAACGGCTCGCCCTACGGCATCACCTCGATCTGCTCCGCGCATCCGCTGGTGATCCAGACGGCGATCAGGCGCGCCGTTGCCGGCAGGGAGAAAAACCTGCTGATTGAGGCAACCTGCAATCAGGTCAACCAGTTCGGCGGCTATACCGGAATGACCCCGGCGCTGTTCGTCGCCTTCGTGCTGGAGATCGCCTGCCGCGAGGGGCTGGAAGCCTCGCGCATCATCTTCGGCGGCGACCATATGGGACCGAACCCGTGGCGCGCAGAGCCGGCGGCGCAGGCGATGGACAAGGCCGAGGCCATGGTCGGCGCCTATATCGCGGCCGGCTTCACCAAGATCCATCTCGACGCATCGATGGGCTGCGCCGGCGAGCCGGCGGCGCTTGACGACGAGACCATCGCCACCCGGGCGGCGCGGCTGGCAAAGGCGGCCGAAACGGGCGCGCACGCCGCAGGCAGCACCTTGCCGGTCTACATCATCGGCACCGAAGTTCCCGCCCCCGGCGGCGTCGACCATGCGATCAGCGAGTTGAAGCCGACCGAGGCGGCGGCGGCGCGGCGCACGATCGAGGTTCACCGGGAGATCTTTGCCCGCGAAGGCCTGACCGAGGCGTTCGGCCGCGTCATGGCCGTGGTGGTGCAGCCGGGCGTGGAATTCGGCAGCCAGAATGTCGTCGCCTACGCGCCCGAAAAATCCAAGGGCCTGACCGGCTTGCTCGATGAGCAGCCGTCGCTCGTCTACGAGGCGCATTCGACCGACTACCAGACCCGTGCGGCTTTGACCGCGCTGGTCGCAAACGGCTTTCCTATCCTCAAGGTCGGCCCCGGCCTGACCTTCGCCTTGCGCGAGGCGCTTTACGGGCTCGACCTGATCGCCTCCGAAATGGCCAGGGACTATGGCGACCGGTCGCTCGCCCGGACCATGGAAAGCGCGATGCTGGCAGCCCCCGGCCATTGGCACAGCCACTATCATGGCAATGAAGCAGAGCTCTATGTGCAGCGGCATTACAGCTACAGCGACCGCATCCGCTATTATTGGAGCAACCCCACCGCTGTCGCGGCCGTCGAGCGCCTGCGCAAGGCGCTGGACGACGTTGCCATTCCCGAAACGCTGATGCGGCAATTCCTGCCGGCGCTGCCGGCCGAACTCGGGCCGGCGGGCAATCCCGAGGCTATCCTTCTCGAAGCTGTCGGTCAGGTGCTGGCCGACTATGACGCGGCCTGCCGTGGGACCTGATTGCATTGCGCCGGGTTGATCTTTGCCTCAGCCCAGTGTCTCTGACGTTTCCATGAAACCAGCCATGTTCTTTCTCCTGTTCGCGGCCTCTCTGCTGGCGTCGCCGGCACGCGCCGACTGGAAGCCGGTCGAAAAGGTCGAGACCTACGCCATCGCAGGGCGGACCGGCCCGGAACTCTATGCCGCGATCGGCGAAGCCGGCCCCTTGCTCGGCAAGGGTCGGGTCATTGCGCACACCAATTTCAAGCTGACCTGGACCAGGGACTACAGGCCGCAAGGCGACGCCTGCGTGCTCAAATCGGCGCGCCCGAAACTGATCATCACCTACACCTTGCCGAAGCCGGCCGAACCGTTGCCGGCTTCCGTCCAGAAGAACTGGACGGTGTTCATCGCCGGGCTCGCCGCCCACGAGAGAGTGCATGGCGCAGCCATCGCCGAGATGGTGCGCAAGATCGAGGCGGTGAGCGTCGGCCTGACCGTTACTGATGACCCCGCCTGCAGCAAGATCAGAACCGAGCTGACGAGGCAACTCGCCCAGATCTCGCTGGCTCAGCGGCAGGCGAGCCGCGACTTCGACCGGGTCGAATTCGGCCCCGGCGGAAACCTGCAGAAGCTGGTGCTGGCTTTTGTGAATGGGGGGTAGTTTGCCGGCGAACCGGTCATTGCGCCGGTGTTCCGAACGACAAGAGCACCGGCCGCATGGCCGCTTTACAGGCAGGCTTGGTAGCGCTACCGTCTGATCGTCACGCGACCTGTTGGGGGAATGGGAGACGGCCGCGAGGCGGGAGAGGAGCGGTTTCCTTCGGGGCGTCGCAAGAAGCATTCGGGAGGAGATCGATGGCGTCTGTCGCGATCGGCGATGTTTACAAATCGTTCGGGACCGTCGAGGTCCTGCATGGCGTCAGTGTGGATATCGACGACGGCGAATTCGTCACGCTGGTCGGCCCGTCGGGTTGCGGAAAATCGACCCTTCTCAGGATGATCGCCGGCCTGGAAAAGATTTCTCGGGGCGAGATCGCGATCGGGGATCGGGTCGTCAACAACGTTGCGCCGAAAGAGCGCGACGTTGCCATGGTGTTCCAGAACTACGCGCTCTACCCGCACATGACGGTCGCCGAGAACATGGCGTTCTCGCTCATGCTCAAAGGTGTTTCGAAGGCCGATTGCGCTACCAGCATTCAGCGCGCCGCCGAAATCCTCGGGCTGGTGCCATTGCTGACGCGATATCCGCGCCAGCTTTCCGGCGGCCAGCGCCAGCGCGTCGCCATGGGCCGGGCGATCGTGCGCGATCCACAGGTTTTCCTGTTCGACGAACCGCTCTCCAATCTCGACGCCAAGCTCAGGGTGCAGATGCGCGCCGAGATCAAGGAACTGCACCAGCGGCTCAAGACGACCACAGTCTATGTCACCCACGACCAGATCGAGGCCATGACCATGGCCGACAAGATCGTCGTCATGCATGACGGCATCGTCGAACAGATCGGACCGCCGCTGGAGCTCTACGACAGGCCAAACAATCTCTTCGTCGCCAGTTTCATCGGCTCGCCCGCCATGAACCTGATCAAGGGCGAGATCGTCACCGACGGGTCTCCGTCCTTTCGCGGCGCCGGGGGAATTTCCGTGCCGCTGGCCGGCGCGCCGGCCGTTGGCAACGGTCATCCGGTGGTGCTGGGAATACGGCCCGAGCATTTGCGGCTATCGTCAGACCAAGGCATTCAAGTCACCGTCGCGGTGGTCGAGCCGACCGGGTCGGAAGTGCAGATCATCGGCCGCACCGCCGGCGGCGACGAGATCGTCGCCAATTTCCGCGAACGCCATGCCTTCACACCGGGCGAATCCATACGGCTCTCTGCCGCGCCTGGCCTGATTCATCTCTTTGACGGCAAGACCGGAACACGATTTGAAGCGCGTAACGGATGGTAAGGACCGCATAGCGAGGAAGATAAACCGGAGGAGACGACCATGAAATTCACGAGACGCGATGTAATCCGCACGACCGCAGGTGCTGCGGCGGGAGCCCTGGGAAGCCGCTTCGTCGGCTCGCCGGCTTTTGCCCAGGAGGGCTTGAAATACAAGCCCGAGGAAGGCGCAAAGCTGCGGCTGCTGCGCTGGTCGCCCTTCGTCAAGGGCGATGAGGATCAATGGCTGGCCAACACCAAGCGCTTCACCGAGGCGACAGGTGTCGAGGTTCGTGTCGACAAGGAAAGCTGGGAGGACATTCGCCCCAAGGCAGCGGTCGCCGCCAATGTCGGTTCCGGCCCGGACCTCATGTTCGTCTGGTTCGACGACCCGCATCAATATCCCGACAAGCTGCACGACGTGACCGAGCTCGGCGAGTATCTGGGCTCGAAATATGGCGGCTGGCACGACGGACCAAAGCAATATGCGACGCGGGACGGCAAGTTCGTCGGCCTGCCGCTGGCCACGATCGGCAATGCCATCGTCTATCGCGAAAGCTGGGTGAAGGAGGCCGGCTTCTCCGAATTTCCGAAGGACACGGCAGGCTTCCTCGAGCTTTGCAAGGCGTTGCAGGCGAAGGGACATCCGGCCGGCTTCACGCACGGCCACGGCGTCGGCGACGGCAACAATTACGCGCACTGGCTGCTGTGGAGCCATGGCGGCCAGATGGTCGACGAGAGCGGCAAGGTGGCGATCAACAGCCCCGAGACGCTAAAGGCGATCGGATACGCGCAGGAACTCTACAAGACCTTCATTCCCGGGACCGAAAGCTGGCTCGACGTCAATAACAACCGCGCCTTCCTGGCCGGCGAACTCGGCGTCATCGCCAACGGCATTTCCGCCTACAATACGGCCAAGATCAACAAGGACAACGATCCGAAGCTGGCTGAGATCGCCAAGGACATCCGCACCACCAACCTGCCGATCGGTCCCGTCGGGAAATCGGTCGAACTGTTCCAGGTGACCACCGCCGTCATCTTCAACTACACGCCCTACCCCAATGCGGCCAAGGCCTATCTGCAGTTCATGTTCGAGGATCCGCAGATGACCGACTGGATCACCTCCTCGGCGGGCTATTGCTGCCAGACGCTGAAGGCCTTCGACAACAATCCAGTGTGGACGGCCGACCCGAACAATGCCGCCTATGCCAAGGCCTCGGCGACGCTGCGCCCCAACGGCTATGCCGGGCCGCTCGGCTATGCCTCGGCGGCGACCATGGCCGACTATGTCCTGGTCGACATGTTCGCCAAGGCGGTGACCGGCCAGGCGACGCCGCAGGAGGCGATGGAGGAGGCGGAGAAGCGCGCCAACCGTTACTACCGCGTTTAAGAGCACAGCTGAGCCGGGCAGCAGCCATTGCGCTGCCCGGTCCGGTTCCTGAAATCGCTTGCCCGAAATAGCTTGGCGGTCGCCCGCACCGACCAAGGAGACCTCCTGAGGAAGCTGTCCATGGCCGTGCCGTCCGTTGCCGCCCAGCCGCGTCCGTCGATGCTTTCGCGGATCTCCGAAAGCCGCAACGCGCTGGGCTTCGGCTTCATGCTGCCGGCGGCGGCGCTGCTGCTGGTCTTCCTGACCTATCCGCTCGGGCTCGGCGTTTGGCTCGGCTTCACCGATGCCCGTATCGGCCGCCCCGGCATCTTCATTGGCACCGAGAACTATCAGTATCTGTGGAGTGACGCCGTCTTCTGGCTCTCCGTCTTCAACACCTTGCTCTACACGGTCAGCGCCTCGATCCTGAAGTTCGTGCTCGGCCTGTGGCTGGCGCTCATCCTCAATGAAAACCTGCCGTTCAAATCGTTCTTCCGCGCGATAGTCCTGCTGCCCTGGGTGGTGCCCACCGTACTGTCGGCCATCGCCTTCTGGTGGATCTACGATTCGCAGTTCTCCATCCTGTCCTGGGCGCTGCAGCAAATGGGCCTGATCGACCACCGCATCAATTTCCTCGGCGATCCGGAGAATGCGCGCGCTTCGGTTATCGCCGCCAACGTCTGGCGCGGCATTCCTTTCGTCGCCATCACGCTGCTCGCCGGCCTGCAGACCATTCCGCAGTCGCTCTACGAGGCGGCCACGCTCGACGGCGCCAGTCGCTGGCAGTTGTTTCGTTATGTGACTCTGCCGCTGCTGACGCCGATCATCGCCATCACCATGACCTTCTCGGTGCTGTTCACTTTCACCGATTTCCAGCTGATCTACGTGCTGACCCGGGGCGGACCGGTGAATGCCACGCATCTGATGGCGACATTGTCTTTCCAGCGCGGCATTTCCGGCGGCCAGCTTGGCGAGGGCGCGGCCATCGCGGTGGCCATGATCCCGTTCCTGCTGGCGGCGATCCTGTTCAGCTATTTCGGCCTGCAACGCCGCAAATGGCAACAAGGCGGCGGAGACTGACATGGTCAAGACGGCCGCGACAAGGAAGGCGAAACGTGGGGATATCGACGAAGGCGGCATGGGCTACCTGCAGAGCCTGCCGCGCCGCGTGGTGACGGTCTATCTGCCGCTGCTGGTGTTCGTCTTCGTGCTGTTGTTTCCGTTTTACTGGATGACGATCACGGCGGTTAAGCCCAATCTCGAGATGACCGACTATGCGCAGTTCAATCCGTTCTGGGTGGTGCATCCGACATTGGAGCATATCCGCTATCTCCTGTTCGAAACCTCCTATCCGGGCTGGCTGCTCAACACGATCATCATCTCGACCGCCGCCACGTTCCTGTCGCTGCTGGCGTCGGTGTTCGCCGCCTATGCGATCGAGCGGTTGCGCTTTTCCGGGGCGCGGCAGGTCGGCCTCGGCATCTTCCTCGCCTATCTGGTGCCGCCCTCGATCCTGTTCATTCCGCTGTCGGTGATGGTGTTCAACCTCGGGCTCTACGACACGCCCTTCGCACTCATCCTTACCTATCCGACCTTCCTGGTGCCGTTCTGCACGTGGCTGTTGATGGGTTACTTCCGCTCCATCCCGTTCGAACTGGAAGAATGCGCGCTGATAGACGGAGCGAGCCGGTGGCAGATCCTCACCAAGATCGTGCTGCCGCTGTCGGTGCCCGGCCTGATCTCCGCCGGCATATTCGCCTTCACCCTGTCATGGAACGAGTTCATCTACGCGCTGACATTCATCCAGTCCTCGGAAAACAAGACCGTGCCGGTGGGTGTGCTGACCGAGTTGGTGCGCTCCGACGTCTACGAATGGGGGGCGCTGATGGCGGGAGCGCTGATCGGCTCGCTGCCGGTGGTGGTGCTCTATTCGTTCTTCGTCGAGCACTATGTCTCGTCGATGACCGGCGCGGTGAAGGAGTGACGCGCCGGCTCACGCGAGGCGACCGCGCGGTCAGATCGCGCCGATGATGCCGCCGTCGACGCGGATGTTCTGGCCGGTGATGTAGCCCGCACCTTCGGAAGCGAGGAAGGCGATGGTCGCGGCAATTTCCTCCGAGGTGCCGTAGCGCTGCATCGGCACGCTGTCGCGGCGCTCCTCGGTGGCCGGCAGGCTGTCGATCCAGCCGGGCAGCACATTGTTCATGCGCACATTGTCGGCGGCGTAGGTGTTGGCGAAGATCTTGGTGTAGGCGGCAAGACCGGCGCGGAACACGGCGGATGTCGGGAACATCGGGCTCGGCTCGACCACCCAGGCGGTCGAGATGTTGATGATGGCGCCGGCCCTCTGCTTGACCATCTGCGGCGCCACGATGCGCACCGGCCGGATGACGTTCATCAGATAGACGTCGAGACCGGTGTGCCACTGCTCGTCGGTGATTTCGAGGATCGGCGCGCGTGGCCCGTGGCCGCCGCTGTTGACCAGCACGTCGATGCGGCCGTAGCGCTCGAGCGTGAGGTCGGCGAGCCGCTGCAGATCGTCATTCGACTGGTTGGAGCCGGTGACGCCGAGGCCACCAAGCTCTTTCGCCAAGGCCTCGCCCTTACCTGAGGACGACAGGATCGCGACCTTGAACCCGTCCGCCGCCAGCCGCTTGGCCGCCGCCGCACCCATGCCGCTGCCACCGGCGACGACCACTGCCACTTTTTCTACATTCATCTTGATTTTCCTTCGCACGGGTTGGCGGGACTCTGAAGCCCATGTTTCCGACCTTCGAGCAATGCTATAAACGGTGTTGCCATCTGGTTCGAACCAGAAAGCCTGAAATCAAGCTGTAGAAAAACTCCTGCATGCCTGAAGCCTTCCTGAGCCTGCCACCATTGAATGCGCTGCGTGCCCTCGAAGCCGCCGCGCGTCATCTCAACTTCCGCATCGCCGCCGAAGAGCTGAACGTGACGCAAGGGGCGGTGGCGCAGCATATACGCGGGCTGGAGGCCGATCTCGGCACAAAACTCTTCGACCGGCTGCCGCGCGGCCTGGCGCTGACCGATGAGGGCCGCGCCTATATGCCCAACATCCGCCGCGCCTTCGAGCTGATCTCGGAGGCCACCTTGCTGCTGCGGCCCGAACCGGCGCGGCTGACGATCAGCGTCACGCCGAGCTTTGCCACCAAATGGCTGATCCCCAAACTGCCGGAGTTCGTCGCCCACAACCCGCTGGTCGATTTGCGAATCCTGGCCAGCGAAAGCCTGTCGAGTTTTCAGGCCGACGGCGTCGACATTGCGGTCAGGCAAGGCCGCCTGCCCTTCGGCGCCGGCCTGATGGTGGATCTTTTGTTTCCACAGCAGATCGTCGCCATCTGCAGCCCTGCCCTGCTGCCGACCGGCGCGAACGAGATCGCGCCGACCGACATCCAGCACCACGTCCTGCTGCACGACGCGCACAATCTATGGCCGGAATTCATGGAAAAGGCGCTCGGCCTGAGGATGGCCGCCGAGGCCAAACGCATGCGCTTCAACCAGACAGGCCTCGCGATCGACGCCGCCATTGCCGGCCAGGGCATCGCGCTGGCCAGCCGGTTTCTCGTATCCGCCGACATTGCCGCCGGCCGGCTGGTGCAGCCGATCAACGCGGAGATGCGTGGGACGCACGATTTCTATGTCGTGATGCCGCGCAAGCAACGGCACCCAGAACCGACGCAAGCCGTGCGGCGATGGCTGCTGGATGAGGGCGATGCGGCGCGGCTGTGATGGATAGCCGATCTCCCCTTTTACCGCCGCCGCGCAATGTCGGCCGCCACCGCCTTCGCCTCCCTGCCGATTTCTCGTAGCAGACCGGTGACCGGATTGTAGAAGCCGACGAGGTAGAGGCCGAGTTGAGAGGCGCGGGCGTTGACGCCACTGCGCTCCGGCTGCAATTCCACGGGCAGAAACTTTTCGTAGCCCGGGCGATAGCCGGTGGCGAGGATGACGGCGTCGAAATTTTCCTGCCTGCCGTCGGTGAACGCAGCGCCGCGCTCGGTGAAGCCCGCTATGTCGGGTGCGATCTTGATGGCGCCTTTGGTGATGGCGTCGACCGTGCCGACGTCGATGACCGGGATGCGGCCGACTTCGTCGATCTGCTGCAGGATGCCCTGCTTCGGCCTGACGATGCCGTATTTCTCGAGCTTGCCCAGCGCGAAATCGAGGATGATCGGGAACATCCAGTCGTTCAGCGCCTGCGGCATCGGCCGGCTGGCGATGCCGACCATCTGGATCGGCACGCCGAACAGCTGGCGCGGCACGATGTGGACGCCCTTGCGCACCGAAATGGTCGGACGCGCGCCACTTTCCGCCAAGTCGAGCGCGATCTCGGCGCCGGTGTTGCCCATGCCGACGATCAGCACCGAGCGGCCGGCAAAGGGCGCCGCTTGCGTATAGTCGGCGCTGTGCAGCACCTCGCCCTTGAAAGCCTCGATAGCAGGGAGCCGGGGGACGATCGGCTCGGCATTGTTACCGCTGGCGATGACGACATGGCGCGCCTTGATGTTGTCCGATCCTGTCTCGACCAGAAAACCGCCGTCCCCGAGGCGAATGGCTTTCACCGTCACGCCGAAGCGCGGGCGCAGATCGAATTTTTCCGCGTAGTCGTCGAGATAGCGGACCACCATTTCGCGCGGCACGTAGCGCGGATAATTTTTGGGAAAGGGCAGGAACGGCAGCGACGAGAACGACTTGACCGTATGCAGATGCAGCCGCCGATAGTGCCGCCGCCAGGCGGGCGCGATCTCCTGCGATTTTTCGAGCAGGATGAAATCCACTCCTGCCCGCTTCAGGCAGGCACCGACCGCAAGGCCGGCGGGCCCGGCGCCGACAATAACGACAGTGGTGTCCAAGCGATTCTCCTCCCGCTAGCTCCTTAGGCTACGCGTAGAAGCGCAGGCGGGACAAGGCGCGCCTCACCTTCTCCCCTTGTTGGAGAAGGTGGATCGGCGCGCTAGCGCCGAGACGCCTTCGCATCGCGGCGCGCACGCTGCGCATCCTGTCCGGTCTCGGCTCACCCCCGGTGACGAATGTCTATCCCGGCAATCGCCCCATGCTGTCGGACGGGCTGCCTGTCGCCGGCCGCACTGCGACCGAAGAGCTCTACGTGCATGGCGGCATGGCCCAATCGGCATGCATGCCGCCCCCGCCACCGCGCGCTGGCTGAAAGAGGCCGTGGTTCGGGCGATGGCAATCCGAAGCAGACATGGCTCCGGCCACAGCGATTTGCGGGATGGGAAGGGTGAGGCTGCGCGACGTCGTGTCGATCTAGCCCGCCACCAGCGCGAAGGGAGGCGTTCCTCCCTAGCCGACATGCTCGGCGCGCAGCTTCTTCTTTATCTGCTCGAGCGCTGCCTCGCCGCCCCTCGCCAGTTCATCGGCGTTCCTTGCCAGCTTGTCATCGGCGTTGCGGTATTTGCTGCCCCAGGCGCCGAGCGTCGCCAGCACCGGCAACAGGTCGATGCCCGCCTCCGTCAGCTTGTAGATCGCCTTGAGCTTGTGCGTGGGGTCGTCGCTTCTTGTGACGATGCCCTCATCCTGCAAGGTCTGCAGCCGCTCGGCCAGGGTGCGCGACGAGATGCCTTCGCCTGATAGCAGGAACTCCCGGAAGTGCCTTTTTCCCGCGAAAATCATGTCGCGGATGATCAGCAGCGTCCAGCGGTCACCGAGCAATTCGAGCGATAGGCTGATGGGACAGCCGGATCTTTCCCTGGTCGACATTTAAATGCTTCCATTTTTAAATCACTTTACTATTGACATCATTTTTCACTCATGTCAATGGCTCCGAAAGTAAAGCAATAACCAACGCCGCCTGACCTGGCGCTGGTGACACCAGAGCTCAGGAGAACGACGATGAGAAAACTGATCCTGCAGATGCAGATATCGGTCGACGGTTTTGTCGGCGCGGCCGGCGATGAGCACTGGCAGCTCTGGGAATGGGGCGCCAACTGCCCGTGGGACGACGACTTGAAGCAGGATTTCAACACGGTGTTCGCTGGCATCGACACCATTCTGCTCAGCCGCAAGATGGCCGAAGAAGGCTATCTAACCCATTGGGGCAATGCCGCAAAAAGCTATCCGCGCGATCCCTTCTACGCTTTTGCGCAGCGCATCGTCGAGGCGCGCAAGGTGGTGCTGAGCGACAAGCTCGCGGCATCGCGGTGGGAGCGCACGACGGTTGCCAGCGGCGACCTGCCGCGCGAGGTCAAGGCGCTGAAAGCTGAAGGTGAAGGCGACATGGCGGTATTCGGCGGCGCCGGCTTTGCCTCGGCGCTGATTGCAGCGGGGTTGGTCGATGAGTTCCAGCTGTTCATCAATCCGGCCGCGCTGGGCGACGGCGAGCGGATTTTCGACCGTGGCGGCTTCCGGAAATTGCGCCTGCTCGGCTCTAAAGCCTATGCCTGCGGAATGGTGGTGAACCGCTACGCGCCGGCAATGTGAAGCAGTTCAGCGATTGAATCCGTGGACCGCTTCAACTCTTTGTTTTTACGAGAACTCCGGACGGATCACCGCAACCCGCTCCTCGTGAACCTGCGCTAGAAATTGATCTCGACCGAAGCGGCACTTCGCTTTGCCGGCCCGTGAAACACCGCCTCGATGTTGTTGCCGTCGGGGTCGAGCAGGAAGGCGGCGTAGTAGCCGGGGTGGTAGGGCCGCTCACCCGGCGCGCCATTGTCGGCCCCACCGGCATTGAGGCCGGCCCTGTAGAAGGCATCGACCATGGCGTTGTCCCTGGCCTGGAAGGCCAGATGATGGCGCCCGGTCAGTTGTCCTCTCGCCGCCCGGCTGTCGAGGCTTGAGATGAACAGTTCGTCGGCCCAGAAATAGTCCTCGGCCTCGCCGCCGATCGGAATGCCGAGCACCTTGAAGGCGGCTTCATAGAAGCCCCGGCTCGCCTTGAGGTCCCTGACCACCAGCTGGACGTGGTCGATGAGGCGGCCGCGATGCAGTTCCATGAGCGATCTCTCCCGTCGCGAGACCACAAAGCTAGTGCCGCGGAGCGGCTCGTCAATTCGGCAGTCTATTTGTCGGCGCGCTTGGCAGCCTTACACCCTGCTTTTGTCATATCCGGATGGACTTCCACGCAGACCGGATAAAAAATGCAACCGGATTGTCGGATTCGAAATCCCGCCAACGTCCTTCGGACGCAAGCGGCGCAACGGAGCTGGAGCGAGTGGCGCCGCATCGAAACCGATCTCGGGAGAAGAGCATGAACAGTTCCTACCGTTGGGTGATCGTCGCGTGCGGCGCGCTGATGACCTGTGTGGCGCTCGGCGCGATGTTTTCGCTGGCGATCTTTCTCGAGCCGATGGCGCTCGACACCAACTGGTC
Organism: Mesorhizobium sp. M0037; assembly: GCF_040323635.1. NCBI lineage: Bacteria > Pseudomonadati > Pseudomonadota > Alphaproteobacteria > Hyphomicrobiales > Phyllobacteriaceae > Mesorhizobium > Mesorhizobium sp. M0037. Next base: position 70,753 of record NZ_JAMYVB010000023.1, on the reverse strand, counting down.
GCGAACCGGCATTTCCAGCGCCATGACGCTGAATTTCTTGGTGATGGGCGCAGGCGGTTTCGCCTGGGGCGCCATCTATGACCGTGTCGGCGCCCGCCCGGTGGTTTTTGCCGGCGCGGTGCTGCTCGGCCTGTCGCTGGTGGTGGCGAGCCGAGCCCAATCGCTGCTAGTCTTCCAGCTGAGCTATGGCGTCATCGTCGGGCTGGCGGCCAGCGCCTTCTTCGCGCCGATGATCGCGCTGACCACCGCCTGGTTCGAGACCCATCGCAGCCTGGCCGTGTCGCTGGTCTCGGCCGGCATGGGCGTGGCGCCGATGACCATTTCACCCTTCGCGCGCTGGCTGATCACCGCCTACGACTGGCGTACCGCCATGTTCGATATCGGCATCATGGCCTGGGTGCTGTTGCTGCCGGCCGTCTTCCTGGTGCGCCAGCCGTCGACGGCGGTCGCGGCAGCGGATGGCAGCGCGCCCGCGCCTGCCGCGGCCCCCGGCATGTCAGTCGGCCAGGCGCTGCGCTCGCCGCAATTCCTGGTGCTGGGTATGACCTTCTTCGCCTGCTGCGCAGCGCATTCGGGGCCAATCTTCCACATGGTGAGCTATGCCATGTCGTGCGGCGTGGCGCCGATGGCAGCCGTGTCGATCTACAGCGTCGAGGGCCTTGCCGGGCTTGGCGGGCGCGTGCTCTACGGCGTGCTCGGCGACAGGCTGGGCGCCAAGCCGGTGCTGATCGTGGGCCTCGCCATCCAGGCGGTGGTGATCGCCGCCTATCTCGCCGTCGGCAATCTCGAGCAGTTCTATCTCCTGGCGATCATCTTCGGCGCCACCTATGGCGGCGTCATGCCGCTCTATGCGGTTCTGGCGCGCGACTATTTCGGGCCGCGCATCATCGGCACGATACTTGGCGCCGCGACCCTGTTGTCCAGCCTCGGCATGTCGTTCGGCCCGCTCGCCGGCGGCATGATCTTCGACGCCTATGCCAGCTATTCCTGGCTGTTCATCGGCTCGGCGCTGATCGGACTCGGTGCTGCCGGCATCGCCATCGCGTTCCCGCCGCAGCCCGGCCGAGAGAGGCTGCAGGCGGCATGAGCGAAATTTCCCCTCGAGGGCAAATACTCATCACCCTGTCGCCGTTCCCGAGCGCAGCTCTTCCCTGACCTCGTCGTCGCGGCTGAGCCTGGCGTCCGAGATCAGCACCACCGGGCATTGGCAGCGCTGCAGCACGCCTGTGGTCGTCTCGCCAAAGAAGAGTTCCTCGCCAGGGCGCCGCGCCACGCCCATGACGATCAACGCCGCCCCCCTGCCGGCCTGGCGGGCAATGGCATCGGCGGCGGCGGCCCGGCTGCGGATGGCCGTCTCGATCTCGACGCCATAGCGGTCGGCTAGTGCGACGGTATCCTTCAGCACCGCCTCCCTGCGGCGATGCGAGACAGTGTCGCGCGGTTCATCGCGGCCGACGCGCGCTACATAAAGTATCTTGACCCGCGCACCCGTGACCGCTGCAATCGCCAGTGCCATTTCGGCACCCCGGCGGGCGATCGCGGTGCCGTTGACCGGAACCAGAATCTTCCCGCCTTCAGGTCCTAGCCTTGGCATCTGGCGGCCGGCGCCGGTCGCCTTCAGCACCAGGCATAGCGGGCCCTCGAAGGCGCCGGCGATCTCGTTGATGCGGCGGGCAAACCCACCTTTCGACGTGACCGCGCGGCCGAGCCCGATCAGCAGCAGCCCATAGCCTTTGCGCGCCTCCTTGGCAACCGTTTCGGCCGAAAGCTCGGCCTCGTGGCGCCGCGTGACAGGCGCCGCGCGGGCCAGTTCCTCGTCCGAACTCCTGGCGGCCTCGCGGCTGTCCTCGGCACCCTTTTCGATCGGCCCGAGCTTCGCATCCGTGCCGGGCTCGGCCTCCTCCCCCTCGCCTCGGGCATGCAGCACCGTCGTCGGCCTGCCGGCGCCCACGACTCCTGCGAGGTAAGCAGCAAAGCGGCCGACAACGCCCTCATCGGTCACCACCAGCAGTCGTTCCAGATTGGCGATGAAGCCGCGTTGGTCGATCTCCTCGCGCTCCAGACGCTTCTTCTCGTTCTCGCCCATCGGCAAGCGGCCGAGTGCCCAACGCAAGGTCGGCGGCATGGCGAGCGTGGTGATGACGGCCATGGTCACGATCATGGTGAAAAGATTGTGCGACAGAACGCCGATCGACAGGCCAATAGAGGCGACGATGACTTCGGTCGAGCCGCGCGCGTTCATGCCGCAACCGACGGCGATGCCTTCCTTGCGGCTCATGCCGGCAAGCTCGGCGCCGATGAAGGCGCCGGCGAATTTGCCGAAGCTGGCGATCAGCACCAAAGCGGCCGTGAGTAGCGCAAGCTCGTGGTCGACAAGCACGGTGAGATCCGCCGAAAGGCCGGCGACGCCGAAGAAAACCGGCATGAACAGCGCCATGATGACGCCGCGCAATTGCCCTTCGATATGACGCGACAGGATCGGCGATTCCCCAACCAGTATGCCGGCGACGAAGGCGCCGAGCACGGTGTGGACGCCGATCAGATCGGTGATCAGCGCCATTGCGCCCATGATGGCGAGAATGACGGTGACGACGGCGTATTCGCTGCGGAACGTATCGTTGGTCCAGCGGATGGCGTCGAAGACGATGCGGCGGCCAATCGTGAAGGAAAACCCCATGAAGGCGGCGACGCCGACAATGGTGAAGGCAAGGCTGCCGAGCTCGATGCGCCCCTTGGTGGCGATGCCGATGGTGATGGCGATGATCACCCAGCCGATCGTGTCCTCGATGATGGCCGACGAGACGATGATCTGATCGAGATCGCGGCGCATGAAGTTCATCTCGCGCACCACCATGGCGACGATCTTGACCGAGGAGATCGACAGCGCCGTGCCGAGGAAGAGACCGGCGACAATGCGCTCGGTTCCGTCGGCCAGCAGCGAGGCCGGCATGAACTGCGCGGCGGTGAAGCCGAGCGCGAAAGGCACGGTGACGCCGCGGCGGAGATGGAAAAGCACGCACGGCCGACCCTGCGCACCAGCCGCAGATCCGTCTCCATCCCGGTGAGCAACAGAAGCATCAACACGCCGAGCTGGGCGATGGCGCTGATCATGCTCTTTTGGGTGGCGTCGCCTGAAAAGATCACGCGTTCTGCTTCCGGCAATAGCCAGCCGAGCAGCGATGGCCCGAGCAGGATGCCGCCGATGAGCTGACCCATCACCGCCGGCTGGCCGAGACGCTCCAGCAACTCGCCGATGCCGCGGCCGACGAGAAGCAGAAGGAGGATTTCGAGAACGAAAATGCCCTCGCTGGACATGCCGGTCTTTTCGGCTGCCAACGATGCGGCCGGCATGAATGCGAAAGCTGCCGCGGCTAGCGCGACCGACCGGCGCCGGTTGACCACGAAGGACATGCACCCCCTCATTGTGCCCGGTATAACGTTTTAAGGGCGAGATCGGTTGCACGCCACGCTCCCTTGGCGCGCCGCAGGTTCCTCCTTACCTGAATCGCATAACGGGCCTATCTGACTGCGGATAAGCGGCCGAGACCCGGGCCGGCGACGGAACATTTTCAACCGATTGCGCGTTGCGCGGATGGGGATGACCGGCGTCGTTTCGGCCGGCCATGGCGTTGGGAGGCGCGTGGCAAGGGATGTCCCAGGTCAAGACCGTGAAAACCGACGAAGCGGCTGCAGCGCCGCGGGCCTCTGATGCGTGCGCGCTGAAGCTCACCTCATCGGAATTCGTGGCCACCATGTCGCATTTCCACCGCGCCGAAATAGCCCGCATGGCCGGCTGGCGCGACCGGCTGGACCGTACCAGCAACTGGGCGATTACTGTCGTCGCCGCCATGCTCTCAGTCTCACTCTCGACGCCCAGCGCCCATCACGGGGTGCTGCTCTTTGCCATGCTGCTGACCACGCTGCTGCTATGGATCGAGGCGCGGCGCTATCGTTTCTTCGACGTCTACCGGGCCAGGGTGCGCCAGTTCGAGCGCTATTATTTCGCGCAGATCTTCTCGCCGCAGCCCGACTACGCCTCCAACTGGCTGGCCATCGTCGGCGAAGGCCTGCGTTCGCCGCGCTTCCTGATCTCGCAACGCGCGGCGTTGGTGCGCCGGCTGCGCCGCAACTACATTTTCATGTACACGATCCTGATGCTGGCGTGGGTGCTGAAGATCACGACGCCCAGTCTGCAGCGCGAAGGGTCGCCGATAGGCTTGGGCGCGTCATTTCTCGACGCCGCGCGCGTGGCGCAGCTCGGCCCGGTTCCAGGCATCTATGTCGTGTGCATGGTCGGGCTGTTCTATGTCGGCCTACTCGCAGCCGCTTTCCTCATCTCAAGCGCCGAGGGCGAGCTTTCGCATGGCACCGTGCATGTCTGAGAGCGGCCTCGAAAAGCGCAATCTGCCGCGGTGATCTTCAACAGACATTGTCGACCATCAGAGCGGTCGCTTCCGACCGGCTTGCGGCTTCCTCAACCGGAAGCCGTGCGCGATGGCGCTTGTAGGCGGTGAGCGCGATGACCAGCACGCAGCATACGGCGTTCAGCCAGTTGATCGCCGCCAGAGCGGGATCGTTCAGATTGATGTGGGCGTAGAGTCCCGTCGTGGCGTTGGCGCCTGTCCACAACAGCCAGGTCGCGTAGGAAATCGCCGACGCCCCGTGCCTGTCCCGGGCCACCCGCACGATCTGCGGCAGGTAGGACACCACGCGCAAGCCATTGAAAATAGTGAAGAGATAAAAAGACAGATCTGCAAGTGTCATCCGAAACCCCTGTCATGGCCGGACGTCCCATAGCGTTCCTTGCAGTGGCGGCATGTGAGCCCGTTCACATGCCGGCTTCGATTTTCCTGTTGCGGCCCGGCACCCGGATTCTTTCGCCATGTGGGCCGTTCGCCGTGAGCCAGCCCGACGAGGTCGACATGAACCAGATCCTGTTTCGGCCGACGGCGCGGGAGTACTAAACAGATCTCGTGCTTGGGCAAAGTTCGGGTTGACCGCTGCCAAGAGCGCGGCGACTATCCCTGCAACGTGCAGGAGGACATGAGAATGGACGAACCCGATCGCTGGCGGCACATGGCGAGCGCGCCCAAGGACGGCAGCCGCATCCTGGTCACGGTCAGGCCATCGGAACAGGGGCCGGCCGAGGTCGACCTCGCTTACTGGTCGCGCGCCGACCAGTTCGGCACGGAGGGCTGGCGCTCTTCCGATTCGTCGCCAGGACGGGTGATCGAATACCCCGAACCGGAGTTGAAATGCTGGATGCCGCTGCCGACGGCCAATCTGAGCCGGGCTTCAATGCCAAGTCCGTGGCAAGGCGAAGACGTCCCGCTGCTCGACGGCTCCGGGATATGATCTCGGCGGGATGACCGTAGGAAATACGCTGCCGGCCCAATACTTGACGGCCTTACTTCGGCCGACGCACCGATCGCACCATGCCGCCGGGGCCGCTGCCGCAAAAGAAGCGGTCGCCGCCGTCGGATTCGAGCCCGGAAACGCCCACCCCCGCCGGCATGTCGAGCCGTTCCAGCACCTTGCCAGTTTGCGGATCGACGCGCCGGACATCGCTCTGGTCGCCTTCCCAGGTGCCGTGCCAGAGCTCGCCATCGACCCAGGTCACTCCGGTGACGAAGCGGTTTGAGTCGATGGTCCGCAGGATTTTCCCGGTCTCGGGATCGATCTGGTGGATCTTGCGCTCCCGGTTCTGCCCGACCCAGAGCGTGCCCTCGGCCCAAGTCATGCCGGAATCGCGGCCGCCGCCGGGCGCCGGGATGGTGGAGAGCACCTTGCCGGTATCCGGGTCGATCTTCTGGATGCGGTCCCCGGCGAGCTGAAACATATGCCGGCCGTCATAGGCGGTGCCGGCATGGGCGGCGACATCGATCGAGCGCAGCGTCTCACCGCTTGCAGGATCGAAGGCGGTCAGCCGCTCGCCCGTCGCAAACCAGACATTCTGTCCGTCGAAGCTCACGCCGTGCACGGTGTCGACATCAGGAAAGGGCCCGTATTCGCGCAGGATTTCCGCTGCTGAATGTTTCATGTCCTGGTCCTCGATCATGGTCACCTTTCCTAGCCGTTCGGCAGCGGCGACGGGAGTAACAAGGTGGTCGTGAAACCAGCGACCGGCGGCGTCATCCAGCGCCGCGCCCGGCCGTGGCCGAAGGACTGCACCTTGCCGGTCTCGGCCAACTGCTCGAGCGCCCGCTGTACGCTGCGCTGTCCGGCGCCCAGCGCCAGCGCCAACGCCGAGCTGGCCCAGGATTCACCATCGGCCAGGAAGGCCAGCACCGCGGCGTGCCGCTCCTCGATCGGCCGCGCCAGCACCGCCACGGAGCCTGCTTCGCGCGGCTTTAGCGCAAAGCCCTGGCTGGTCGCGCCGATGCCCGCCAGCGGCCGCAATTCGGCGCGCAGCCGGCCGATTTCGACCCGCAGCCTGGCGCGATGCGATTCATCGGCATGCCGGCCGCCAAAGGCGCGGGCAATCAGCGTCGCCCTCGGCACATCCGCCGGCCAGGCTTCGGCAAGCGCGCGCGCCAGCGCAAACAGCACCGGCCGCGTTGCCAGCGAGATCGTTGTTTCCTGCTTGTGCACGATATAGCGGAAGGTATCGACGACCAACGCCGGCGACGCCTGCAGCGCCTCGATCTCCTCGAGCAGCAGCGGGCGCTCCTCGCCGCCGGCGATCAGCCGCGCTGCCGGCGTGTCCAGCGCGAGGAAGGCGCTGTCGACCTCCGCCATGAGACCCGGAATGCCGGCCCGGCGGGCGGCATGGCGCGCCCACTCAAGGGCTGCGCGCGCGGCCATCGTCTTCAGGCGCCGCATGGCGATGCCGGCAACCGCGAGTTCATGCGCAGCGCGTGAGGCCGGCGGAAGCGGCGACGGATCGAGCCGAGCCAGCACGTCTTCAGCCTCGTCGAGGCGGCCGATCAGAAGCAGGCGGCGCACCTTGAGATGCCCGGCATGCGCCGCGTTCAGCCGGTCGCCATGCTTTTCCAATGTCGACCGCGCCGCGTCGAGCGCCTTGGATGGCCAGCCGAGATCACGCGAAACAAGCGCGATCTCGGCTTCGGCGACAACGCACCTGGCGCGCGCCACCGCCTCCTTTGGACCGAAGGCACGGCCGGCCCTACGCAACAGTACTTTGGCGCGATCGAAATCGCCGAGCTGCGCCATGGCAATGCCGCGCAACGCCAGCGCCGGGGCATCCTCGCGCAAGGCGACGCGGTCGAGTGCCGCCAGCGGATTGCCCGCCGCCAGCGCCAGCCCTGCCGCGGTGATCAGCGAGTCCATGCAAATCCCGTCACATTTGTAACTCCCACCGCTCCCCTTACCGGCCCTAACTTAAGTCACCACCGCCAAGCAGCAAGCCGCGGACGGCGACCTAGCCATCTGGACTGGTTGAAGACGCCCAGGCCTGCGTTGACGGCAATATTCGCATTCGCTAGCCTGAGCATCTCAGACAGTCGTATTAAGCTTCTCAATAGGGAAAATCCGACCATGCCTGCTTCCGAGGACTTCGAGCCCACCGTGCGGCCTCGCCACCCCTGCTGCGGTGGCCCGCCTGCAAATGCCGTCACATTTGTAACTCCGCCCTCGCCGCCTCGCGGCCCTAGCCTGCCTCACGATCAACAGTCAACGACAAGCCACAACGGCTCAACAACTGGCAAAGGAAACAAGCAATGACCAAGCACGTGGCAATGAAGACCCCACCGGTCGTTTCAAGGCAGGAATGGGAAGCCGAGCGCGAAAAGATGCTGGTGAAGGAAAAGGCAACGATGCGCGCCAGGGACGCGCTGTCGGCCGAGCGCCGGCGCATGCCATGGATGGAAGTAGACAAGGCCTATGTGTTTGAAGGTCCCAACGGCAAAGCGAGCCTGCTCGATTTGTTCGAGGGCCGGCGGCAGTTGATCGTCTACCGCGCCTTCTACGAACCCGGCGTCCACGGCTGGCCCGAACATGCCTGCCGCGGCTGTTCGCTCGGCGCCGACCAGGTCGGCCATCTCGCCCATCTCAACGCCCGCAACACCACGCTTGCCTATGCCTCGCGCGCGCCGCAGGCCGACATTGTCAGCTTGAAGCGGCGGATGGGTTGGGAGATGCCCTGGTACACAATCACCGACAGTTTCGACAAGGATTTCGGCGTCGACGAATGGCACGGCCACAACGTGTTCATCCAGGACGGCAAGAAAGTGTATCGCACCTACTTCATCAACAACCGCGGCGACGAGCAGATGGGCACGGTCTGGAGCTACCTCGACGCAACGCCGCTCGGCCGCCAGGAAATCTGGGAGGATTCGCCCGAAGGCTATCCGCAGACCGAGCTCTACAGCTGGTGGAACTGGCACGACAATTACGACGCCGCACCCGACAAGACGTGGGAGGAAGTGTCGGCGGCCGGCGAAGCCGCGTTCCGCAACAAGGACGGCAAGTAAGGACCTGGAGCGGCGCCCATCCAGCTTGGTTTCCTGTCCCTCACGGGACAGGAAACCCGGGCATTGATCATCAAGGGATTACGACCATGAGCGATATCGGCACAGGCACCGGCAGTGAGGTCCCTCAACGCTCCGATGCAGTTTCTCTCCGCACCGCCGACTGGCTGTGCCTCGCCGCGGCCCCTGTTTTCGCCGTGATGGCGCTGCTTACCTGCATTCACGCTGGCGACGGCGTCATGTCGTGCCTGGGGGCCGATGCCTCCCCGTTCACCGGCATGCCGCTGATGTATCTCTTGATGAGCGCCGTCCATCTGGCGCCTTGGCTGCGCGTGATTTCCGGCCGGCCGGTCCGGCGATAGGCTGGACCGCCGCCGCCATGCTAACGCTCTTTACGTCGGAGAGAGACTATGAAGCTGGTCAGGCTGAGAGCGCCGGGCGGGTTGGACAAGCTAGACCTGGTCGAGGAGGATCAGCCCCGGCCTGGGCCGGGAGAAATGCTGGTCAGGATTCGCGCCTGCGCGCTGAATATGCGCGACGATTTCGCCGTACAAGGCAAGGTGCCGCTCGCCGACGGCCGCGTGCCGCTGTCGGATGGCGCCGGCGAGGTGATCGCGATCGGTGACGGCGTCGACACGTTCAAGCCGGGCGACAGCGTCGTCAGTGTTTTCTACCCCTGGTGGCTGGCCGGCGACATGAGATCCGATACAAGCCGCGACATTCCCGGAGACAGTTTCGACGGCTTCGCCAGCGAGTATGTGTGCATGCCGGCGCAGGCCTTCACCAAGGCGCCGGCGGGCTATACGCATCTCGAGGCGGCAACGCTGACCTGCACGGGCGTCACCGCCTGGCGCGGCCTGGTGACATGCGGCAAGGTAAAGCCCGGCGACACGGTGCTGATCCTTGGCACCGGCAGCGTGTCATTGTTTGCGCTGCAATTTGCCAAGGCCGCCGGCGCAAGGGTCATGGCCACGTCGTCCGATGAAGGGAAGCTGGAGAAGCTCAGACGACTCGGGGCCGACAGCGTCATCAACTACAAGGCGGTGCCGGAGTGGGGCGGCAGGGCCAGGGAACTGACGGACGGTCGCGGCGTCGATCATGTGATCGAGGTCGGCGGACCGGCGACGCTGCCGCAGTCGATAACGGCCTGCCGGACAGGCGGGCATATCGCACTCATCGGCGTCCTGACCGGCTTTGCAGCAGAAATTTCGATCCCGGCGCTGTTTTCGAACCAGATCCGCATCAGCGGAATTTCCATCGGCAGCAAAGCCGACCAGCAGGACATGATCCGTGCCATAGAGGTCAACCGCCTGAAGCCCGTCATCGACAGCAGCTTTCCACTGCAGGATATCGCCGCCGCCTTCAGGCATTACGAAGCGCAAAGGCATTTCGGCAAGATCTGCCTCGAGCTTTAGACCCTGCGATCGGCATTCCTACCCAGCGGCCGGCGCCAGCGTCCCGCTTGCCATCAGGCCCCAGAGTTGATCGGCGGTCAGTTGTCTGGCCGAGCCGTCGTAGGCCACCCGGCCGAGGCTGAGCACCACGATCCTGTCGGCCAGCGCCCTGACCGTCGACAGGTCGTGCGTGACCAGGATGACGCCGGTGCCGCTGGCGGCGATCGAACGGATCAGTTTGACGACCTGCGCGGTCTGCTTGACGCCAAGCGCGGCGGTGGGCTCGTCGAGGCAAATCAGCTTGACGTGATCGGCAAGCGCGCGGGCAATGGCGATGGACTGCCGCTGGCCGCCCGACAGCGAGCGCACCAGAACGTTTTCGTCGCGAAGCGTGACGCCCAGCGCGGCAAGCCGGGCACGACACTGCTCGGCGGCCTTTCGGTCGTCGCGAACCGGGAAGACACCGAGCCAACGCCGCGTTTCCTCACGCCCGAGGATCATGTTGTGGGCGACGCTGAGGTTTGGGCAGAGCGCCAAATCCTGATAGACGGTCTCCAGGCCGGCGCCGCGTGCATCCTGCGGGCTCCTGAAGGAAATCGGCTGGCCCTCGAGGGTCATCGCGCCGGCATCGGGCTGGATGGCGCCCGAAATAATCTTCACCAGCGTCGACTTGCCGGCGCCATTGTCGCCGAGCAGACAGACGATCTCGCCTTTGCCGACCGTGAAGCTCGCCTCTTCCAGGGCCGTCAGCGCGCCGTAGGATTTGCGGGCGCCGGCAATTGAGAATGCCGGACCTTGCGGGGCTTCTCCATTGCCCGCCGTCACGGCAGGGCCGGCCGATGCGACGGCACCATTGTCCGCCACCGTGAAGTTGGTCGCGGCCACCAGGGCGCGCCGGCCGCGAAAACCGATCGCAGCCTGGTCGGCCACCAACGCCAGCAACAGCATGCTTCCCACTGAAATGGATTGCCACCATGATTGCAGGCCGACGAAGATCAGTCCTGCATTGAGGATGCCGATGGTGGCAACGCCGATGGCGATGCCGAGCGGCCGGCCGGAGCCGCCGGAAAAAGCGACGCCGCCAAGGATCGCGGCGGTGAGCACGTCGAGCTCGAAGCGAACGCCGATGGTCGGCGTGATGCTGCCGAGACGACCGGCGATCAGAACCGAGACCAAACCGATCAGCAAGCCATTGGCGGCGTAGAGGCCAACCACCGTGCGTCCCACAGGAATGCCGCAGAGTTCGGCCGCGCGTGGGTCGCCGCCGATGGCATAGATTCTTAGTCCCGTGACCGTGCTGGTCAGGACAAAGGCTCCGGCGACAAAGACCAGCGCGGCGATGACCACGGTGTACTGGATGCCGAAGATCTTGCCCCGCCCCAATTCGAGCAGAGCCTCGGGAAAACCATAGACCGCGGTGCTGGAGACGACGAAGGCAAGGCCGCCATAGAGCGCCAGCATCGCCAGCGTGACGATCAACGGCGAGATGCTCAGCCTGCGCACCAGCAGACCGTTGAGCAGACCGAGCAAAAGGCCCAGACCCAGGCCGACGCAGATCGCCAGCAGCGCGCTCTGCGTCGCCACTGCAACCTTGGCAGTGATGATGCCGATCAAGGCGACCATGCTGCCGATGGAGAGGTCGACATAGCCGGCGATCAGCAGCGCGGAGGTGCCGAGCACGGCAATCAGGATCGAGGTCGAGTTGACGCCGATGACGACGAAATTGTCGAGGCTGAAGAACGATTTGTTCAACAGCGAGAAAGCGACGATCAACCCCAGCGCAACCAGGGCAAGGCCGACGCGGCCCGAGGCTTCGCCGGGCGGCTTGGTGCCGGGCAGCAGGGATGAGGCTGCTTGCATCGGCAGCCGCTCGGATCGAACATTGTCTGTCATCATGCCCAACCGGACTCAAGGATAGGAACCGGCCGGCCAGCACGGCTGGATCCGGCCGGCGCAACACATTGGGCGCTACTTTGCCTCGGATGACCAGGGGAAATTCACATACTGGTCGCGCGTATCGTAGCAAATGTTGCCGTACATCCTGAGATAGATGTCGCGGCGCTTCGGGTCCTTGTAGACCGCGGCCGGATCGGCCACGTCGGCCTCGTATTGGGCCATGTAGTCGCTGGTCAGCGCCACGGGGAGGATATCCATCGCCTGCGGGATGCTCTTGCCCTCCAGCCAGTCGGCGGCGTGCTGGCCCATGGCATAAGCGAAGACCGGCGACGCCAGGCTGATGCTTGCCTTGTAGGGACCGCCGCCTTTCTTGATCGCGGCGACCGCCTCCGGCTCGCCGTCGATGCCGCCAAGGAACTGGTCCGGCCGCGCCTTGCCCGCCGCTTCCAGCGCAGCCAGCGCGCCGAGCACGACGGTGTCGGCGCCGAGCACGACATCGACGTCGGGATGGGCCTGGAGAATGGTGCTCATCGTGGCAAAGCCGCCTTCCTTGTTGACGGGATTGGGCGAGATGTCGGCGACGATGGTGACGCCTGGCATAGCCTTGAAGATGTCGCGCATGGCGGCAAAGCGCGGCGCCAGGAATTCCATGCTGTCATGCGACAGGATGACGACATTGGCCTTGCCGCCGAGCTTGTCCTTTATGTAGGCCGCGGCCGCTTCGGCCAGCACCTTGCCGGTCTCGTATTGCGGCGCGTTGAGCAGCGACGTCGCCGGCGGCGGCACGATGGTGCCGACATAGGCGCCCGACCAGATAAGCTCCTGCAGGCTGCGGCTCATCGAGGCCGGGTCCACGGGGGCTGCGACCAGACCGCCGATCTTGGAGGCGAGAAACAATTGCACCTGCTCGACCCCCTTGGCGGCGTCATTGTTGGCAAGCGCGCGGCGATATTCCAGGCCGCGATCCTTGGCGGCGGCGGCCAGGCCGCGGTCGACGCCCTGCATGAATTCACGCTCGTTGTCCTGCGCGAAGGCCAGCACCTTGCTCAGGCCGGGCGGTGGGCTGCAGGCCGGCGCCTTCGGGTCGAACGGCGCAAATACCGCCGGCTTGGTGAGCCCGGCCGGGCCGTCCTGCGCGCTTGCCAGGACGGTACCGCCCGCGAGCACAGCGGCAACGCCGAGCAGCGTCGCCAGCATCATGTTCCTGTCAGATCGCATTTTACTTCCTCCCTGTCGTTGATTGTTGCCGCGCTTCGTAAGCCTCGCGGTCGCTACTCTTCCCAGTCTCCCCAGATACCCACCTTCCCGCTTGCAAGTCAAAAGTTTTTCCAGTGGAATTAATTAATCAGAGATAGTCGGGTGACTCGCCCACGCGATCACGCCTTGGCGATCAGCGACTGGACGGCTTTGGCCAATTCCGTGCCGAGCACGCGATGCGCGTCGCTGTCGAGGTGAATGCCGTCTACCGCGCTCGATTCGACGACGTCGCCGGCGTTGAAGAAGGCGGCGCCGGCGCGCCGGGCCGCATCGCGGAACAGGCCGGCAAAGTGCATCGACTTTGAAGCGCCGCCCAGGAACATCTGGCCGAACCAGTCGACCTCCAGCATCGGCGGCGGCGCAACAATCAGGACCGCGGGCGCCACGCCTGCGGGGCCAGCTTCGCTGCGCAGCACAATTCTGGCCAAGATCTCAATAGAATCAGCGACATCATTCGGCGTTACCGAGAACCTGTGCTTGAGATCGTTGGTGCCGAGCATCAGGATGACGAGGTCGAGCGGCATATGCGTTTCCAGGCACACCGGGAGCGATTTGAGCCCGTTCTTGTGGAGACCTTCGATCGGATCGTCGTGCAGGGTGGTGCGCCCGCCCTGCCCTTCTTCGATCACATCCCATCCGCTGCCGAGCTGGCGGCGCATGATGCCCGGCCAGCGCCGGTCGGGCGTGAAGCGGTGCCGTCCGACCCGGGCCAGGGTGGGAATGGCGCCATAGGTATTGGAATCGCCAAAGCACATGATGGTCCGGGTCTGCGTCACGGCATTGCTCCTCCAGGCCTGCATACTTTGAACGACAGCAGGCCGGCCGGCGTCAACTACATTTTTCCATCGGGTGGATTTAAGTGTTGCCTTGCCATGCCCGCATTGCTACGTCAGCGCTTTGATCGGCTCGCCTTGCGGCCAAACTCCTTGCGCAGGGGAAAGCGTGACCGGAACCAGCTTCTTCAGTCTCGAAAAGATCGCCGAGGGCCGCAGCGGCGGAACCACGCAGGCCGAGAGCCGCATCTACAACGAACGCCTGATCGTCTCGCTCATCCGCCGGCACGGGCAGCTGGCCAAGACCGATTTGACGCGGCTGACCGGGCTGGCCGCGCAAACCATCACCACCATCGTCAACCGCGCCGCCGACAACAAGCTGCTGCTGCGCCTGGAGCCTTTGCGCGGACGGCTGGGGCAACCCTCGGTTCCCTATGCGTTGAACCCGAAAGCCGCGTACGCCTTCGGCCTCAAGGTCGACCGTCGCAGCGCCGATGTCGCCCTGGTCAATTTCGTCGGCGACGTGATGGCGTTCGAACGCACACTGTTCGACTATCCGACGCCCGTCGAGGTGATGAAATTCGCCAAGGGCGCCATCGCGCGCATGTGCCGCAAGCACAGATCGATAGAGCAAGACCGCATCGCGGGTCTTGGCATCGCCTCGCCATTCCATCAGTGGAACCTGAGCGAAGAGGGCGCGGTGCCGGCGAGCAGGCTGGATGCCTGGAGGGAAATCGACATTCGCGCCGAACTGGACCGGGCGTTCGACTGGCCGGTGTTCCTCTACAACGACGCCACGGTGTCGGCCGCGGCCGAACTGATGTTTGGCGCCGGCGGATCGCGCGCCGACTTTCTCTATGCCTATGTCGGGCACTTCATCGGCGGCGGCCTGGTGCTCGATCATCACTTGTTCCCCGGCCGAAACAAGCTGGCCGGGGCGCTGGGCGACATGCCGGTGCCCGCGCCGGGGCGCAAGGGCGACCGCATGATGCCGTTGCTGCGCGTCGCTTCGCTGCATTCGCTCGCCGGCAAGCTCAACGACCAGGACAATGGGGACAAGGATGCCGGCCGCATCTGGTCGTCGCCCGACGATTGGGGCGACCTTGGAGAGCCGCTCACCGCGTGGATCGATGAGGTTTCGGACGGGCTTGCCTATGCCGCCCGCAGTGCCGTTGCCTTGCTCGACATCGACAATGTGGTGATCGATGGCGCCATACCGAATGGCGTGCGCAAGGAGATCGCCAAGGCCATGCGCAGAAAGCTGGCGCGGATCCTTGTCGATCGCCCCGAGCCGTTCTCCGTCATCGAGGGGACGTTTGGCCATCTCGGCCCCGTTATCGGCGGCGCCAGCATTCCGTTGCTGGTGAAATATTCGAACGACAAGGAATTGCTCTTCAAGGAATAGGCGCGCAGCCGCCGGCACCAGGCATTTCGAACTGTGAGACTTGTCACATACCTGCTCGTGAAGCGCGTGCTACTTGCACCCTGCGGTCGGTCGACGCCGAAAGAAATCGCCTGCCATGGTCTGGCGGTGACGGGCCTTTCACTTTATGCTGTGGCAGGTTGCATACTCTCAACGGACCTTGATGCCGCAAGCGGTGTTCTCGTCGGCGTCAGGCCGCGACCAGGAGTTTTGTCATGCTCCGACTTTGCGGATTCATCGCGGCCTTCATCCTTGCCGGCCTCACAAGCTTTGAGGCCTGCGCCGATCGAAGGGTCGCGCTCGTCATCGGCAATTCCGATTATCGCGACATCCCGGCGCTGAAGAACCCGGCCAAGGATGCCCAGGACGTATCGGCCACGTTCCGGCTGGCGGGCTTCGAGGTTTTCGTCGCCGAGAATCTCACCAAGCAGCAGTTCGAAGGCCAGTTCCGGGACTATCTGGCCGCCGCCGACGGCGCCGATCTCGCCGTCGTCTACTATTCCGGGCACGGCTTTCAGATCGGCGGCGAGAATTTCCTGATACCGGTCGACGCCTCGTTGAAGAAGGCGGCCGACATCGAGGTCCAGGCCATCAAGCTCAACGACGTGCTGGAGCAGTTGCGCTCGAAGTCGAAGATCCAGGTGATCATCCTCGATGCCTGCCGCAACAACCCCTTCCCGCGCAACAATTACTGGCTGCGCGACCAGCTTGTCACCGCCGGCAATACCGGGCTGGCGCAGGTGCGAAGCTCGCTCAACACGCTGATTGCCTTCGCCACCGAACCAGGTGCGGTCGCCTATGACGGCAGCGGCGATCTCAGCCCGTTTTCATCGGCGTTTTCGCGGCGCGCGCTGGCGCCGAACCAGGAGATCCGCACGGTCATGTCGGCGGTGCGCCGCGATGTCGTGCAGGCCACCAACGGCATGCAGGTGCCATGGGAAAATTCCTCGCTAATCGACGACGTGGTGCTGGTGCGCCGCAACAATCGGCCTTCGCTGCCGCCAGTGCTGGAGAAGGTAGTGCTGTCGGGGGTCGGTCCTGTCGCTCTCGGCCTGCCGGAGCCGGTCGATGTCGATGGCGGCGCTATCAGCGTCAGCATCGAACGTCCGCCAGCAATGGGCCGTCTGGTGCTGGACGGCAAAGACGTCGCGATGGGCGAACCGATTGCCGGCAAGGACCTGCCGCGCCTGCAGATGGATATCCCCAAAGGAGCCGCCACGCAGGACGAGGTGGATATGCTGGCCTACGCCACGCATGACAATTGGGGCGGCGGAAGCCAGGGCATATTGGTGTTCCGCGTCAAGAGCGGCGAAGGTGCGGCGGGTCAGCAGATCATGGCTTCGCTCGAGGCCGAGCAGAAGCAGCAGGTGCTGGAGCGCGGCATCCACATCACCGGCGCTGCCGAAGCGATCGAGAACCGCAAGCTTGATGTTCCCGTCGGCGTCGGACCGGTCGCGCTCAATCTGGATTTCCCGACCGACGATCCGGCGGTCAGCCTGAAGGTCTCTGGGTATCCGGCAACGGGAACGCTGTCATTGCCTGATCGAACCTTGTCGCCGCAATCCAGCCTTCTGGCCGGTGAAGTCGACCATCTCCGTTACGAGCCGCAGATCGGCGCCGGCGCGCCGGTCGAGGTCGGCTTCGAAATCCGTGCCGACAGAAGCTCCGCCAAGCCGGCGACGATGAAGCTGTCGCCGACGGTCGATGCTTGCGACACCGCCGCCGGCGAGCCTCTCGACCTGCAAGGTGTGGTGCCCGGCCTGCTGCCGAACGAGATCGGCGCCGGTGCGGTGGCAGCCTGCGAGGCGGCCGTGAAAACCTATCCCGACGTCGCCCGCTTCCACTACGAGCTCGGCCGCGCGCTGCTTGCGGCCGGCAGGGTCGGCGAGGCCAGGGCAGCCATCGAGCATGCCGCCAAGAAAGGCCATGTGCGCGCCGTCTTCGAACTCGGCTATCTCAACGCAACCGGAACCGGGACGGCCATCGACCGCACCCAGGCCAACGCTCTCTACAAGGCTGCCGCAGACAAGGGCGATCCTTACGGCATGACCTCGTGGGGACGCGCGCTGTTCAATGGCTATGGCGTCAACCGCGATACGGCCAAGGGCCTCGACCTGCTGCTCAAGGCGGCGGCCATGGGGCACAGCTATGCCATGAACGATCTTGCCGCCATCTTCACCGAGGGCCGCAACGGCGTGCCTGCCGATCCGGCCCGCGCCGTCGCCTTCCTGCAAGCGGGGGTGCAGCGCCAGGACATGTATTCGATGAACCTGCTCGGCCGCAATTACCTGGCCGGCCAAGGCATCGACAAGGATCCGAAGACGGCGCAGGCGCTGTTCCAGCAGGCCACCGATCTTGGCCAGCCCTACGCGCCGGGCAGCCTCGCCCGCATGTACAGGGATGGCGCCGGTGTGCGCCAGGACCCGGCGGAAGCGCAAAGGCTGTTCGAACTGGCGACCACGCGCGGCGATCCGTCGAGCGCCTATGATCGCGCGGCGCTCGAAATGGAGAAAGGCGACAAGGCCGATCAGGCTGTCGCGGTGCGCTTCCTGGCATTCGCCGTCGCGCTCGATCTGCGCAAGGAGCTGCCGGACGCCAAAAAGGGCCTGGCGCAGTTCGGCACCAAGCCGAAAACGGCAGCTTTGGACGCCCTGCGTCGAGAGCTCAAGTCGAAGATCCCCCCGTCCGGTTCGCTGGACACGCAACTGGTCAATACGGCCCGGGGGGTCTGGGAAGAAGCCAATCCGCGTCGGGATTTGTTCTGAACAATAAGGAGGCCATGGTGGGCAAGGCATTCAAGCAGACATTCGGGCAGGCATTCATCGGGATAATTCTATCCGGCGTTCTGGCCGGGCTCATGGGCTGCACCTCGGTGTCGCCGATGTTTGAGCCGGCACCGCCGGTGAAACATCGCAAGGTGGCTCGCGCAGCACCCCAGCCAAAGGTGGTCAGATTCAAGAAGGCGGCCACCGGCAAAGTCATCAAGCCGGCGGAAGAGATCCCGCAAAAGCCGCCCGTCATTCCCGCTCTCGGCGGTAGCGGCGGAGGCAACGGCGGAAGCAGCGGCGGCGGCGGTTGGGGATGAGGATGGCGCCGAGCGAAAAACTGGTTTCCTGAAATGGGGTGACTACCCGTCACTTCGCTTGCCAGCTCCGAACCTCAACCCGTCCATCAGCAGCTTGACCAGCCGGCGCGAGCGGTCGCGCCAGTCCTTGGTGTCGGGGGCCGAGTAGATGCCGCCGAGTGCGTGCAGCACATCGGAGGCGTCGACGTCGCTGCGGATCGAGCCTTCCGCCACCGCCGCCTCGACCAGTTGCCGCAAGGCCAGCGACACCCGGCCCGACATGTCGGAGAACACGGCGGAATTGGTGTTGAACAGGATGCGCAGGCTGGCCGCCAGGCCGCGCTTGGTGGCGATGTAGTCGACGAAGCGCTGCATCCACTGTTCCAGCGCCATGTCGGCCGAATGGTGGCTGGCGAGGTCATCGGCCGCCGCACAGAGCGCCTCGACTTCACGCCGGTAGACCACTTCGACCAGATGCTCGCGGGTTGGGAAATGCCGGTAGAGCGTGCCGATGCCGACGCCGGCCTGGCGCGCGATCTCCTCCAGCGAGGCATCGACACCGTGCTCGGCAAAGGCCGCTGCCGCAACCTCGACCAGCCGGTCGCGGTTGCGCTGCGCATCGGCGCGCAGCGGCCTTGGCGCTGCGGCTTCGCGCTTCTCGTCGGCAATTGCTTGCGACTGCTCGGTCAATTTTTTCTCCACTGTCGACATATGGGGGCTTGAACCCAAAGGAGTAAGCCCCAACTGGATAAACGGAGGCGCCTCCGTTTTAGTGGAGCAGCCTTATCATATAATCAGGGGAGCCGGTATGTCACGTGTTGAGATTGTGAAGACTGAAGCATCCCCTGTCCGCTGGAGAGTCGGGGCGGCAGAGCTGCCAATCTCCCCCCTCGTGGGGGAGATGTCCGGCAGGACAGAGGGGGGCGCTGTCCCGCCAGCCTATCAGGGCCTGACCAACACCCGCTTGGAAAAGGTCTATTTCGACGCATGTAAATCGGGAACGTCGCATTCCTTCGCGCCCCCCTCTGCCCTGCCGGGCATCTCCCCCACAAGGGGGGAGATTAGGCGCACCGTCGCCTCTTCCCTTGTCCTCTCCCACTCGAGCCCCATCAATCCCAAGCGTCAAGCAACTGGAGCCAGACGCCTCATGATCGACCAAACCAAATCCACCACTATCCCAATCCGTCTCACCATCAACGGACACAGTCACGAACTGCAGGTCGAGCCGCGCGTCACTTTGCTCGACGCCTTACGCGACCGTCTTAACCTGACCGGCACCAAGAAGGGTTGCGACCAGGGCCAGTGCGGCGCCTGCACGGTGCATGTCGAGGGACACCGCGTGCTGGCCTGCCTGACGCTTGCAGCACAAGCCGAAGGCCGCGAGATCACCACCATTGAAGGATTGGCCGGCGACGACGGCACGCTTAACGCGGTTCAGGCTGCTTTCCTCGACCAGGATGCTTTCCAGTGCGGTTACTGCACGCCCGGACAGATCATGTCGGCGGTGGCCTGCATCCGCGAGGGCCATGCCGGCTCGGATGACGAAATCCGCGAATACATGGCAGGCAATCTCTGCCGCTGCGGCGCTTATCCGCACATCGTCGCCGCCGTGCGCCAGGCGGCACTGGAGGTCGCGTCATGAGGGATTTTTCCTACGTTCGCGCCGATAGCATCGATGCGGCACGACAGGCAGCCGCCCTGCCTGGGGCCATGCTGCTTGCCGGTGGCACGACGCTGGTCGATCTCGCCAAATGCGGCGTTGCCGAACCCGACAGTCTGGTCGACATCACCCATCTCAAGGGGCTCGACGCAATCAAGGTTGACGGCAGCGGCGCCATGATCGGTGCACTGACCAAGATGAGCCACGTTGCCGATCATGCCGACATCAAAAGCCGCTTCCCCGCCGTCTCGGAGTCGCTGTGGCAGGCGGCCTCCGCGCAGCTCCGCAACATGGCGACCATCGGCGGCAATCTCATGCAGCGTACGCGCTGCCCCTATTTCCGCGATCCCGCGAATTTTTCCGCCTGCAACAAGCGCTCGGCCGGCAGCGGCTGCTCGGCAATCGGCGGCGTCACCCGCGGCCATGCCGTGCTCGGCACCAGCGACGCCTGCATCGCCATGTATCCCGGCGATCTCGCCACCGCGCTGGTCGCCTTCGACGCCGTGGTTCATCTTGGCGAACGCCAGGTTGCCGTCGACGACTTCTTTCTCCTGCCCGGCGCCACGCCCGACAGGGAACATGCCATCCAACCGGGCGAGATGATCACCGCCATCAGCATACCGGCTTCCGGCACGGCCCGGCGTTCGACCTATCTCAAGGTTCGCGACCGGCAGTCCTATGAGTTCGCGGCTGCAAGCGCCGCGGTCGGCATCGACTTCGAAGCCGATTGCCGCACCATTCGCGACCTGCGCGTCGCGCTGGGCGGCGTCGCGACGAAGCCGTGGCGGGCGCACGCCGTGGAAGCGGCGCTGAAGGGCAAGGTGCTCAGCGAAGACAGGGTGCGGGCCGCCAGCTTGCTCGCCGTGGAAGGCGCCGTCGACCATGGCGCCAACCACTACAAGATCGAACTGGCGCCGCGCGTCGTCGCCCGCGCCATCCTCAAGACGGGAGCCATGGCATGACCATTCACGACCCAAGAACACGGCACGGCGACGCTTCGGACGGCACTGCCGATCAGGTTGGCGGGCGGCTGTCGCGCGTCGACGGCCCGGCCAAGATTACCGGTGCGGCAAAATACGCCGTCGAGCAGCAGCTCGACGGGCTAACCTACGGCGTTCTGGTCGAAAGCACGATCGCATCAGGCAAGGTGCGCTCGATCGACACGTCAGCCGCCGAGGCGGCACCTGGTGTGCTCAAGGTGCTGACGCCGGACACCATCATGCCGCTGAAGACTGCATCGGACTGGTTCGGCACACCGCCGCCGGACAAGCCCTACTGCCCGCTGGCGCGCGATATCACCTTTTCGGGCCAGCATGTCGCCGCGGTCATCGCGGAGACTTTCGAGCAGGCCGTTGCGGCCGCAGCCCTGGTCAAGGTCAGCTATGACGAGACGCCGGCCATCGTCGACCTCAGCGACGCCAAGGCGGGCGACGGCATTCCGATCGCCGCCATGACCAAGGAATGGGGCGACGCGCAGGCCGCTTTCGCCGCTGCCCCGGTGCGCGTCTGCGGCGCCTATAACACGCCACGCGAATACCAGGCGCCGATGGAGTCGCATGGCCTCATCGCCCGCTGGGAGGGCGACCGGCTGACCGTGTGGGAGCCGAGCCAGTGGCTCGACGGCATGGCCCGCACCTATGCCGAATGGTTCGGCGTGCCGTTCGAAAATGTACGGCTGATCTCGCCCTATATCGGTGGCGGCTTCGGCTCCAAGGCGCTGGCGCTCGGCCACGGCGCGGTGGCGGCTGCCGCGGCCAAGATGCTGGGACGGCCCGTGAGGGTGGTGATGACGCGGCCGCAGACTTTTACCGGTTATGGCGGGCGCGCCGCGACGCGCCAGACGGTGGCGATCGGCGCCGACCGTGACGGAAAGATCCAGTCGATCGTGCATCGCGGCGTCAATGAAACATCCATAGACGGCATGTGGGTCGAGCCGTTGGGCGTCGTCACCTCGATCATGTATGCGACGCCCAACTTCTCCTCGAAGCAGAATGTCGTGCGGGTGAATTCGGTGATGCCTGGCGCCATGCGCGCGCCGGGCGAAAACCCTAGCGCCTTCGGCATCGAAAGCGCCATTGACGAGCTCGCCTACGAGGTCGGCATCGATCCGCTGGAGATCCGGCTGAGGAATTACGCCGAGCAGGATCCGCACGCAAAAAAGGCTTGGTCGACGCGGCAGTTGCGCGAGGCTTTCGCGGCTGGCGCCGAACGCTTCGGCTGGGCCCAGCGCACGCCCAAACCGCGTTCGATGCGCGACGGCAACCAGTTGATCGGCTGGGGCGTCGCCGCCGGCACCTATCCGGTACGGCGCGCTTACGGCGAGGCCATCGTGCGTATCCTTGCCAACGGCTCGGTCGAGGTCGAAAGCTCCTCGATCGACATGGGCCAAGGCACGTACACGATCCTGGCGCAGACGGCGGCCGAAACGGTAGGCGTGGCGGCCGACCATGTCGTCGTGAAGCTCGGCGATTCCCGGTATCCCCGCGCCGGCGTGGCCGGCGGGTCGCGGCTGGCCGGCGTGATGACGGGCGCGGTCTACAAGGCGGCGACATCGGCGCTCGACCAGCTTGTCGGGCTGGCGATCAGCGATCCGCGCTCGCCCTTCCACGCGCTCCAGGCGAACACTTTGGTCGTCGCCAATGGCCGCATCAGGTCGCCGCGCGGCGATGGTCCCGATGTCTCGATCGCCGACCTGCTGGCCAGCGTCGGCCGCGACCGCATCGAGGCCACCGGCGACACCATGCCGGCGAACTCGACCGCCGAGGATCGCTACAAGAACTACACCACCATCGCGGCGGCGCTGCCGCACACCGAGGGCGACTATTCGCGCCACTCCTAGTGCGCGCATTTCATCGAGGTGCGCGTCGACGAGGATTTCGGCACGGTGCGCGTGTCGCGCGTGGTGTCGGCGCTGGATTCCGGCCGGCTCTACAACCCGAAACTCGCGGAGAGCCAGTGGAAGGGCGGCATCATCATGGGCATCGGCCAGGCGCTGCTCGAAGAAGGCATTGTCGACCGCAGGCATGGCCGCATCGTCAACAACAATCTCGGCGACTATCTGGTGCCGACCAATGCCGACATCCCCGATATCGAGGTCATCTCGGTCGGCATTCCCGACCTGCACTCTTCGGTGCTCGGCGGCAAGGGTGTCGGCGAACTGGCCATCGTCGGCGTAGCGCCGGCGATCGCCAATGCGGTGTTCCATGCGACGGGAAAAAGAGTGCGGGACTTGCCGATCACGCTGGAGAAGTTGATCTAGGAAGCGGCGTGCGTAATCTCCCCCCTCGAGGGGGAGATGTCGCCGAAGGCGACAGAGGGGGTCGCCTCTCGTAGAGCGCCAACCTCCTTCCGCCGCCGTAGGTCGAGCCCGGTCGGACCGACCCCCTCTGCCCTGCCGGGCATCTCCCCCTCAAGGGGGGAGATTGGCAGCTCGCGCGCCTCGGTTACCAGTCGAGCTTGAACGCAAGCTTGCCGAAATGCTGCCCGCCTGCCGACATGTGCGCGTAGGCTTCGGCCGCCTGCTCCTGGCTGAACACCTTGTCGACGACCGGGTCGATGCGGGCGGCGGCGATGGCGCGGACGGCGGCGCGAAGGTCAGATACCGACCCGGTGTTGTTGCCGACCACCTTCAGCGCCTTGATGATGATCGGCAGCAGGTCGACCGTGGCCTCGGCGCCGGTGACGAAACCGATGGTGAACAGCGTGCCGCCAGGCGCGGTGGCGTTGACGGCGCGGGCGAAGGTGGCGGTGCCGGCGGTCTCGACGACGAGGTCGGCGCCGAGGCCGCCGGTCAGTTCCAGCACCTTGCCGTCCCAGTCGGGCGTCGCGCGGTAGTTGATGAGATGATCGGCGCCGAGTGCCTTCGCCCGCTCCAGCTTCTCGTCCGACGAAGAAGTGATGATGACGGTTGCGCCGGCGGCTTTCGCCAGCTGAAGGGTGAAGATGGAGACGCCGCCGGTGCCGAGCAGCACGACGACCGAGCCCGGCCCGACATCGGCGGCGCGGACGGCGTTCCAGGCGGTGGTCGCGGCGATCGGCAGGGTCGACGCCGCCTCGAAAGAGAGACGAGCCGGTACCAGCACGAGCGAGTTGGCCGGCAGCGCGACATATTCGGCGAGCGACCCCGGCAGCGAAATTCCGCGCATCTGCGTCATCTCGTTAGGCCGGGGCGGACCGCCGATCCAGCGCGGCTTGGCATGGGCAACGACGCGATCGCCGACGGCGAAATCCGTAACGCCCTCCCCCAGCGCGACGATCTCGCCGGCGCCGTCGGCGACGGGAATGAGCGGAAAGCCGGGCACGCGATAATTGCCGCTGGCCACCGCCACATCGACGAAATTCAGGCTCGCGGCGCGCTGGCAGATCAGCACTTCGCCGCGCTGCGGTTCAGGCGTGGCAATGGTGGTGGCGCGAAAGGCGTCCAGCTTGGCGGCGGTCAGTTCGATGGCTTTCATGGCTCACGCATTCCTGTTTAAGGGGTCGATCGTCAGGATTGAGTGAAGCTATCTGCTGCGCTACAAGCAGATAATCCGGAATTTTTACATTTGAATCCTGTGCTTTATGCAGCAATCACACGACCCCGCCAGCCTTGCCGAAATGGCCGCCTTTGCGGCCATCACGGAAGCGCGCTCCTTCACCAAGGCGGCGTTGCGCGTCGGGCGCGACTCGACGGTTCTGTCACGCCGCCTGCAATCGCTGGAGGAGCGGCTCGGCGTGCGGCTGCTGCACCGGACCACCCGAAGCGTGTCGTTGACGGAGGCCGGAGCGGAGTTCCTGGTGCGTGTCCGCGCCATCCTGGCCTCGGTAGACGAAGCTGAGGCTGCTGCTTCCGCGCATGCCAGCGGGGCTCCGCGGGGCTTGCTGCGGCTGGCGCTGCCGGGAACCTTTGGGCGTATGTGGATCGGGCCCCTGTTGCCGCACTTTCTAGCGACGTTCCCGGATGTCCGCATCGAGGCCGAGTTCTCCAACCGGTTCGTCGATCTCGTTGCAGAGAACTTCGATGTCGCCGTCCGTCTCGGCGCGCTGGAGGACTCGCGCCTGGTGGCGCGCAAGATCGCGACACGGCGGCGGTTGCTGTGCGCTGCTCCCTCCTACCTCGCCCGCAGGGGCGCGCCGGAAGCGCCGGAAGCGCTGACCGAACACGCCTGCCTCGGCTTCTCCGGCTTCCAGACCTTTCCCACCTGGGAGATGACCGACAGTTCGGGCCGCCGCGTTAACGTCGAAGTCTCGGGGCCGATGGTTTGCGACGATGCCGAAGTGCTGGTCGAAGCCGCGGTGCAAGGCCTCGGCCTGATGATGAGCACCGATTGGCTGGTCGGGCGCGAACTCGCCGACGGACGGCTGGTGCCGTTGCTGGAGGACTGGACGCTGGCCGACGAAGGCGCTGTCTATGTCGTCATGCCCTCGGCCAGGGGACAAGCCGCCAAGACACGCGCCTTCGCCGACTGGATCGGTAAGCGCTTCGCGCCGGAGCCGCCCTGGACGTCGAGGCCGGTCTCAAAGGCTTGATCAATGGGGCGCGCCGGGGGCTAAGACGGCATGCCGCTGTCACCAGGCCCTTTGTCCTGTATGATCTCGTTGAATGTAGCTTGGGAGGGGATCATGCAAAGTGCATTGGCGAAGTTCATCATGGCAAGTTCCGTTCTGGCCGCGCTGCAAGCCGCGCAGCCGGCTTTTGCCGCGTCCTGCAACTGGAGCGCCAAGATGGAAGAAGACGAAGGCGGCAGCGTGCTGACGGCTTCGGTGTGCGGCGGACCGAAGGCCGATGCGCATCTGATGCTCGTCTGTTTCGACAAGCCGGTGCTGAGCTACGATCTGGGTGGGGCCGGCCAGCAGCTGGAGCCCGGCATCAGCGCTTCCTTCACCTTCAAGGGCGGTGACAAGAGCGTGACCAAAAAGCTCGACCTCGAGGCCATGTATAATTACTTCACGGCTGAGCTGAGCAAAGACGATCCACTGCTCGGCCTGTTGCGCGGCAAGGGCGACGTCACGGTTACGGCCGACAAATATGGCGAGAACAGCTTTCCGCTGACGGGCTCGAGCGCTGCGATCGGTAAGGTGCTGGCGCAGTGCGGCAAAGGTTCGGCCGGCGAAGCGGACTGAAGCTCCCTACTTTCGACCACGCAGCTTGGCCCGCACCTCCATCAGGGCAAAGCCAAGCAGGTTCTCGCCGCGCCCGGTTTGCCGTTTCGCTCATCGACGGGGGCACGGGTTTTGGAGGCGCAACATGCGGCCTGAGTTTTCAACGCGAGCTGCGCTCTCCCTCCGGAGTCGCCACCAGCGAGGCGGCGGCGGCATTGGCGGTGGCAATCGCCGCTTCCACCGGATGGCCACGCGCGAGGCCTGCCGCGAAGGCGCCGACGAATTCGTCGCCGGCGCCATGGGTGCTGACGACTTTTACCGGAATGGCCGCCAGCGCGAAGGCCGCGCCGATCCGGTCGCAATAGGCGACGCCTTCGCCGCCGGCGGTGACGATCGCCGAGGGGTAGGTATCGATCAGCCGCCGCGCGGCTTCGGTTGCGCCGGCGAGCGTATCGACGACCGGAACGCCGGCCAAAAATTCCGCTTCGATGGCGTTGACGATGACGATGTCTATCAGCGCGGTCAATTCGGCCGACAGTGTTCGCGCCGGTGCGGCGTTGAGCACGACGCGGCCTCCGGATGCCCTCACCGCGCGCGCGGCAGCGATGTTGGCGGCATCGGGCACTTCGTTCTGCAGCAACAGCACTGCCGTCTGTACCACCACCTCGCCCGCAGCCGCGATGTCATCACTGCCCAGGGTGAGATTGCTGCCGGAGACGATCACCGCACCATAGTCGCCATCGCTGTCGAAGATCGCCACGCTCATGCCGGAGCCTGCGCCTGCCGCCACGCGCACGAAGCGGCGATCAACGCCGGCGCGATCGAGATTGGCCAGCAGCGCCGTGCCGAAATCGTCGTCGCCGACGGCGCCGATCATCGCCGCACGCCCGCCGGCGCGTGCCGCCGAGACCGCCTGGTTGCCGCCCTTGCCGCCGCATTTCGGCTGCCAGGCATGGCCGGCCACAGTCTCGCCCTTGCGCGGACGGTCGGGCGCGTCAACCATGATGTCGTAGTGCAGGCTGCCGAAGACGGTGACCAGCGGAACCGTCATGTGCCCCGGTCTTTTCGTTTCGAGGTGACCGCCGACATGGTGCGGCCGAGATTGCGCTCCGCCGCCTGGTAGTCGCGCTGCGCCACCGCCACGAACAAAGCGTCGAGGATGTTGAGTTGCGCGATGCGCGCCGCTGCGTTTTCGCCCATCAGCGGCGAGCCTTGCGCGGTCGAGCACAGCACGATGTCGGCAATCCGGGCCAGCGGCGAGTTGTCGTAGTTGGTGATGGCCAGCGTGCGGGCGCCGCTCTTGCGGGCAAGATGGATGGCGTCGATGACGGCCGACGTGTTGCCGGAATGCGAGAAGCCGACGGCGATGTCGTCGGCGCAGAGGAGCGAGGCCGACATCAGCATCATGTGCGAGTCGTCATAGACCGATGCGCGGATGCCGATGCGCAGGAATTTGTGCGAGACGTCGCGAGCAATCTGGGCGGAGCCGCCGACGCCATAAAAATCGCGGTTCCTGGCGCGGTAGAGCAGATCGGCAGCACGGTCGAAATCGTCCATGTCGAGGATCGCGAGCGTCTCCTCCAGCGCCTGGATCGAGGTGCGGAACACTTTCTGCACGATCTCGGCCGAGCTGTCGTCGACCGACAGTTCCTGGTGCATCTCGGCGGTCGGGAGGCGGCTGTATTCATAGACGGCGGTGCGGAAGTCGCGGTAGCCGGAGAAGCCGAGTTTCTTGGCGATCTTGACCACCATCGCCTCGGACACGCCGGCCTCCTCGGCGATCTGCTTGAGCGGAATGGTCTGGTCGAAACCGCGCCGGCCGAAGACGGTTTCCACCACCTTGGCCTCAAGCGGGGTGAGATGCGGCATCATCATGCGGATGCGCGGCCCCACGGCTTTCAGATCGAGATTGCTCAACGTCATCCACGTCCCCTCGTCTCCGGCCCGAGCATGGCTTCCTGGACGATAGCCTGCGACGTCACGGCGTCCTGGCTGTCCATGGCGGCGGACAGGCGGTTATCCTTCTCCAGCCGGTCGACAACGCACAGCAGGCGCTTGACGGTGGCGATGTTGACTTCGCATTCGCGCACCGGATCGAGCCCGGTCATGTCGGGGAAGGTGTCGAAGTAGATGGCGCCGGCATAGCCGTCGCGGCGGATCTGGCGCAGCAGTTCGATGGTCTGCAGCGTGTGCACCGCGCCGACCATCAGGCCGTCGTCGCGCTTGGCATAGCCATCGTTGAGATGGACGCCGAGCAGCTTGCTGTGGCGAGCGATCAGCGCCGCGGCGAAGGCCGGCTGTTCGTCGGCATAGAGCACATGGCCGAAATCAAGCGTGACGCCCAGATTGGGTAGGCCGACCTCGCGGATCGCCAGCAAGGTGGTCGCGGCATCCGGCATCAGCGAGTAGGAGCGCGGTTCGTTAGGCTTGTACTCCAGGCTGATCTGGCAGCCAGGGTCATGCGCGGCAACTTCACGAACCCCATCGATTTCGTGCTGCCAGAGCGTCGCATAGTCAGCCTGGAAGGCGTAGTCGAAGCCATCCTGGCCAAGCCACAGGGTCATCAGACTGGCGCCGGCCGCGCGCACCGCATCGATACCGGCCTTGGTCAGGTCGATGGCTTCGCGGCGCACCGCCGGGTCCGGATTGGTGAAGGCGCCGAGCTTGAAGGCCGGATTGGAGTAGTAACGCATGGCAAAGCCATTGATGGAAAGCCCGAGGCCGCCGAGCTTTCGGGCGATTTCAGCCGGCTTTTCACTGACATGGTCGGGGAAATTAAGATCAAGATCGGTCAACCCGTCGACCTTGGCCGCGCGAGTGGCCATCTGCAGCATGGACGGCTTGCCGGTGAGATCAGGCCATTCGGCTTGCGGCCGCGAGGCGAAGGAATTCAGGCGGGTGGCGAAGCGACTGTTTGTCATGATCGACCTTTCAGTGATTTACTTCACATAAATACGAATATTTGTAAAGTTCTCATTTGCGAAGGCGGTTTGTAGCGCGCAGCATCCTGCTTGGCCGGGATCTTCGGCTGCGCCTCTGCATCCATGCCGGGAGTTTCGAGTCCCGCAACGGTGCGGATGCTGGTGCGAGCCCTTGCGCCCTGCCTGCCGATTGACCAATCTCGCCGACACTGTCATGAGCCGCGGTTGGGGGGATCGCACATGCCAACGCTTTATCAACTGAAACCGGCCTTTCAGGCCAGGCTGCGGCCGCTGGCCGACCGGCTGGCCGATGCCGGCGTCACCGCCAACCAGATCACGCTTCTCGCCGCAGCACTGTCCATCGCCACAGGCCTGGTGGTCACTGCCTTTGCCTTCCATCTCCTGGTGTTCCTGTTGATGCCGGTGGTGCTGTTCGTGCGCATGGCGCTCAACGCCGTTGATGGGATGCTGGCCAGGGAACATCGACAAGCATCAAAACTCGGCATGTATCTCAACGAACTCTGCGACGTCGTCTCGGACCTGGCGCTGATCCTGGCCTTTGCCACCTTGTTCCCGGCCTGGGGTGTCGTCGCCTTCGCTATTACCGCCATGCTGGTCGAGTTCGCCGGCGTGCTTGGCGTTGCCGCAGGCAGCGGGCGCAACTATGCCGGGCCGTTCGGCAAGAGCGACCGAGCCCTGGTGCTCGGCGTCATCGCCTTCCTCATCGCCTGCGGCCTGTGGTTCCAAGCGATTGTGCCATTTGTGTTTCCGGTCATGGCTACACTGTCAGTCGTAACCGCCATCAACCGGATACGCGGCGGCCTTAGAGCGGGCGGCGCATGATGCCAAAGCGTCAGGCACCCGACCGCCAGAGGGAAACCATGATCCACCAGACCATTGCAGCCGGAGCACCGGCAAGCCTCGAGCGCATCGCGCAGGAGCGCACGTTCAAGAGCCATGACGGCACCGAGATCTTCTACCGCTACTGGCCGGCCGCCGGGTCGACGCCAAAGGGTGCGATCCTTCTGTTCCATCGCGGCCACGAGCATGGCGGCCGCATGGCGCATCTGGTCGACGAACTCGCCATGCCCGACCATGCCTTCTACGCCTGGGACGCGCGCGGCAATGGCCGCTCGGCCGGCGAGCGCGGCTATGCGCCATCCTTTGCCGCCCTGGTGCGCGACATCGACTGCTTGGTGCGCGAGATCGGCCGGGATGGTTTTGGCCAGCGCGACATCGCGCTGATCGCGCAGTCCTTCGGCGCCGTGCTGGCCGCTGCCTGGGTGCATGACTATGCGCCCGACATCCGCGCGCTGGTGGTGGCTTCACCGGCCTTTTCGGTCAAGCTCTACGTGCCCGTCGCCAAAGAGGGCATTGCGCTGTGGCAGAAGCTCAAGGGCCGCTTCTTCGTCAATTCCTACGTCAAGGCGAAGTTCCTCACGCATGATGCCGAGCGCATCGCTTCCTTCGACGCCGATCCGCTGATCACGCGACCGATCGCCTCCAACATCCTGGTCGAGCTTTACGACCACGCTGCCCGCATCGTCTCGGACGCGCGCGCCATCACCGTGCCGACGCAGCTCTTGATCTCCGGCAGCGATTGGGTGGTGCGGCATGGACCGCAGCACGAGTTCTTCGTCAATCTCGGCAGCAGCGCCAAGGAGCGGCATGTGCTGCCCGGCTTCTTCCACGACACGCTGGGCGAGCGCGATCGCAAGCAGGCGCTGGACCTGATCCGGCCATTCCTCGAAAAGCAATTTGCCACGCCGGAGAAAACCATCGACTTGCTTCAGGCCGACCGCGCCGGCTACACCCGCGACGAGGCCGAGAGGCTGGCCTCGCCGCTGACGCTGCTGTCGCCCAACGGTATTTTCTGGGCGATGAGTCGCGCCTCGATCCGCATGGGCGCCTGGCTGTCTTCGGGCATGAAGATCGGCATGGCCACCGGCTTCGATTCCGGCTCGACGCTCGACTATGTCTACGAGAACGACGCGCGCGGCACCGGCTTCATCGGCCGCATGATCGACCGCACCTTCCTCGACGCCATCGGCTGGCGCGGCATCCGCCAGCGCAAGCTGCATCTGGAAGAGCTGATCGGCAACGCCGCCGCCAGCCTGAAGGCAGCCGGCCGTCCCGTCCACATGCTCGACATCGCCGCCGGTCACGGCCGCTATGTGCTCGATGCCGTTGCCAAATGCACTGAACCGCCAGCAAGCGTGCGGCTGCAGGATTATTCCGAGCTCAATGTCGGACTGGGTTCGAAGCTGATCGCCGACCGGCGTCTGCCTACCAGCGTCAGCCTCCACCAGGCCGACGCATTCGATGCCGACATGCTGGCTGGGTTGACCCCGGCGCCGGACCTCGCCATCGTCTCCGGGCTCTACGAACTGTTCGCCGACAATGCGCTGATTTCCCGTTCGCTCGGCGGGCTGGCCAGCGCCATGCAGTCCGGCAGCCTGCTCGTCTACACCAACCAGCCGTGGCATCCGCAACTGGAGATGATCGCGCGCAGCCTGACCTCGCATCGCGGCGGCCAGGCCTGGGTGATGCGGCGGCGCACGCAGGGCGAAATGGACCAGTTGGTGACGGCTGCCGGTTTCGAGAAGATCGACCAGCGCATCGACCAATGGGGCATCTTCACCGTTTCGGTCGCACGGCGCGTCTGAGACCATGGCCGCACCTGCGACTGACCTTGCCCCGGCTCGGGAACACAATTTGGGTATCGTGCTGAGGGCCGCCCTTTGGCTGGCGCTGCTGGCGCCATTCTTCTATTCGACCTATGGCTTTGCCAACTGGCTGGCATCGCGGCGCGACCATGTCGGCAGCATCGTCTACGCTTGGGAGCACGCGGTTCCGTTCGTCGCCTGTACGATCGTGCCCTATTGGTCGATCAATCTGTTCTACGGCCTATCGTTGCTGCTCAACACGACCAGGCGCGGTGTCGACCGGCTCGCCGGCCGTTATCTCTCGGCGCAGATCATTGCCGTCGCCTGCTTCATCGCGTTCCCGCTGACGGCGACCTTCGTGCGGCCGGAAACCACCGGCCTGCCGGGTTTTCTGTTTGCGGTGCTCGGTGGTTTCGACAAGCCGTTCAACCAGGCGCCATCCCTGCACATCGCGCTGCTGGTGATCATCTGGGACCATTGGCGTCACGTTCTGGCACGTCACCGTCTCGGCGGCATTCTCCGCCCGGTCTGGCACGTCTGGTGTTTTCTCATCGGCGCCTCGGTGCTGACGACCTGGCAGCATCATTTCATCGACATTCCGACCGGCGCCCTGCTCGGCCTATTTGCGCTGTGGCTGCTTCCGTCCAAGGGCGAGCTGCCATTCTGGGGTTTTCGGCTGACTGCCGACCCCAAGGCGCGGCGGCTGGCGGGGTACTACGCGCTGGGCGCCGCCTTTGCCTTGGCCGGCGCTGCCGGCGGCGCGTTTGTCTTCGCCGATTTTCTCATCCTGTTGTGGCCGGCATTGGCGCTGGCCATCGTCGCCTTCGCCTATGCCGGGGCCGGCGCCAAAGTGTTCCAGAAGGCGGCCGATGGCAGCGTCTCGCTGGCCAGCCGCATCCTGCTCCTGCCCTACCGGCTCGGCGCCCGGGTCAATGTGTCGATATGGACCCGCCAGTTGGCGCCACAAGCGCAAATCACCGACGGCGTTTTCTTCGGCCGGTTTCCGAGCGCAGTGGAGGCCAACCGTTTCGGCACGGTGATCGACCTTGCCGGCGAGTTGGAACGGCCCGGTGGCGTGACCTGCCGCTGGATCAGCTACGCGATGCTCGATCTCGTGGCGCCGCCTCACGACAGGCTGGAGCGAGCGGTGGCGGCAATCGAGCTGGCGCGCCGGCGCGGCACCGTCCTGGTCTGCTGCGCGCTCGGCTTCCAGCGCAGTGCGGCCATCGTCGCCGACTGGCTGGTTGTGACGGGGCGCTCGTACACAGCTGCACAGGCGCGCAAGAAACTCGCCGCGTCGGGCAGGCCCGTGCACCTTCAGATCGGGCTGGAAGAACCGAGGCTGGAAGAACCGACATGAGTTGGCCGGCATGAGTGGCGAGAATTTTCCCGAGAAGGCCGAAATATTCGCCGCCGGGCTGATGGTGCAGGCGGTGTGGCCGATCCTGCTGGTGGTCGCGGCTGTGATGGCAGCGCCGGTCATCGGCCTGGTGGCCGGACCGCAGACGACAGCGCTGTCCGCGGCGGCCTGGCTGGTCGCGGCGGCGGGCGCCGTGGCCACGCTGGCTCTTTCGGCCTTGCTTTTGTTCGATGCGCTGCTGTTCCGGCTGATGGCAAGCCACGCCAGCGAGGCCGCCGGCGGTGCCGCGGTCGACGATGTGCTGGCGCGCATGCGCCTGAAGCCCACCGCTGCCGGCGGCCGCTCGCTTGACCGTCGCATTGCAGGCACGCGCCGCCTGCTGACAAGGCAGCGCATGGCGCTCGCCATGTTTGCTGCGGCATCCCTTTTCGCAGCATTTGTTTGAGCCATGACAAAACTTCACCTGCGCGCCAACACCTTCACCTTGCTGCAGACGGTGACGTCGGTCGGCCTGTCGGCGGCGGCCTGGGTGGTAACCGGCGTCAGGCCAATCTGGAACGGCAGCCAGCCGTCGGAGCGGCAGCGCATCTACTTCGCCAACCATGCCAGCCATGGTGATTTCATCCTGCTGTCGGCCTGTCTGAGTGAGAAGGTGCGCGCCCGCACCCATGCGATCGCGGCGGCCGAATATTGGGGCAAGTCGCGGCTGCGCCGCTTCATCGCGCAGGACATGCTGTCGTCCGTGCTCATCCACCGGCAGTGGACCGACGAAACGCAACACCCGATCTCGATCATGCTGTCGGTGCTCGACGACGGCCACTCGCTGATCCTGTTTCCCGAAGGCACTCGCAACACGACGGAGGCGGATCTGCTGCCGTTCCGCTCCGGCCTCTACAATCTGTCGATGGCGCGGCCCGATGTCGAACTCATCCCGTGCTGGATCGAGAACATGTCGCGCGTGCTGCCCAAGGGCCAGTTCCTGCCGGTGCCGCTTCTGTGCCGCGTCGTCTTCGGTCCGCCGGTGGCGATCGCGCCCGGCGAAGAACGCCGCACCTTCCTCGAGCGCGCGCGCCAGGCGCTGCTGTCGCTCAACCCGCGTCCCGATCGGGACCACTAGCATGACCAGGCAAAGAGACTTCGTATGACACTGCCGCCAATGCATGAAACCGTCATCCTGCTGGCCGGCCTGATCTGCGTGCTGACCATGGCGAGCATCGTTGCCGGTATCCTCTCATGGCGGGCGCCGAAGCCGCTGCCCTCGACGCTCGTCAACTTGAACCAGCGCATCAACGCCTGGTGGGTGATGGTGCTGGCGATCACCGTCGCCTTCTTCTTCGGCCGCACCGGCATGACCATCCTGTTTGCGCTGATCTCGTTTGCCGCGCTGCGCGAGTTCGTGACGCTGACGCACAGCCGGCGCAGCGACCACTGGGTGCTGCTCGGCATGTTCGGCATCATCATTCCCTTCCAGTACTGGCTGGTGTGGACCGCCTGGTACGGGCTCTTCACCATTTTCATCCCCGTCTACTGCTTCCTCTTGATGCCGGCGATCACTGCGCTCAACGGCGACACCGAGCGCTTCCTCGAGCGGGTGTCGGCGCAGCAATGGGCGGTCATGATCTCGGTCTACTGCGTCAGCCATGTGCCGGCGCTGCTGACCCTCAACGTGCCCGGTTTCGAGGGCCGCAACCTCCTGCTCATCGCCTTCCTGATCATCACCGTGCAAGGCAGCGACGTGCTGCAATACATTTTCGGCAAGCTGTTCGGCCGGCATCTTTTGTCGCCGTCCGTTTCGCCATCAAAGACTTGGGAAGGGCTGATCGGCGGGCTGGTGTCATCGAGCCTGCTCGGCGCGCTCTTGTCGTTCCTGACGCCGTTCTCGCCGCTCGCGGCGGCAGGCGTCGCCTTCATCGCCTGCCTGATGGGGTTCCTCGGCGGGCTGGTGGCGTCGGCGATCAAGCGCGACCAGGGGGTCAAGGACTGGGGCCACCTCATCGAAGGCCATGGCGGCATGATGGACCGCGCCGACAGCTTGGTCTTCGCCGCGCCGGTGTTCTTCCACATCGTCCGCTATTTCTGGACGTGAGCGAAGCCGCTCAATCGCGGATCGCGCGGCCCGCCTGCTGCAACAGTTCGAAGGCGGCGAAGCGCTTGTCGTGCCAAGGCACCAGATCGCCGCCGGCCGGGCGATAGATGTCGCCGATGCGCGACATGCCGGTCATCGCCGCGATCACATCGGGATATTTTTGCGCCGCCACCGCCGCCAATATGGACGAGCCGAGCAGCACCGGTTCGGGCGAGGTCGAACCGGCGACGGTCAGGCCTGTGGTGTCGGCCAAAAGCTGACGTACCAGCTCGCTTTGCGCCGCACCGCCGCTGACGACGATAGTGTCGATGGCAATGCCTTTTTTGGCCATCGCCGCCAGGATCTGGCGAACGCCGTAGCCGATGCCCAGCAGGCCGGCGACATAGAGCGCGACCAGGCTGTCGAGGGACGTGTCCATGCCAAGCCCGGCGATCAGGGCCTTGGACTCAGGATCGGCGAAGGGCGAGCGGTTGCCGAGGAATTCCGGCACGACATGCAGTCCATCGGCTAGGTGCGCTACTGCGGACAGGTCGGCGGACTGTTTCGCCGCCTGCTGACCAAGCCAAGCGGTCAGGCCGAGACCTTCCGCCTTGGCTTTTGCGGATGCCTCAGCCGTGGCCGGATGGAAAGCGACGAGGTGGTCGATTGCAGCACCCGCCGCCGATTGCCCGCCTTCATTGAGCCAAAGCCCCGGCACCATCGAGGAAAAATACGGACCCCAGACGCCGGGCACGAAGGCCGGCTCGCTGGTGCTGGCCATGGTGCAGGCCGAAGTGCCGAACACATAGGCCATGCGCGACTGCAAGGTGCCGACCGAGCCCTGCCCGCCAACCGTGCCGACGCCGCCGGCATGGGCATCGATCAGGCCGGCCGCAACCGGCGTTCCCGGCAGCAGGCCGAGATCGGCCGCGGCGGCCTCAGTGAGGCCTTGGGCAAGTGCCGTGCCACCCTCGACGATTTCGGTGCCGATGCGGGCAAAGCCTTCATCGGCGAGCGCGCCGAGGCCGATGGCGCGGAAATAGGCATCGTCCCAGCGCCGCTCATGACCGAGATAGGTCCATTTGCAGGTCAGCGTGCAGATCGAGCGCGCCAGGCTGCCGGTTGAGCGCCAGGTCAGATAGTCCGTCAGGTCGAAGAAATGCTCGGCCGCATCGAAGGTGGCGGGCAGGTTCTCGCGCAGCCACAGCAGCTTCGGCGTTTCCATTTCCGGCGAGATGGTGCCGCCGACATAGTCGAGCACGGCGTGCTTGCCGGCATTGATGCGCTGCGCCTGGTCGAGCGCGCGGTGATCCATCCAGACGATGATGTTGCGCTGGCTGTCGCCGGAACTGCCGGCCGGCAACGGCGCGCCATCCTGGCCGACCACGACCAGCGAACAGGTGGCGTCGAAGCCAATGCCGGCAATGTCGCGCCCGGCAAGCCCCGACTCCGTCACCGCCTCGCGCACGCTGGCGCAAACCGCGCGCCAGATGTCCTCGCTCGACTGTTCGGCGATTTCGCCGGGCTCGATGAACAGAGCGATGTCGCGCTTCGCCGAGGCAAGCATGGTGCCCTTGCTGTCGAACACCCCCGCCCTGGCACTGCCAGTGCCGACGTCGATGCCGAGGAAGTGGGACATGGGGAACCTCAGAAGTTAGGCAGTAGGCAGTAGGCAGTAGGCAGTAGGCAGTAGGAGAGATGGTCAGCAGTGAACGGTCAGTTGCAAGAGCCTCTCCCCATTCCCTACTGCCTAATGCCTACTGCCTCATAAATCATTGCTCTGCGGCAGGATCACCAGATCCCGAATGGTGACATTTCTCGGCCGCGTCAGCATGAACAGCACGGCTTCGGCGACCTCGACCGGTTGTATCAGGCCGCCCTTGGCCAGTTCATCCTCGAGCTTGTCCTTCGGCCAATCGCTGATCAGCGCTGTCACCACCGGCCCTGGCTGCACCGCGCCGACGCGCAGGCCATGCGGGGCGACCTGGCGGCGCACCGTATGGACGAAGGCCTGCACCGCGTGTTTCGACGCTGTGTAGATCGGCTCCCAGACCACGGGCACCAGTCCGGCGATCGAGGACGTGACAATGATGTCGCCGGTCTTTCGTTCGACCATATGCGGCAGCACGGCGTGGATGGAACGAAAGACCGCATTGATGTTGAGGTTCAGCATGCGGTCCCAGGCATCCGGGTCGCCTTCGAGCACCGGGCCGCCGACATAGGCGCCGGCATTGGCGTGGAAGATATCGAGCTGGCCGGCCTTGTCCAGGATTTGCGGCATCATCGTCGCGACGCTGGCCGGCTTCATCAGATCAATCACCAGCGGGATCGCGTTGGGACCGAGTTCGGTGCAGACGCTTTTCAGCGCGTCTTCGGCGCGATCGACGAGCACAACGCGGACGCCGGCGGCAATCAGCGCTCTCGCGCATTCCAGGCCTATGCCCGACGCGGCGCCGGTGATCGCCGCGACTTTTCCACTCAAATCCTGAGCCATTCTTCTATCCTCGTATTCTCTGTTGGTTCAGGCTCGGCCGTGGGAAACCCGCGAGCGGCGTGCCAGGGAGTCGACGATGACCGCAATTGCCAGAACGGCGCCGGTGATCATGTAGCGAAGCGACGATGACAGATCGAGCAAGGTCAGCCCGCTGGCGATCGACTGGATGACGATGATGCCGAGCAGCGCGGAATAGGCGCTGCCACGGCCGCCAAACAGGCTGGTGCCGCCTATGACCGCCGCCGCAATGGCGTTGAGGTTGACGTCGCCGGTGCCGGCCTGCTGGCTGGCGGAGGCCAGCCGCGCTGCCGACAGCACGCCGCCGAGGGCGGCAAACATCGAGCACATGACGAAGGCGCTGAGGTAGATCGAGCGCACCTTGATGCCGGCGCGGCGCGCCGCTTCGCGGTTGCCGCCGACGGCGGTCATCGAGCGGCCCCATTGGGTGCGGGTCAGCGCATAGTTCATCGCCACCACCAGGCCGACGAACAGGCCGAACATCCACGGTATGCCGCGCGCCTGGTTGAGATAGCCGACGATCAGTTCGAGCAGGATGGTCAGGGCGGCGACGCGCACGATGAGGCCGCCGACAGACGGCGCCGACAAATTGACGGCCCGGCGGCGGCTGACGGTGCGCAGGCCGCTGATCAGCATGACGATGCCGGGCAATGCCGCCAGTGCATAGGACAGCCAGTCCGGCATGACCAGCAACTGGCCGAAATTCACCAGGTTCGACCCATAGGGCAGATTGATCGAGCCGGTGGAGCCCAGAATATACAGTTGCAGGCCGAGCACGGCGAGCAGGCCGGCGAGCGTCGAGACGAAGCTTGGCATGCCGAGCCGGTTGAACAGCAAGGCATAGAGCGCGCCGATGAAACCGCCGACGGCAATCGCGGCGAGGATGGCGAGCGCCACCGGCCAGCCCTGGTTGACCCACAGCGTGCCTACCATGGCCGAGGCAAAGCCGCTGATCGAGCCGACCGACAGGTCGATCTCACCGACCATCAGCACACAGACGATGCCGAGCGCGATGACGCCGACGGTCGAGCAGTCGAACAGGAGATTGACCAGATTGCTCGACGAGACGAAGACCGGATTGAGGGCAGTGAACACGCTCCAGATGATGACCAGTCCGACAATCACCGGCAGCGAGCCGAGGTCGCCGGAGCGGACGCGGTCGAAGAAGGCGCTGATGGCGCCACCGACGCCGGCCTGGTGCTTGACGCGCACGTCGCTGCGGTCGAGCGCCGTCGACGAGGAGGTGTCCTGCTTGGGCTCCGCGCTCATGGCCGCTGCTCCTGGTTGTCCGCTTGTTCGGCGGCCTTGCGCCGTTCGGCGCGGCGCGACACTGCATTGTTGGCGGCGCCGGTGATGGCGCTGACCAGTTCCTGGTTCGAGGCGTCGGGTTCGAAGACGCCGTTGTTGCGGCCGAGCCTGAGCACCACGATGCGATCGGCGACGGCGCGCACGTCCTCCATATTGTGACTGATCATCAGCACGCCGAGCCCACGCTCGCGCACCCGGTCGATGAGGTTCAGCACTTCCGCCGTCTGGGCGACGCCAAGCGCGGCGGTCGGCTCGTCGAGGAGGATGACCTTGGGGTCGAGCAGCAGCGAGCGGGCGATCGCCACCGTCTGGCGCTGGCCGCCGGACAGCGAGGCGACCGCCTCGCGGACGCTTGGAATACGCGCCGACAATTCGTTGAGCAGCGTCCAGGCGCGAATTTCCATCGCAACCTCGTCCAGCCGCAGCGGGTTGATCTCCTTGCCGAGAAAGATGTTGGCGACGACGTCGAGGTTTTCGCACAACGCCAGATCCTGGAAAACGGTGGCGATGCCGAGCGTCAGCGCGGCACTCGGGTCAGGCATGGTCACCTGCCTGCCGCGGAAATTGATGGTCCCCGAGCTCGGCTGGTGGACGCCGGCTAGGATCTTGACCAGCGTCGACTTGCCGGCGCCATTGTCGCCGACCAGCGCCACCACCTCGCCGGCATGGACATCGAGATCGATATCGGTGAGCGCCGAAACGGCGCCGAAATTCTTCGAGATGCCGCGCAGGCTGAGCACCAGCTCGCCTGCCGAAACCGGTCCGTCAGAGATGTCAGACATGGTGGCAAACCTTTCCGGATGGGCGGTCAAGAATGACTGCGAACTTCCGGCCGCCGCAAGGGCGGCCGGAAAGCAGGATCAGGATTCTAGGTCATCCTTTTATGCATGTCGTTATCCCAAAACCGCTGCGCGATTTTGGGCGACCTGCATTGTCACTTTGTGATGCCGAGCTTCTTGCAGCCTTCGGCATAGCGGTCGACGCAGAGCTCTTCGGCGGTGTTGATCTTCTTGTCGATGATCTCGGCCTTGAGGTTTTCCTGCGTCACCACCGCCGGCGTGAACAGCTGCGATGGGGTGTCGTAGAGGGCCATTTCGGCCTTCGGCGTCTCGCCCGACAGAAGCTGGACGGCGACGTTGGCGGCAGCCGCCGCAACGATCTCGCTCGGCTTGGAGATGGTGTTGTACTGGTCGCCGGCGATGATGAGCTGCAGTGCGGCGATCGTCGCGTCATTGCCGGTCACCGGCGGCACCGGATCGACACCGGCGGCCTTGAAAGCGGCGATGGCGCCACCACCGGTGCCGTCATTGGCCGCAACGACGCCGACGATCTGCGTGGAGAAGCGGGTGATCTGGCCACTTGCCCATTGCTGCGCCTTCGGCGGCGCCCATTCCGGCGTGTCGTATTCGGCAAGGATCTTGTAGCCGCTGTTGTCGAGGCTGGAATGGATGCCCTTCTTGATCAGCCCGGCGGCCGCGTCGGTCGGCGAGCCGTTGATCTGCAGCAGGCCGCCGCTGGCGGGGTCGACCTTCAGCGCCTTGAGGTGTTCGACGAGCGAGTCGGCAATGGCCTTGCCGATGCCTTCATTGTTGAACGAGACGTAGAAGTCGGCAGGTGCGGTCGGGATCGGGCGATCATACGCGATGACCTTGACGCCCTGGCTCTGCGCCAGCTTGACCAGCGAGGCGGCGGCAGTCGAGTCGACAGGGTCGAGCACGATCGCCTTGGCGCCTTGCGAGATCACCGAGTTGAACTGCTGCTGCTGGCGCGAGGCGTCGGCATCGGCGTTCTGGTAGATCACCTTGCAGCCGGGGCAGAGTTTTTTCATCTCGGCGACGAAGCCGGGATAGTCGTGCTGCTCGTAGCGCGTCGAGGCCTGGTCGGGCATCAAGAAGGCGACCGTGGCGTCGGTAACCGGGGCGGCAAAGGCAGCGGTGCCGCCAAGAAGGGAAACTGTGAGCGCGATGGCTCCCGTCGATTTCCAGGCAAATCTGGTCATTTTGATAGCTCCGTTTCAAGGAATGGTTTCATGAAGCCCTGGACACCACATGGCGCCGGGCCTTGACTGCAGTCGGGCTGTTGCGAGGAACAACGGAGCACTTGATCCGTGCTGCGCATCCTCTTGATATCTCTGGATTTCGGGACAAGCGATCTCCAGCACGGGGCGCCTCCAACGCACCCCGCGTTCTTACCTCAGTAAACGTCTAGGCTCCTCCCGGTCCTCCCTGTTAGGCGGCAATCTCCGCGCTGATGTTTTCCGCCAGCAGGGCCCTGAAGCGCGAAGGCGACATGCCTTTCTGGGTCAGGAACTGGCGGTTGAAATTCGAGATGTTGTTGTAGCCGGCGGCATAGCAGATCTCGGTGATCGGCATGTCGGCCTCGCTCATCAGTAACTGGCAGGCAAGGTTGATGCGCAGCCGGTTGACATACTGCACCAGCGCCATGCCGGTATGGCGGCGGAAGCTGCGCGAAAACGCGCTCGGGCTGCGGCCGGCGATCGCCGCCAGATCGCTTTCGCTGAACGGCTCGGTCAGGTTGGCGTTGATATAGGCAAGCGCCTTGTTGACGCCGGCCGACATGAAGCCTGAGGGATCCGGCAGATAGCTGGCGCTGGTCAGCGTCCGCACATCGGCGGCGCGGCTCAGAATGTCGATGAGCTCCATGAACAGCGCGATGCGGCGAACGCCTTGCGCTTCGACCAGTTCGGCCAGCACAGGTGCGGTGAGCTTGGCGGTAGCGGTGGAGAACAGCGCGCCGCGGCGGCTGAGCTCGAGAATGTTTTCACAACCGGCAAGTTCCGGCAAGGCGGCGGTGGCGTCGGCGATGAACTCTTGCGAGAATTGCACGACGCGGCCGCGCAGCGGCACGCTGGCGCCTGCCGGCACGTCGCTGACCCAGTTGTGCGGCAGGTTCGGGCCGGTGAGCACGAGATTGCCGGGCTCGAACTCGCCGATGAAGTCACCGACGAAATAATGGCCCGTGGTGGCGACGACGTGATGGATTTCGTATTCGGGGTGGAAGTGCCAGCGCACCGTGTGGAAGGGGTAGCCGTGGGCCCAGGCCTTGAACGACTCGCCGCGTCTGATCTGGACGACTTCCAAGTCCGGATTCATGTCAGTTCCTCCCGGCGCCGGTCCGGTCATGCGACCAGTTGCAGTGCCATCTCCCGCAGGCCGCGTTTGCCGCTCTCTGCAGTGATCGAAGCTTAGGCGGCAATTCATGCAGCCGCCACCACGGTGTGTCCACCTCACTGATACTTTTTTGACGTTTTTGTGGTCAAGGCGATACGTTTGCGAGTACGCGGGAGAGATCAGGCCCCGCTTGCGAGACGGTGACGACGCAAACGATGTCGCCGGCGGCGAGAGCTGGTCGCTCGATTTCGGCTCCGTCACAGTGATAATATGCAAAGGGAGCGGATCGGCATGACAAGGACGTTCACCTACTCCGGCAGCCCTGCGCATATTGTCTTCGGCAATGGCGCGTCGTCCGAGGTGGGCACCTGGATCGAAAAACTCGGCTGCAATCGCGCGCTGGTGCTGTCGACGCCGCATCGGGCTGCCGACGGCGAGGCGCTTGCCAAATCCCTCGGCGCGCTGGCGGCCGGCACCTTTTCGGGCGCCGCCATGCACACGCCGGTCGAGGTAACCCAAACGGCAATGGCCAAGGCGACCGAGGTCAACGCTGACTGCGTTGTCGCGCTTGGCGGCGGCTCGACCACCGGTCTCGGCAAGGCGATCGCCTGGCGCACCGACCTGCCGCAGATCGTCATCCCGACCACCTATGCCGGCTCGGAGGTGACGCCGATCCTCGGTCAGACCGAGAACGGCGAAAAAACCACAATGCGTGACGCAAGGATCCTGCCGGAAGTGGTGATCTACGATCCAGAGCTGACCGTCGGCCTGCCGATAGCGATGAGCGTCGCGTCAGGACTCAACGCCATGGCGCACGCGGCCGAAGCGCTTTACGCGCAGGATCGCCATCCGATTTCCACCCTGATGGCGAAAGAAGGATTGCGCGCCATGACGGCGGCGCTGCCGGTGTTGACCAAGGAGCCTGGAAATATCGATGCACGCGGCGATGCGCTTTACGGCGCCTGGCTGTGCGGTACGGTGCTCGGCGCCGTCGGCATGGCGCTGCATCACAAGATCTGTCACACGCTCGGCGGCTCTTTCGACATGCCGCATGCCGAGACGCATGCGGTGATGTTGCCGCACACGATCGGTTTCAACGCCGTCGCGGTGCCCGACTTGTTGAAGCCGGTCGCCGACTTGTTTGACGGCAGCGCCGGTAGCGGTCTCCACGATTTCGCCAAGGCGGTCGGCGCGCCCCTTACATTGAAAGAACTCGGCCTCAAGCAGGCCGATCTCGACCGCGCCGCCGAGATTGCGACCAGGAACCCATACTGGAATCCGCGGCCTTTCGACCGCGCCGCAATCCGCGCCCTGTTGCAGGACGCGTGGGAGGGAAGGCGTCCGCAAAACTGACGGCAACAAGCAAGGAACTTACCCGCCGCGAATTCATCAGGATACCGCCACGACCGGTGTGCTCGCGGCGGCCTCGCGGTGCCGGCGATCGCCTGCCCTTTCGCATATAGCCGACAGGCATGAGTGGCTCCGCCTGAACGGCGCAGGCCGCTCACGCTTTTGTGCGCGTGAAAAACTGCGCGGCTCGAAAAGCCCATTGACATCAGCCGTATTTTCGACGCAAACGTTATATTGTTACTGTTATACAGTTACACAGCCCGCCTCTCCGGCGACATACCTTTCAGACTGCAAGGAGACCACGGATGCGTCGCATTCCCTTTCTCGCCGCGCTGCTCGTCGCGGTGCCGCTTTTGACCGGCACGGCTGTCGGCGCCGAAGACAAGCTGACCATCGTGGCGGCCGAGAATTTCTATGGCGACCTTGCCCGCCAGATCGGCGGCAGCAACGTCACCGTCACCAGCATCCTGGCCAATCCCGACGACGATCCGCATCTGTTCGAGACCAGCCCGTCGACGGCGCGCACCATCGCCGATGCAAAGATCGTCATCTATAACGGCGCCGATTACGATCCGTGGATGGACAAGCTGCTGTCCGCCTCGACAGCCAAGGATCGCACGACCATCGTCGCCGCCGACCTGATCGGCAAGAAGTCGGGCGACAATCCGCATCTGTGGTACGACCCGGCGACGCTGCCGGCCATCGC
The DNA here is from genome assembly GCF_040323635.1 of Mesorhizobium sp. M0037. Taxonomy (NCBI): domain Bacteria; kingdom Pseudomonadati; phylum Pseudomonadota; class Alphaproteobacteria; order Hyphomicrobiales; family Phyllobacteriaceae; genus Mesorhizobium; species Mesorhizobium sp. M0037. The sequence goes on along the minus strand of NZ_JAMYVB010000023.1, from coordinate 26,757 downwards.
CAGGGCGCTGAGCGCCGATCTTGCCAAGCGCGATCCGGCCAATGCGGTGCATTATGAGGCGAACCTGAAGGCATTCCAGACCTCGCTCGAGGTCATTGACAAGGAAATCGCCGACGTCAAGAACACCTATGCCGGCACCGAGGTGACGGCTACCGAGCCGGTCTTCGGCTACATGGCGGAAGCGCTCGGCCTGAAAATGCTGAACTACGATTTCCAGGTGGCCTTGATGAACGATGCGGAGCCGAGCGCCACGCAGGTGGCGGCGTTCGAAAACAGCCTGAAGGACGGCTCGGCCAAGATCCTGTTCTACAATTCGCAGGTGACCGACGAGGCAACGACAAGGCTGCTCGACATCGCCAGGCAGAATAAGGTCACTGTCATCGGCGTCACCGAGACGGAACCGGCGGGCCAGACTATCCAGACCTGGTTCGGCGGCCAGATCGACGCGGTCCAGAAGGCGCTTGCCGCCCGCACACAATGAACCACCAATGAACGTGACTAAATGAACGCAATCGAATTCGACAAGGTCACGCTGACCTATGGGGGACGCCGGGTTTTATCCGACGTCTCCTTTTCTCTACCGCAAGGCGCCTTTGTCGGCCTGCTCGGCGCCAATGGCGCCGGCAAGACGACGATGCTGCGCGCCATTCTCGGCCTGATCAAACCGGCGGGCGGCGCCATTTCGGTGCTTGGCAAATCGCCGACGCGCGGCAACGCCGACATCGGCTATATGCCGCAGGCGCGGCGCGCGCTTGGCGATGTCGGCGTCAGCGGCCTCGACTTCGTGCTGAGTGCCGCCGGCGGGCATCGCTGGGGCTGGCCCGTCGCATCGGCTGCCGAGAAGGAGGCGGCGTGGAAGGCACTTGAAGAGGTGGGCGCCGGCAGCCTCGCGCGCCGTCCCTTGGGCGAGCTTTCCGGTGGCGAGCGCCAGCGCATCCTGATCGCGCAATCGTTGATCGGCAATCCGCAACTGCTTTTGCTCGACGAGCCGCTGATCAGCCTCGATGCGGGCCATCAGCGCGCGATCATCGACCTGGTGCACGACATCGGCGAGCGGCTCGGCATTGCCGTGCTGTTCTGCTCGCACGAGATCAACCCGCTGCTGCGCGCCGTCGACCGCGTGCTCTATCTCGGCAACCGCAAGGCGGCGATCGGTTCCGTCGACGAGGTCATCAGCGGTCCGGTGCTGTCGAAACTCTATGGCACGCATATCAATGTGGTGCGGGTTGCCGGCCGCATCTTCGTCATGGCCGACGATGTCGAACTGGAGAGCGGGGCGCATGTCCACGATCTTTGACTATGAATTCATGCGCAACGCCTTCTATGCCTGCACCATCGTCGGCATCGTTTCGGGCGCGGTCGGCTATTTCCTCGTGCTCCGGGGCCAGACCTTCGCCGGCCATGCGCTCTCCCATGTCGGCTTTCCCGGCGCCACGGGCGCCGGCCTGATCGGGCTGTCGCCGTTTCTCGGCCTCACGGTGTTTACCGTCGCCGCCGGCATCGGCATCGGCCTGCTTGGCGAGCGCGCGCATCGCGACGTCGCCATCGGCATCGTCTTGACGCTGTCGCTCGGCCTGGGCTTGCTGTTTCTGCATTTCTACACCGCCTTCGCCTCGCAGGCGACCAACGTGCTGTTCGGCAATGTGCTGGGCATCAGCCCGCGCACCGTGATCGTGCTTGCGGTGCTGGCGGTGGCGATCCTTGTCGCGCTTTTGCTGATAGCGCGGCCGCTGCTGTTCGCCAGCCTGCAGCCGGAACTCGCCGAAGCGCGCGGCGTGCCGCTCACTCTTGTCTCGACCCTGTTCATGGTGCTGGTCGCCGTCGCCACGTCCGAGGCGGTGCAGATCGTCGGCGTGCTGCTCGTCTTCGCGCTGATGGTGGCGCCTGCAGCCACCGCGCTCAGGCTTACCAGCGGCGTCGGAGCCGGCGTGCTGGCGACCATCGCGCTTGCCGTGATCATCGCCTGGATCAGCCTGACGCTAGCCTTCCTGACCGACTGGCCGACGAGCTTCTGGATCACGGCGCTGGGCGCGGCGGCCTATGTCGTCAGCGGCATGGTCCGGCGCCCGTCGGTCCGAGAGACTCAGAGCGCCGACGCCGGCCCCTGAGGCTTCCCCTCCGGCAGGTCGATCGGGTCGGCTGGGGTGCAAAACTGACGTTAGGGAAATACACCCAAAAAAAGTCAGGTCTACAATCCGGCTCCTGAAACGTTTCAGCCGGGAAAGGCAAATTCGTTCAATCGCCTAGATCGCGACCTCTGTCGCGCCAAAGGTCCGCTCCGGAGCGGCCGGAAAACCCGGAAAACCGCCATTTCAAGCGCATTTTGCGGCGGCGAATGGCTTGCGCGAGGCCGGCTGGAAAGCTGGCCGGGAGGCGCAAAAGCAACCTCCCGCGGCCATTGCGGGCGGCGTTGACAGACCGCGGTGCTGCATGCGTATAGCAAGCCATGGGTCACGCCATGGCCGTGGCGGTTGAGACGGGGCTGGGGGGTTTCGTAACAACAGCATTGACGGCCCGGCGCCGGACGGGCGGCATGCACTCTCGAAGTGCGCCGCTCGCTCTTGGCTGACGCGCCGGCGACCCGGCAGCAGTCCTGGCCTGCGTTATCTCGACCAGGCTCCGCAGAACGCCATCGTCTCAGCTTTTCGATCCGCATCGGTTCGAAGCGAACGAGGTGACGCCCTCTTAACCGATATTCGCTTCGCTACGTCCCCCTCCCCTACTGGGCGAGGGGGACGCTGGCGATGAACCGCGCCGGCCGACGTGTATCGGCGCCGATCAGACACTCCTGACGACGCGATCAAGCAAGCCTGACGACGAGCCGATCAGGCGACCCTGGCGACGTCGATCAAGCAAGCCTGACGACGTCGATCAAGCAAGCTTGACGACGAAGTGCTTGGTTACCGGCTCGAGGATCTGCCAGGTGCCCTTGAAATCGGCTTCGACCACGAACGCATCGCCCGGACCGACCTCGACAGGCGTGCCGCCATCGGGCGTGATGATGATGCGGCCGGCGATCATGTGCACGAACTCATAGTCGGTGTAGGTGGCGTGATAAGTGCCGGGCGAGGCCCGCCAGGTGCCCGACAGCACCTTGCCGTCGGCGGTGGTGTGCTGCACGGCGGTCTGCATGGTCGGCCGGCCCGCGACAACGATCCAGCCCGGCAAGTCGCCGCCCTCGGCATGCTCGACAGCGCCGAATTTGAGAATGGTGGTATTGGTCATGGGAGGCTCCGTTTGAATTGCATGGCTGCCGGTTGGATAGCCGATGCGTGTGACGGGGGCAACGCAAGGGCCGACGTGTGGCGTCGGAGATTGGCGAACGGCGCGCGCTAATCTCCCCCAATGTTGCACTGCGTTAGATTTGTTGCATTGCGATATCGACCCATAGGGCGGAGTCTTGGTCCGACTGTCAACGGTTGCAGCGCCGTGTCCCGTTGGGCGCAAAGCTGCCGCACGTATGATCCCGGCGCGATCGTTACTCGCCGAGGCGGGGTCATGCACCAGCACGAGGTGGCAAATCGTGTCAGCATCGTTCCGGCCCGATATCGAAGGACTGCGTGCCTTGGCGGTGGCAGGCGTGATCGCCTTTCATTTCGGCTTCACCGGCCTGCCCGGCGGCTTCACCGGCGTCGACATCTTCTTCGTCATCTCGGGCTATCTGATCACAAAACACCTGCTTGCCGAAATCACCGAGACCGGGCAGCTCAACCTGTGGCGCTTCTATGCCAGGCGCGCTCGGCGGCTGTTGCCGGCGTCGCTGTTCGTCATCCTCGCCACACTGGTGGCCGGCGCCTTCATCCTGTCGCCGGAGGAACAATCGCTCTATTCCAAAGGCGCCATGTTCGCCTCGGCCTACATGATCAATCTGTGGCTGATCCGCTGGTCGTTCGATTATTTCGCCGCCGATGCGGCCAGCAACCCGTTTGTCCATTTCTGGTCGCTGTCGGTGGAGGAGCAGTTCTATGTCGCCTGGCCGGCGCTGCTTGTGCTCGCGGCATGGCTGCGCCCCGGCAAGCGCGGCGCGATCCTGGTGATCGGCATTGCCGGCCTCGTCTCGTTCGCCGTCTGCGCGTGGCTCACCACGGTCTCGCAGCCCTGGGCCTTCTATTTCTCGCCGCTACGCGCCTGGGAGTTCGCCGCCGGCGGGCTGGCCAGCATGGTGCCGCAACAAGTCTGGCAAAACCGCCCGCGGCTCGCCACGCCGCTGGCGTGGCTCGGCCTGGCGCTGATTGCCGGCGCCTATCTTTCCTTCAGCGACGAAACGCCCTTCCCGGGTTTCCTCGCCCTGGTGCCGGTGGCCGGCACCGTGCTGTTGCTGCTGGCAGGAGCGGCGCACGCGCAGCAGGAGAGCGCCAAGAAAAGCCCCATCAAGGCACTGGCGCTGGCGCCGCTGCAATGGGTCGGCAAACTCTCCTACTCGCTCTATCTCTGGCACTGGCCGGTGATCGTGTATGCCACGATGCTGACGCCGGAACTTTCGCCGCTGCAGCGGCTCGGCTGCTTTGCGCTGACGCTGGCGCTGTCGGGGTTCACCTATCATGTCATCGAAAACCCGATCCGCCGCAATGGCTGGCTGATGGCCAGTGCGGCGCGGGCGCTGGTGCCGGCCGTCCTCCTGACCGGTACCGGCGTCGTCGCCGCTTATGCCAATGCCAGGCTCGCCGTCCACGATCTCGATCCTGCGCAGCGCAGCATTGCCGCCAGCGCCGCGCAGCCTTCCACGGCGCGCGCGGCCGGCTGTATTCTCTCCTTCGAGACAGTGCCGCCGAAGGCCTGCGTGTTCGGCAACAAGGACGCCGGGCGCTCGATTGCGCTTTTCGGCGATTCGCATGCCGACCACTGGTCGACGCCGCTGATCGAGGCGGCGGCCAAGAACAACTATCGCCTCGTCACCTATCTCAAATCGTCCTGCCGTGCCTCGCGGGTGACGACCTGGAACTGGCGGCTGAAGCGCGACTACACCGAATGCAACCAGTGGCGGGAGCAATCGGTCAAGGACATTATCGCGTTGCACCCGCACATGGTGGTGATCTCGGAATTTTCGATCGGCAATGTGATGAAGGAATCGCCCGAGGAACTGAAGCACGCCGATTGGAACGAGGAGTGGAAGGCCGGCCTGCGCTGGACGCTGGCGGCATTCAGCGGGGCCGGGATCAAGGTCGCGGTAATCCGGGACGTTCCCTACAATGGAAGCTATGCCGACAAATGCGTGGCGCGGGCGCTGTGGCGCGGGCAGGTGCCTGAAGTCTGCGACACGCCGAGGGACGCGGCGGCGAACGACGACATCGCCGCGGCCGAGCGCGACGTCGTGCGCAGCGTGCCCGGCGCCACCTATGTCGACCTGACCAGCCAGTTCTGCGACGCCCAAACCTGCCACGTGTTCATCAACGGCCAACTCGCCTTCCGCGACCGGCACCACCTGGCGACGCCATTTGCTGAATCACTGGAGCCGCTCTTGGAGAAGGCGGTGTTTTAGGGGCGGCGAGGTAGGGGGACCTGACGGCTGACGCTCAGTTGATGCGAGCTATGCCACAAACACATCCTCTCGATGGTGAGCGAGGTAAGCCTGCTGCGGCGGGGTGAAGGTGCTAGTGCGCCAGACGGCGGGGGCTTCGGCAAAGCCGAAACTCTGCATCACCAATTGCTCGAATCCGAGCCGCCGCAAATCAGTCTTGTCGACGCGCTGGGATATGAGGACCTGCCCGCTATCTTCAAAACTGATGAAGCCACGGTCAAAGAGGTGGTCGGCATCAGGCGTGAGGAGCAGCCCGTTCATGCCGTCCAAGCGCTCCTGCGCGGAAGCGCATAGGCGCCAAGGTTTGATGTGGCTTGCAATCAGCAACGAGGGATTGGTGACCCCTGTGAGTCGGCACGAGCGCTCCATGGCTTCGACATTGGAACGAAATTTACCTTGGCCGCGACGAGCTTGAATGACGCTCGTCTTTACAGTGTCCTCGAGTTGGAGGTCGTCTCGGATACGGCGCTCAACGACGTCCTCTAAAATTTCATTGACGACTTCGAAAGTGAGACTGTTTGCGCCACCACGCCTCAAAGCTTCGCGGTCGAAAGCTGTACCCGCGACAATTGTGTGAAACACCTCTTGCGATACGCTCGCGAGATAGGCGTTTTGACGGCCTGATCCGGAGTTTGGGTCGATGGGCGAGTATCGGGCAGGCAGAAGCGGACCCAATTCGCCAATTATGTCCGACGGGCGCACCGTCGGCAGGAGCGGCGCCCAATACACCGGGAGAAGCCAACCTTCCTCGTTCCAATTGGCTCCAGTGTTCTTGAACTCCGGTGGTTTCGGTGCTGTGAATGCAAACTCCGCTACCCGACCAATATAGCGCACGGCTTGACCGAAAAAAGACAACACGAGGTCACCAGGTGTCGCCCGACGCATATTTTTGTAGAACTCGCTGCGTGCCCCATTCTTCTGAGTTTTGGGCGACCAGAGATATTGCCCGTCGATCTCTTGGCGGGCGGTCTGACTGTGATTTACCCACCAGAATTGCGACATCGTTTTTGATTTTAATAGTTGCCGTCGGGGGTAAGCTCTATTCGAGACCTGTCTCGCCTACAAGCAGGGAGCCGACCTTATTGCCAGGTGCGACAGGCGGCGTAACTGCATCTTTCGGCGAGACGCCAAGAAGAGCGTAGGGCGACGATAGTCGCCGCCCCCACCCCGCTTGCAAATCGCCCCCCAAATGCCATCTAGATCACAGGCGCACCGCCGGTGCGCCTTAGCCACGGAGCATTCACTTGACGCAGCGAAGCGGCAGTGCGGACTTGCCGCTGCATGGCGGGCGGGTTCCGAAATGGCTGGGTGACCGCATGACGCGGCTGGGCGCGGTGCTGTGCGAGGCGATCATCCATCATTATGGCCGCGACGAGCTGTTGCGGCGGCTGGCGCATCCGTTCTGGTTCCAGTCTTTCGGCGCCGTCATGGGCATGGACTGGCACTCCTCGGGCATCACCACTTCGGTCGTCGGCGCGCTGAAGCGCGGGCTCAATCCGATGTCGCGCGAGCTCGGCATCCATGTCTGCGGCGGGCGCGGCGCGCATTCACGCAAGACGCCGCAGGAGCTGGCGGCGATCGGCGAGCGCGTCGGCATCGATGGCGCGGCCCTTGCGACCGCCAGCCGCCTGGTCGCCAAGGTCGACAGTGCCGCCGTGCAGGACGGTTTCGACCTCTATCTGCACGGCTTCATCGTCACCGACGACAGCCGCTGGGTGGTGGTGCAGCAAGGCATGAACGGCGACAGCAGGCAGGCGCGCCGCTACCACTGGCTGTCGGAAGGGCTGACCAGTTTCGTCGACCAGCCGCATGCGGCGATCGAGGGCGAGCGGCAGGGCGAGATCGTCAACCTGACCGACCATCGCGCCGCGCCGTCACGTAGCGGCCAGATCGACCTGTTGAAGACCATGAGCCCGGAACGGATCCTCGACGAGCTTGCCGTGCTGGAGCCGCCGCCGAAAGCAGCGCCTGCGAAACCGGCGGCGCAGCCGATGCTGCCCAATCTGGTGATGCCGGCGCATCACGACGTGCGCGAGAGCGACATCGTCATGCACCGGCTGCACGGCAACATCTCGGCGGCCATCGAAAGCGGGCCGGCCAATTTTCCCGAACTGCTGCTGGTGCCCGGCGTCGGCGCGCGCACAGTGCGGGCGCTGGCCATGGTGGCGGAAGTGGTGCATGGCGCGCCTTGCCGGTTCTCCGACCCGGCGCGCTTTTCGCTTGCCCATGGCGGCAAGGACCGCCATCCCTTCCCGGTGCCGCTGAAAGTCTATGACGAGACGATCGCGGTGCTGAAATCGGCCGTCGGCAAGGCCAAGCTCGGCCGCGAGGAAGAGCTTGGCGCGCTGAAGCGCCTGGATGGCGAGGCGCGCCGGCTGGAGCGCTACGTCACCGGGCCGAGCCTTAAGGAGATCGTCGCCGGCGAGTTCGACCAGTCGCATCTGCTGGGAGGGCGCAGTGTGTTCGGGTGGGAGAAGGCGGCGGAAAGCGACGACGGTTCAGACAGGGGCCGCCAGTAGCGGCCTGTCCATCATGCAGAGATAGTGCGCGGCCCATAGAAACACGTGCTCGGCTGTTTTGATAATGCTTGCAAAGACCCATTTCTCAAGTGATGCTCTGCCAGGCGAGGCTCGGCATGAAGACATTCGCATGGACGTTGGTTTTCGTGCTGCTGGCGATTGGCGGCGCGATCGCCCAAACGACGCCTGAGCCTGTCATACTGGCATATACACCGCCGATGCACTTCGTCGTTGTACGCAACAGCACGCCAGGATGCGAGCCGACATGCCCGGAATGGATTTCGGCGGAAGGTCACATCGTGGCCGGCACGCCAGCTTTGCTGAAGGCTTTGCTGAAAAAACTCGGCCCCCGCAAATTGCCTTTGGCGTTGAATTCCCCGGGCGGCGAGACCGATGCGGCGATGGCGCTTGGCCATATGATCCGCGCCAGCGGGCTCGACACGATGGTTGGCAAGACGGAGTTCTCCGAATGCGCGCCAGACACGAAAGCCTGCGGGCCGGGCGACCTCCGCTTCGGCGTCGCCAACCCCGTCGGCGCAGTCTGTTCGTCAGCTTGTACGATGGTTCTTGCGGGCGGCGTACGGCGCCTGGCAGACAGCCGCGCCTTTGTCGGCATTCACCGGATCATGCTGCCGGCCGCCAAGAAAATCCACGGCAAGAAGACCATCGTCCTCGTTCCGATACCCAAATGGTATGAACGCAAGGTCGACAGCTATTTCACCGAGATGAAAGCAGGTTCGTGGATCGTATCGGCCATGCAAAAAATACCCGACGACAGCATACGATACCTCGTGACATACGAACTTTTGGACCTGAATCTGATAACCGAAACCGGTCACGGCGACACGCGCACCTCCATCGATATCTGCAAGACCACGCCGCCGGCGGGCAACTGCCGAACGGTCAGGCAATAGTAATAGCGGGCCACGTAGGTCGTCGAAGCGCCTGTTTCTCAACAGCAACCCTTCACTTTACGCGGCACCCTTCAACAGGTCTTCCGGCCGCCCCTCGACGAGCGCAGCAATATAGCTTTCCAGGCTGGTCGTGCCGCGCTCCGGGTTTTCCGGCTCCGCCGGCTTGTCCAGCGTGGCCCCGGTCATGCGGGTGTAGGACTCGGCCGCCGCTTTGGAGAAGCCGAGTTTTTCGTAGGTTTCTGTCCAGCGCTCGCGCGGCACCGTGACCACGCGCACGTTTTTGCGCAACGCCGCACTGAAGGCTGCGGCGACATCGGCGGCTGAGTAGCGCCGAGGGCCCTCGATATAGTGCGTGCCGGTCTTGTCCGTCGGCTCCAGCAGACGTCTCGCCGCGGCCTCGCCGAGATCCTGCGGCGCCACCATCGGCAGCTCGAAATCCGCCGGGAAGAAGGAGGTGATGACGCCGTCGCGCCGCGCCGTCTCCAGGGCCTGATCCCAGTTGCTCATGTAATAGGCGGCGCGGTTGACGCTTGCCGGAATGGCCTGGGCCTTCAGCTTCTGCTCGAGGCCGTAAAGGACGGTGAGATCGCCGACACCCTCGCCGGCCTGCGCGCCGTAGGTCGATTCCGCCACCAGCTTTTCGAGGCCGGAGCCCTCCAGCGCCGCCGCAATGGCGCCAACCGTCTTGCGCTCCTCGGCGTCGGTGTCGGTCGATGGATCGGCCGGCGGGTTGAGCAGAAACGCCCGCTTGCCGCGCCGCAAGACTTCACGCAGCGCCTCGACATCGAGCACATCGGCAACCGCGGCCTCCGCGCCCTGTTCAACCAACCATGCGGCCTTCGACTCGTCGCGCGTCACCACCGTGACATCCTCGCCCTGCCGCAACAGCGCCATTGCCGCCGCCGAGCCGACATGGCCGGTACCTCCAAGAATGACATGCATGGTCTCGTCCTTCCCTTGCCGATTCATGCCGGATTAATGGCTGGGGCGGCGAAGGGTTCAAAAATCGGGGGACGATGCTGACAGGAGGTGACGCTGAACTTCCTCGCAATGCACGGCGCAGGGGTCGTTCGCATCTTGCAAAATTATGGAACGAGGTCGTGCCCAGCGAGTTATATTAGCGCAACCTTGAATAGGAGGCAGCTATGAGAAAGCTCCTGCTTGCTTCGGCTATCGCTATCACTGCGGCGGCGGCGATGATCGCCCCGGCGAATGCCGGCGGGCGCGTCGTGATCGGCATCGGCAACGGCTACTATGACGATGACTACAATGACAGCTATGGCGACTATTACGATCGCTACGCTCCTCGCCCCTACTACCAGTATGATGCCTACGATAACGGCTTCAGGTACCACAGGTATCACAGGCACCATCGCCATTGCCGTATAGAGTTGGTCAAGCATTGGCGCCATCATCACAGGATCGTCGAGGAAATTCGCGTTTGCGAACGGTGATCCGATAGGGTGAAACCGGTCGGCCGGCATCTGCCGGCCGGCCGCTTCCTGCGCGGCTGCCGGCCTTATCGCGGCTTCCGCATCAGCATCATCCCGTAACCCACGGCCAAAAGGTCGAGCCCGACCTTCAACAGCTTCACCACCACATCTCGTCCCTCGCCGGTGCGTTCGGCGAGCGCCTTCACCGACTGGCCTTCGAGGCAGATTTTGCGAACCACCTCCGCCACTTCCCAGTGGGCCATGGCGGCGATGGCATGGGTGTGGGCGCGGCCGGCGTTGAGCACGCGGTCGGGGATGCCGCCATTGATGCGGCCGCCGTCAATGCGCTCTTCCCACGGCATCGGCCGCAGCCCGTCACGCGAGGCGCGCTCGAAATCGTCGCGAAACCGCTGGCCGGCCTCACGCTGCTGGCGGGTCAGCGAGGTGATGCCGACCAGCGGATCGACATTGCGCACCCGCACGATGCCGCCGGTCGCGGTGTAGCCGTCATTGGAGACCTCGTAGACGCGCCGCGCCTCTTCGGTGCCGACGCTCAACCGCTTGCGGCCGAAGCGATCGTCCTTCAGCGCGAAATCATGGCCGATCTCGCGGCGGATGCGCACCTGCTCGGCTTCGCCCGCAGGCACTTTCGGCGGTTTGGCTTTCTGCGCGGTTTTTTTGCTCATCGGGGGATCCTTGTGGGATTGGGTTGTTGAGCCGGGAGGTTGGCGTTCCTTCGCGCCCCCCTCTGCCCTGCCGGGCATCTCCCCCACGAGGGGGGAGATCGGATGTCGCGTCGGCTTTCGCCAATCACCACCGCCGTTGGAAGGCAGTGCGAGCGAGCTGCCAATTTCCCCCCGCGTGGGGGAGATGTCCGCCAGGACAGAGGGGGGCGCTGTCCCGCCGGCTTTCGATCATTGGTGGGGTCGTCCGGAGGCGAGGAACGGAGCCCAGCCGCTCACACCACCTCCGCCACAGGTCGGTGGAAACGCGTCTGATGATATTCGCAGTAGCTTTTCAGCGCCCTTGTGCGCAGGCCGCAGCACAGCATCTCGAGCCCCGGCCGACTGCCGGGAGCATCGTTGTCGGGGTCTTCCTCCAGCGTCAGGTCGAGCGGCGCGCGGCAGCGGTCGAACAGGCAGTCGATGAAGCGCATGGCGGCGACATGCGGCTGACGCCCGAGCGAGGCAGGGCGCGGCGCCGGCACATTGAAGCGGTAGATTTCGCCGTCCACCACCAGCCGTCCTTCGCCCGGGATCGAGGGCGCCGGACGGGCTGGCAACAGAGGCCTGGCCGATGGCTGACGGCTCGGTTTGGCGGCCGGTTTGACCGGCGCGGCCTGCTTCGAAACTCCTACTTCCCTTACGAGCTTGCTTGGCTGCGCCGGCGGATTCCTCTTGGCGGTATTCTCGTTTGCCGCAGTCTTCCCCGTCGCATTCTTCCTCGGTCGGCCGCCGGACCTGCCGCCTCTGGGGTTGGCGAAGCCGATGGTCTTCAACGCGCTGTTGCGGTGGACGATGCCGATGATGGCATTGCGCGAGACCGGACTGCCGCGCAGCGCCGTGAAGCGGACGGCGATCCCTGTGGCCGACAGGCCATCCCTCAGCCAGACGGCGATCTCCTGCAATTCGGTGTCGGTATAGGCAGTCATGTCGGTATCCATTGATTGCGCGCGCAAAGGCCGAGCGCCGGCCCCGAGGGCCCACGGGAAAAAATCAGAGCGGATGGTCGGTGCGGTCAGCCGATACTGGCGGCCGGCAGCGAGCCGGCGAGATGCCGCAAGGCGGCTTCGGCGGCCGCTTTGGTGAGGGCGGAAACCGCCCTGCCCGTCAGCCGGTCGAACAGGATGACGGTGCCATCTTCCGTGCGGATGCAGGAAATACCCTGCCCGCCGGAGACAGCCCTTGGCGCACCGGCGGCGCCATGGGCTGAAGAGGTGGCCGGAGCCGGGAGAGGAGCGGCTCCGGCCGTTCCGGTCGATCGGGGGGACGACGGTTCGACCGGATCCGGGGCAAGAGCCCCGGTTTGCGTCCGGACCGGGGAGGAGGACAGCCCGGACGATGGGAGAAAGCTGACGATGTCTGCGGAAACGCTTGCGGTTTGTTCGATCATGCGCTAAGCGTACGATATGTACGAAACGTACGCAAGCGAAATCGTACATATTGGACGATAAATTTCAGGCAATTTGTACGATGCAGGAACCGAGGCACAGATTGCAGCAGGCGCGGGCGGAGGCGGGTTATGCCTCGCCGAGCGACGCGGCGCGGGCATTGCGCGACATCAACAAGAACACGCTGATCAGTCACGAGAATGGTAACCGGCCGCTGTCGCGCAAGGCGGCGGAGAAATACGGCCGCCTGTTCGGCGTCGATCCCGGCTGGCTCTTGTTCAACGGTGACGGCGGCAGCCTTGCGGGGGGCCATTTCGGCTTTGACGAGTCGGGCCGGCAGATCCCGATGCCGTCGCTGGCCACCGTCGATGTGCCCATCGTCTCATGGATCAGCGCCGGCGAACTCGGCAGCCAGGACATGGTGGTCAATCTCAGCGACTATCCGACCATCCCCACCACCGATCTGGAGCAGGGCCAATGGATTGCTCTGCGCGTCGACGGCCCGTCGATGAACAAGATCTCGCCACCGGATTCGATCATCTTCGTCAACCTCAGGGACAAGCGGCTGGTGACCAATGGCTGCTACGTCATTTCGGACGAATCCGGCCAGGCCACCTACAAGCGTTACCGCCCCAACGAGAACCCGCCCTTCCAGCCGGCCTCCTACATGGACATCCCGCCGCCGGCGCTGGAAGGCGCCATCACCATCATCGGCCGGGTGAAGCGCTCGATGATCGATATGTGAGGGAGAAGGCGGTGAGGCGCAATCTCCCCCCTCGAAGGGGAGATGGCCGGCAGGCCAGAGGGGGTCGCCGCGCGTAAGGCGCTGACGTCCTCTGTCCGCGATAGGAAGTCGCGTCAGGACGTACCGACCCCCTCTGTCGCCTTCGGCGACATCTCCCCCTCGAGGGGGGAGATTACGCGCCCAAAAACTCGTTCGTAAAATACCCCCCGAAATCCGGCTTCTCCTTCAGAACCTTGCCATCGCCATCGAGCAATATGCCGGCCCTGAAGAGGTAGGTTCCGATCGCCTCGATCTTGGCCCTGGCGATGGTGCCGATGACGCCGTCCTGGCTGCGCAAGAAGTGCCCGTCGACGAGCATCTTCAGCGAAGCGTGGATCAGCGCCGGGTCGGTCAGCGCGTCCTTGTTGGACGCGATCAGCAGGTCGCCAGCCTCCTGCGGGTGATCGCAGGCAAACTGGTAGCCGCGCCGCGTTGCTTCGACGAAGGCCGATGCGGCCTTCGGGTTTGCCTGGAGATATGCATTGCTGGAGGCGATCAAGGTGGTGTGCTCGTCGGGCACGCCGTAGTCGGCGTAGCGGAAGCCGCGCTGCCTGACGCCTTTCAGCTCCGCATCGACGCCTTCCCAGGTCGAGACCTCCAGCGTGAAGTCGACCGAGCCGTTGGCCAGCGCCTCATAGGCCGAGGTGCCTAATGTCACCGTCTCGAAAACGCCCTTGCCGCCATCGTGGCGGATGATGGTCGAGATCAGCGTGTTTTCCCAGGCGCTGCCGAAGCCGCCATAGGTCAGACCGTCGAGATTCCTGGGACTCTTGATCTCGCCGCGATCCGCGTTGAAGACCAACCGGCCGGTCTCCTGCTGGACCACGGCGTAGACCGCCTTAAGATCGGCGCCGGCAGCCCGCTGGGTAAACAGGCCGACGCCGGCAATGCCGAAATCGGCGATGCGGTTGGCGACCAGCGTGCCGGCGCCGGTATCGCCATAGGGCAGGATCTCAACATCGAGCCCAGCCTCGCCGTAAAACCCTTTGTCGCGGGCAACGAACAGGCCGACATGGTTGGTGTTGACCGTCCAGTCGAGCGCGACGGTGATTTTTTGCGTAGCCGCATGAGCGCGAGAGGCCAGCGGCAATCCGGCGGCCAGCGTCAGCAGCAAAGCCTGCCGGCGTGTGAATTCGGTCATGAAAAACTCCTTTGAGCGGTCTGCGGAAACAAGCCCCGGTCAGTCCCGGGATTGAGCAGCGTGTCGAGGATGTCGGCTTCGAGCGCGGCGGCCTGGCGCGCGGCATCGCCGCCGGTGGTGCGCGGGCGCGGCAGCGGCACGGCAATCTCGCCGATGATGCGGGCCGGCCGCGCCGACATCAGATAGATTCGATCCGAGAGGTAGACGGCTTCGCGCACGTCATGGGTGATCAGCAGCGCGGTCCAGCGGTGGCGCTGCCACATGCCTTCCAGCCAGCGCTGCACACCCGCGCGGGTCAGTGCATCCAGCGCGCCAAAGGGCTCGTCGAGCAGCAGCATGTCGCGCTGCTGCACCACGGTGCGCAAAAGCGCCGCGCGCTGGCGCATGCCGCCGGAAAGTTCCGCCGGCCAGGCGCGCTCAAAGCCGGCAAGGCCGAACTCGGCAAACAGCGGCGCGACGTGCTCGCGTGCCGCCTTGCGGCCAAGACCCTGAACTTCCAGCCCCAGCGTCACATTGTCGATGACGCGCCGCCACGGCATCAGCGCGTCGCGCTGCGGCATGAAGGCGAAGGGGCTGCCCTGCAATGGCGCGCCGTCGAAGCGCATGTCGCCCTCACCTTTCAGCGCGCCGGTCAGCAACTGGAACAGCGTCGACTTGCCGGCGCCGGAAGGGCCGAGGATGGAGACGAACTCGCCGGCCGCGACATGAAGCGAAATGCCGGCGAGCACCTCAAGCGCGCCGAAGTTCTTCCTGATGTCCCGGAGTTCGAGCCGCGTCATTGACGGTTCTCTTCTGCAGCTTCAACCTTGCCGTCGCGGCTTTCGCTCCCTGCATTCTCCCAAGGCATGGCGAAACGCTGGACGAGCACGACAATGCCGAACAGGATCAGCGTGAGCGCGGCGCTGACGGCGACGGCAGCGAGCACCAGATCGGGCCGAAAGTTGTTCTTGGCATTGAGCATGTAGATGCCCAGCCCCTTCGCCGCCCCCGCATATTCGGCGAAGATCGCGCCGACCACGGCGTAGGTGACGGAGATGCGCAGCCCGGCGAAGAAATAGGGCAGCGCCGAAGGCAGGCGCGCCAGCCAGAAGATACGCCAGCGCCCTGCCCCCATGGCGGCGAGCATCTGCGAAATCTCCTTGCTGGTCGCAGCAAAACCTTCGACCAGCGCGACCATCATCGGGAAGAAGGTGACGAGCGCCACAAGCAGGATTTTTGGCATCAGCCCGAAGCCGAACCACAGCACGATGAGCGGCGCGATCGCGACCAGCGGCAAGGTCTGGCTGACGATCAGCAGCGGAAACAGCGCGCGGCGCAGCGGGGCCAAGAAATCGACCAGCGCCGAAAGCACGAAGGCAGCGACCAACGAGCAGGCGAAGCCGGCTGATGTGGCGCGGACGGTGGGCATGGTGTTGTCGGCGAGTGCGGCGCGATGCTCCCAGGCCTGCTGCAGCACGCGCGACGGCGGCGGCAGCATGATGGGGGCAGCGCCGCCATAGCGGGCGTAGAGTTCCCAGGCCGCGAGGAGCAAGGCGAAGGCGATGGCGGCAGGGATGGTCTTGGCGATGGCTGCGGCTAATCTCCCCCCTCGAGGGAGAGATGTCGCCGAAGGCGACAGAGGGGGTCGTCTCGCATAGGGCGCCCACGCCTTGCCGATGCAAAAAGGGCGTCGGCGCTCCACGCGGTGGGACCCGCTCTGGCCTGCCGGCCATCTCCCGCTCAAGGGGGGAGATTCGTGGGCATCGCGGTCTTCGCCAATCGCCAATGGCTCCCCTCCTCTTTGTGCTGAGGGGTCAGAGGCATCTCCTCCACGCAATGGGTCAGATAAACCAGCCACGGCAACATCCTCGAGGAACGACGCTTGAGCCGCGGCTCAGACCCCGCTCGGGCTGTTCGCCGAAATCGTGATGTCGAGGGTGACGTGGCCGGCGCCGGGGCCGAAGCGGCAGAAGGCCTCGTTGAGCGTGGCAAACACCGCACCGGCATCGCCGCGCAGTTTGGTGCAGAAGTTCTTTGAGCGTTCAAAGACGCCGGACTGTTTCAGGAAATCGATGCAGCCATAGATCTCGTCCATATGGTCGCCTGTGCCCATCACATAGAGCGAGAACTGCGCCGCCACCGGCTGGCCGGTCGACGGCGTGGCCTGGACAGCGCGGATCGCGGCGATCTTGCGCTCGTCCAGCGGAATGGCGGGGCCGCCGGTCTCGTCGGAGCGGCAGATCGGATCGTCGGGCTCGCCCGGACAGCCGCGCGAGACCGCTGCCGAAAGCACGCAGTGCTTGCCGCTTCTGGCCGCCGCGACGAACAGGTCGCGCATGGCGGGAAACAGCACCTCGGGCGGCCCGACCATAAGCGTCGAGATGTCGTCGGTTTCGATCCGCAGCCGGTCGCGCCACGGATCGAGCGCGCCGAGCGCGCCAAGGATGACGCCGACGAAATCGTCGGTCATGGGATAAAGGGAAATCTGTGCGCCTGAAAACATCGCCCGCCTCGCTCCGCTGGTATTATCCAGATCAGCTTTAGGGTCCGAAGGCTTGCCGCCCTCATCTCAGCCCCGACCATACGGAGCACCCCTGTGGATGAGCGGGTTAAAGCATTGTTCGCGACATTGGGGAAGCCGTTTGTTGAAGGCACTGCGGCAAAGTGTTTTGGGCCAGACGGGCCGGGCGCCCGGGCGTTCAGAGCGACTCGTCAGTTCGTTGCGTTATGAGATTTCCACGAATTTCTTATAACTGCGTTGAAATTCAAGCTGATAAACGTAATTACAAGAAAACGGCAGAGCCTCCGCGCAGCCCTTACGGTTTCTGCATTTCCTTATCCGCGACCCCATCCGAACTGTGCTGCTGCGTCGCTAGGGCTTGCCTGTGCTGGTCCCCTCGCCCCAGCGCTACGCCATCCACAAGCTGATCGTCGCCTCGCGACTCGGGCCGAGCGCTGGGGCCAAGCGGGAGAAGGATCTCCATCAAGCGCGCCTGCTGACCCAAGCGCTCGAAGCCACGCGTCGCCAGGACGACCTTGCCTTCGCCTTCATGGACGCGTGGGACAAGGGCGAAAACTGGCGCGAGACGATCCGGCGCGGCCTGAACCTGTTCGACGCCGACACGAGGGAAACAGTCAACACCATCCTGGGAAAATCCCTCCGCGAAATTGGTGCGAGTCCTGAAGGATTCACGATGCGTGATTAGCTGAAGCGACCGCTGCTATATTCATTGTCATCGTCCCAACTGTACGAAATTGGCTTGACGCTCGTTCGTACATAAAGTACGATATCTCTTTTCGCAGAGAGGAATGTCCTTGAGCACAGCGAACCATGTTGCCTTCGCCGATCTCTCTCGTCCTTTGCTGTCACCCCCGTCATTGCCGCCGCCCTTGTTGCCGCCGCCTTTATTGCCGCCCCCTTTGTTGCCCTTGTCATTCGATCAGTGCGAACGCCTCGCCGGGGCCTGGCGAATGGCCAGCCAGGACATCGCCGACGACATCCGCTTCATCCGCCAATATCTGAAAGTCGTTGCCGAGAAGGACAAGAGGCTGTCGACCGGCACCCTTGTTCACAGCCGCGCCTATGTCGAGGCCTGCGCCGGCTGGCTGCCACAGACTGTAGCGCGCTATCTGCGCCACCTGCGCCAGATCACCGAATGCGAACTGGCCATGACAGCTGCCGGGATTCGCTTTGCGCTGTCGAGTTATGCCTGGGAGGCATGAGGGCGCCTGTCGCCAAACACAAGGAATTGCGCTGCCCGTCGCAGGCGCAATTCGTCAGGTTGAGAGGCTCGGGCGCGCCTGAACGGCGGGCGCCAAGGATGGCCCGGCCAGCTAATTCCGGCCTTGCTTTATTTCGACTGGCCTTGTTTCAACTTGGCCTTATTTCGATTTGGCTTTGCCGGACTTTGCGGCGGCAGGCTTCGCTGCCTTTGACTTGGCGGCTGCCTTGGCGGGCTTGGCGTCAGCTTTCTTCGCCGCCTTTTTTGGCTTGGCGACCGCGCCATCGACTTCAGCCGTGGCCTGCTCCCAGTGTTCCTGATGCGCGCCTTCAGGCCGGCCGGCCTTTTCCCAAATCTCGTGCGCGCGCTGGCGAATGCGGTCCTGTTTGTCGTCCGTCACTTAAGCCTCCGTGGTTGGGTCCGGTCGGTTGGTCCAGATTCCACGAAAACATTAGCCGAAAATTCGGCCGGCGTCTTGAGTGACGAGACATCTCAGCGCGGGTCGGAAATCACCGCAACGCCGAGCAGCGCCGCTTTCTTGACGATCAGCCCCGCGAGGTCGGCATCCGAACGATCGGTGCCGGTGCGCTCCCGCAGGAGCGCGATCGCTTCCTTCATCGATAACAGCGCCGTGTTGCGCTCGGCCAGCAACTTGTCGCAACACGCCGCAACATTGGCGGAGTTCGGGGTCTCGACATGCGGCAACATGGCAATTCTCCTTTCATCATGTTCATTCGGCCCTGCCGCCCTTTTGGGAAGAACGACAGGGCCGTATCACCGATGAATGGTTAGGTTGTCGAGCGTTACTCGACCACCTCGACAATCCTGCGCGTGCTGGGGTCGACCAACACGGTATGGTTGTCGACGACGGCGTATCTGTACTGAACGTCGGGAACCTCCTGCAGCTCGACAGTGTCAGGCAAGGCAGTGCCGACATTCAATTCGACGCCGAGCAGATTGACCGAGGCAAGCGGATGTTTCTTTACGTACTGGTGCACGACCGTGCGCTGTTCCGGGGTGATGATCACCTGCTGCTGTGCCGGCTGCGTGACGATGACCTCGTCGGCGGCGGCAATGCCGATACCAGCGATCATGGCGAGCCCGGCGACGGCGGGAATAAGGATGGTTTTCATCTTCGTCTCCTGTCGTTGTTGGCGAGCTCCGCCGTGTTCCCGCATGAGGCGAAAACAGCGCAGATCGAGGTGGCGGGCTCCTGGAGGCAAACGCAGCCGGTACGGTCTTGTTCCGCAAGCGGAGACTAAATTGATCGGCTTCCCGGTCATGCCAGCAGAACCCGCACCCGCAAGATTCGCATTGAAGCACAATCCCTCAGGAGACCTTCGACGTGGACGATGCACGGCTCCAAATTCCGGTGGCGATCGCGGCCGGCGCCGGCATTGATCCGGTGACCGCGTCGCCCGGCCAAGACCGGAACCTACCGCCTTCGTGCCACGCCGTGAAGTTTCAAGCAAAGGTCATTGCTTCGGCGGCTGCGCAGGCACCTCGCCAGGCTTGATCACCGGCGTCTTGCCCTGGTCCGGCGGCGGCTGCGTCATACCCTGGTCACCACTGGGCGGCGGCTGCAGCACGCCGCCGCAGGGACCGAGCGTGCTGGTCGATTCGCCACCGCCATTGGCGACCGGCGGCTCCCGAGCATCGTCCTGAGGCTGCGCCTGGCAAGGCGCGGCAGGGCCGTTCCGGTCGCCATTGTCCTGCGCAGCCGCCGGGTCGGCCAGCGCCAAGAGCAGCACGCATGGGATGAGGGGGAAAGTCTTCATGGTCCAGCTCCTCTGGATTCATCTCCTTGGCAAAACAGACTAGTCCTTGGCAAAGCAGACTGGCGGCAATTGGTTCCACGGAGATGGAGTGGTTGCCGGAACCTGACAGCCGGAAGTGAGTTCCACCTTCTCGACGCAAAGCCGCCCAGAGGAGGCAATCATGGAAGAACGAAACAGAAAACCCAATGACGAGGTCGAGGCGCCACCGAGCAAAAACGATGCCCGCGACACGATCGCCAATGACGAGGTGGAGGCGCCGACGCCGCGCCGGCAGGATTGGGATGCGCTGCGTGGCGCAACGGTCCTGCCCGACGGAGCAGATGAGGAAAGCCTGCCGGACACCACCGGAGTCGAGAAGGAAGGCGAACTGCCCGAGGAGGATGACGACAACCCCTACCAGGACAGTGACGATGCCTTGCCCGACGACGCCGAGGAAGCCGCCATTGGTCACGACCTGGCGAGGCGCGGCGGCCCGTTCGACGAGGTGTAAGGGCAGCGACCGCGGACTTTCGAGAGGTTTCCCGGGACGTCCACGCCGTCACCAGTTGGACCAAGGATGAGCTGAAGGCGATGCCGGAGCATCGCGATTGATATTTCGAAGGATCCGGCTGGTCTGATCCTTCGTTTAAGGCGCCTTGGCGGTTTGGTTAAATTTAGCCCTTGTGGTCAAGGGCCGGCGGCGACGCAATCTCGGCACGTTCGACAGCCGCGAGGCAGCCGAGAAGCACGAACGCGAAGCCCAATATCTCAAGCGCCGTCGAGGCCGCTCGCCTGAAATCTTCAAAGTGCGCAAGATATCCCCGCCGCGGGCGGCGCAGACACGCTCCAGCATCGCAACGCTGCGAACCGGGCCATCGCCCGCCGGCACTTGAGTGCCGACGGGCTCTGACCTTCAGTTCGACCCGGGATCGCCGAGCGCCTCGGTGACGAAGGACGCCGCGATCAGGTCGTCGGCGTCGAGGCGTAGGGAGCCTTCGACACCCCCCATGATGGCCGCGACCTTCTGGAAGGTCTGCATCTCGTGTTCAGTAACGCTGGCGTCTCGCATCCTGGCTTTCAGATCGGCGATGCGTCGGCCCAGTGAGGCCGACGTTCCGATTTCTCTGTTCGACATGGTGGCCTGCTCCTCCCCCAACCCATGCTGTGGACGTACTCAAGTCTGCCTATATATAAGGCAGCGCGAATACAGTCGCCGCAACGCGCGATATCTGGGAAGGTTCCGGCGCCAAATAGTCACGAAATAATACGTGGTGGGACTCGGGTATGTTAAGCGCCGACGCGGCGATAGACACCGCAGCCAGCGGCTGCGGCCATCGGCCTGGCCAACCCGTGTCGCGGGTCGCGAATGCGGGTCGGACTTTGATCGCCGCGCGCGAACAGTCAGCGAGAGGCCGGAACCACGCCGGACACCGAGCGCGCCGTTTCGGGCGAAAACACCACGAAAGCAAAAACCAGAACGGCAGCGGCGATAATGACCGAGCCGCCGGCGACGATCGGTTCAAGCGCCGGGTTTCCCTGCAGCATCACATACAGCGCCGGCAGCATGATCACCAGGCCGAGTGTGTAGAGCCCGTAGTGGATCATGGCGATGCGACGCGCCGCCTTTTGCGGATTGAGCGCGTAGTAGCCGCCGAAGATGGCGCTCGTCACCCAACCGAGCAGATTGATATGCGCGTGCGCCGGAAAAGCGGCGTGGTCACCAGAGATCGCCATCTGCAGGCCGGCCGCAATCCCCAACATCAGGAACAAGATGGCAGTTTTGAAAAAGAGTTCTGAAACCCTCGGCATGTCATTTCTCCCCCTATGCGGTCTGCGACCGCTTGCGACCTGGAGAATACACCCACGCGCAGAACTTTTCCACGCCCCGGTTATGGGGCCATGCCTGCACAGCTTTTTGCACGCTGTTCGACTTTTCTGGCTGCCACAACCCGGCGCCGCCGCGCTACGGCGTCAGCAAGATGTCGGCGCCCGCTCGCTCGTCGAACACCACCGCGCAGCCGCGCCCCAGCGCCACTGCCGACAGCGCGTTGGCCACCGTCTCGTCCGGCGATACGAAATCACCGGTCAGCACTCGCAACTCCTCCACCGCCCTGGCCATTGACACGCAGTGCCCGGCAACGCGATCGCTCGTGCAGGCGTCAATGACGCTGACGAGGTCGATCATCTCGAACTGGCCCATACCGGCCTCCAAAAAAACAGCGTCCCGTCGCGGATATGAACGCCGAGGCGAGAGGCAATGTTCCGCAGGTCCGATGCCCAGGCGGAGCACTCGACAGCCCGACCTGGAACGGGCCGGCCGGCGACAACCGCTTCGCTTGACAATAGGCCCTGTTTGTTCTCTATTTGTTCGGCAAAAACGCCTCTCACAACAGACGCGGCTAATGCTGCAACGCCGCAAAGGGAACGGTCGGGATGGAGCCCACCATCCTGCATGCGGATCTCGACGCCTTCTACGCCTCGGTCGAGCAGCTGCTCGACCCGGCGCTCAGGGGCAAGCCGATCGCCGTCGGCGGCGGCGTCGTGCTTGCCGCTTCCTACGAAGCCAGGGCTTTCGGCGTGCGCGGCGGCATGCCCGGACGACGCGCGCGCGAGCTTTGCCCCGGACTGATCTTCGTCGGCGGCCATTTCGCCGACTATCAGCGGCTGGGCGACGCCGCCATCAAGGTGCTCGACGATTTCACGCCGCTGGTCGAGCGGATTTCCATCGATGAAGCCTTTGCCGACGTCGCCGGCTGCACGCATCTGTTCGGGCCGCCGGCCGAGATCGCCGCCACGGTGCGTCAGCGCGTCCGGGCAGAGCTCGGCCTGCCGATCTCGATCGGCGTGGCGCGCACCAAGCATCTGGCCAAGATCGCCTCGCAGGTGGCCAAGCCCGACGGGCTGGTGGTGGTCGATCCGGACACCGAACTTGCCTTCCTGCATGATCTGCCGGTCGGGCTGATGTGGGGCGTCGGCCCGGCGACCAGAGCGCGGCTGGCCGAGATCGGCATCGAGACCATCGGCCAGTTGGCAAAGACGCATGGTGGGGCGCTGCGAAGATTGCTCGGGCCCGCCGCCGGCGAAAAGCTGGCGTCGCTGGCATGGAACCGCGACCCGCGAAAGCTCGAAACCCACAGGCGGTCGCATTCCGCCGGCGCGCAGTCGGCGCTTGGCAGACGGCCGGCCGAGGCGCGTATCTTCGGACCCGTCCTGCTGCATCTGGCAGACCGGGTCGCCAGCCGGCTCAGGGCGAAATCACGGCCCGGGCGCACGGTGACGGTGCGCGTGCGTTTCGCCGATCTGCGCGCGGTCACACGCTCGCTGACGCTCGATCAGCCGATTTCGGCAACCGCGATGCTGGCCGAAATCGCCGAGGAGCTGGTGCGCGGCGTGCTGGCCGCCAACCCTCGAGAGAAGACCATCTCGCTGCTGGCGGTCTCGGTGTCGCAGATGGAAGAAAGTGCCGAGCTGCAGCTGGAGCTGCCGCTCGGGCTTGCCGATGAAAAGCAGCGGCCCGGCAGCAGGCAAGGCCTAGCGCGCTTTGGCGCCGACCGCGCCATCGACAAGATCCGCCAGCGCTTTGGCAGAGAGGCTGTCGGCTATGGCGCCGTGGCGCTGGAAGCCCGGCGCTCGGTTCCCGATGCCTTCCGCGAACTGGCGGAAAAGGAGCTTTGAGGACCGCCGCGACGGCCAGGCCAATGCTTACGCGGCACCCGAAGATAGCGCTGCATTTCCGGTCTGCCTGAGCAGGCCGACCAGCCAGGCCAGACCCGCCGCAGTTTCGGACATTTTTCGCACCGCAACCCGGCCACGCCATGCACGCCCAAGAACAACGCTTTGTCGATGAAGGTGGACTTGCAGTTAGTGCATCGGGACCAAGAAAACCCGGGACGGGACGACGGCGCCGCGAAGGTTGACAGTGCCGATCCGTCTGGCATTATCGCGTAAGGTTGGAGGATTCACTATGAAGAAAACCTATTCGAAGCCTGTTCTGGTCAAAAAAGGCAAGCTTTCGCAGGTTACGGCGCTCGCCAATGGAGCGGGTTCCGGCCCGATCGAGTGAAGTCGTTGAGTCGGCTGTCGCCTGATCTGGCGGCCTCGCCTGACACTGGAGATGCGGCATGAAGAAGACCTATTCGAAGCCGGCGCTGGTCAAGAAGGGCAAGCTCTCGCAGGTTACAGCCGACAATGGTAACGGCTCCGGGCCGGTCGCCGTCTAGCAGCCGATTATCCGACGCCTCGTGCCGTCTGGCCGGGAACAGGGCTTTGGGTGCCCGACGTGGAGAGTGGAAAATGAGGAAGACCTATTCCAAGCCAGTGCTGGTAAAAAAGGGCAAGCTCTCGCAGATCACCGCGAACGGCGCTTCTGCTCCTATTCCGGGCTAAACTCGTTCCCCGGTAGATCGAGATCCTCCTGGCAGAGTCGGGCGGCTTGATCGTTTCCGGAGCATGATCTCCCGCAGGCGGCGGGACCGTTCAGCGCACAACCACCAGATCGTCGAGCACGAGCTGCCAATAGTGGCTCGTGGAGAGGCGCACGCGCGTCACCGCCGCCAGCATCGGCGCATAGTGGACGGGCGCCAGTGCCGACAGGACGATCGTGTCGCTGGCGATCAGCCGGTCGCCAAGCCAGCTCTCGACCAGTGCGGTTTCGCCTTCGGACTTCAACCATGCCGCTGTCAGCATCACGGAATGGAACCCGAACGGTTTGTCGCTCGAGAATTCGGCCGGGTGTCCGCTGCTCGTATAGCAGACATGGTCTCCCGAGATATTGCCGTTGACGTAGCCTTCGCTGCCTTCGGTATGATCGCGCGCCAGTGCGTTCAGGTTGAACCAGGTCAACCCGGCATAACCGGACGGCACCTTGCGCAGGCCGCGCGTCGTGACATCGTCGAAACCGATGGCCTGCAAGGACGCGGCGCTGTCGACAGCCGCGTTCTCGGGCGACAGCAGGCCGAGCTCGGTCGGGTAGGCGGACAAGGCCAGTCGTCGTTCCATGCCATCGCCGGTGACTTCGATCGCGTCGGCGTCATCGGGCAGATCGAGACGGAAGCCAGCCCCAGCACTTAGCGGATGCACTGCCACCTTTTGCCCTTTCGCCATCACCGAGATGCTCGCCGAAGCACCGTCCGCTACGCGGCCGCTGAGCCGGCGTATCGCAAACAGGCCGACCGGCTGCAGCATTGCTTCCGAGGCCAGCCCGGTGGGCGAGCCCGGCAGCGGCCGGAGGTGCTGCGACTGGACCTCGTTGGCGCTGCTCGCGCGCCAGCCGGGCGGAACCGACACGGTGAAGCGGTAGCTGCCCGGCACATGGATGGGCGCGGCGCGACGTTTCGTCGACGCCAGGAAATTGGCAAAGCCGCCGCGATTGCTCCGCGCCGCGGCGACGAAGCGGCCGTCGCCATCATGCAGTCTGACCATGATGCCGGCCATCGGGCGGTCGCCGAGCCCGTAGCGGCCGTCGCGATCGGCATCGAAATAGACAAAGGACGAATGATTGAGCTTGCCGTGGTTGCCCGACCAGTCGCGGCGCACGGCGTAGTCGTTGGCCGGATCTTCACGAAGCCGGGCTCTGCGACGAGACCGCGCCAGCCGCCAGGCGAGAGCCGCAACGACAGCAGCGAACCCGACAAGGAGTATTGCCTTGATCACGGACGGCTCAAGCAATGCTGTCGGCCCTGCTCATCTGGATCTCCTGCGCATACATCGATCCATATATCGATGCTGCAGGCGCTTGAGCAACCGGACACGGGACCGGCGGACCACGGCATCGGCGTCACATATCCATTTCAGGCAACTATTCCGGCGACGGTACCGGCGGCTTCGTCGTCAGCGCCGCGCCGAAGGCGGCGACGACCACGGCGGCGATGCCCGCGCATTGCAGCGGGCTCAGGATTTCGTGCAGGAACAGGAAGCCGGCCAGCGCGCCCAGCGCCGGCTCCAGACAAGTCAGCGTGCCGTAGAGCCTGGCCGGCATCCGGGTCAGCGCCACCATCTCCAGCCAGAACGGCAAGGCGCTGGAGAACAGCCCGACCAGCAGCGCGCTGACCAGGATCGCGGGTGCGATCAGGCCGGTACCCGCCTCGGCGAGGCCGAACGGCAGGCCGACGGCAGCGGCAATGACCAGCCCGTAAGCCGTGGTCTGGCTGCCAAGCTCCGCGCCGGCCTTTTGTGCAAAGACGTTGTAGAGCGCCCAGCAGCCGCCGGCGGCCAGCGCCAGCATCACGCCGACCGGGTCGAGTGAACTGCCGGAGTGGATGAAGGGCGACAACAGCAATATGCCGGCAACGGCCAGCACCACCCAGACGAAGTCGGTGGCGCGCCGCGACGACAGCGTCGCCACGAGCAGCGGGCCGGAGAATTCGAGCGCCACCGCGACGCCGAGCGGAATTCTGGCGAGCGCTGCGTAAAACAAAAGGTTCAGCGCCGCGAGGTTGACGCCATAGGCGATGAGCCAGGGCAGCACGGCGCGCGACGGCCGCACCCGCCACGGCCTCAGCACCGCCGCCAGCATCAGCGCGCCCACGACCAGCCGCAGCGCCGTGGTGCCGTTGGCGCCAATCAGTGGAAACACGCCCTTGGCGAAGGTGGCGCCGATCTGGATCGACACCATTGCGCCAAGCAACGCGCCGATCGGCAAGGCCTTCGCTTCAGCTACGGCAATCGGCGTCGACGTCAATTCCAGTCCCCCCCGCGGTGCGCCGCAGCGTTGGCCCGAGATATGGATAATAGGCCTGGCTGTCGTGTGGCACGGGCAGACTGTTGATGGGGCAAGACGTGGAAGGCGAACGCCGACGTGTCCAGCCGATAGATGGGTAACACTTTGAACCGGATACATAGGTGACACTTCTCTCCCCCTATGCGTCCGCCGCAGCGCCAA
>NZ_JAMYVB010000022.1:0-99356 GCF_040323635.1 Mesorhizobium sp. M0037 | reverse complement strand
TCCCTACTCCCTACTCCCTACTCCCTACTCCCTACTCCCTACTCCCTACTCCCTACTCCCTACTCCCTACTCCCTACTCCCTACCTCACCACCCTCACCACCGTCCGGTCCGACACCAGCGGCAACAGCCGCGCCATTGTCCGCGCTGTCACCGCCACGCAGCCTTGCGTCGGTGTGAAGCCTGGGCGCGCCAGATGGAAGAAGATGGCGCTGCCGCGGCCGCGCCGGCGCGGCGCCATGTTCCAGTCGAGCACAAGGCAGGCGTCATAGAGGCGGTCGTCGCGCCGCATTCGCTCATGGCTGGCGCCATAGGGGATTTTCACCGGCCGGTTGTAGTTGCGGTCGTCCGGCACCTCGCACCAGCCGAGATCGGCGCCGATCGGCGCCATCGCCAGCCGGGTTTTGCGGCCGGCCGCGAAATGATCGCCCCGAAAATATCCTGACAAAATCCGCATCTCGCCAAGCGGCGTCGCACCGTCGCCTTCGCGCTTATGGGCCGAGATGCCGCCGCGCCCGAGCGCACAGGCAAACACCTTGCTGCCGGCCTGCAATATCCCCTGGCTGGGGTTGCCCGGCCTCGCCCGAACCACCAGCACACGCAGCCCTTTCGGCAAAATTGCGCCGGCTGCATTGCGATCGCGTTTTTTCTTGTATGATCGTGTCACGGAACAAATCACTGTGATCGGACTGTTGCGCCGGTCAGCTTCCGCATAAATGGGGGGCGGTCAACTGAAAATTCTTTTCAAAACAATGGATTGATCCATGACATCACGTACCATTCTGATCGTTGACGACGATGACGACCTGCGCGGAACCCTCGTCGAGCAACTGGCCCTTTACGAAGAATTCGACGTCTTGCAGGAAGCGACCGCCGCCAAAGGCGTCGCCGCGGCGCGCGGCGGGCTCATCGACCTGCTCATCATGGATGTCGGGCTGCCCGACATGGATGGCCGCGAGGCGGTGAAGATCCTGCGCAAGGGCGGCTACAAGGCGCCGATCATCATGCTGACCGGCCACGATACCGATTCCGACACAATTCTGGGCCTCGAGGCCGGCGCCAACGACTATGTCACCAAGCCGTTCCGCTTCGCCGTGCTGCTCGCCCGCATACGCGCACAACTGCGCCAGCACGAGCAGAGCGAGGACGCCACCTTTTCGGTCGGGCCCTACACGTTCAAGCCCAGCCAGAAGCTTCTGATCGACCAGCGCGGCGGCAAGGTGCGGCTGACCGAGAAGGAAGCCTCGATCATCAAATATCTCTATCGAGCCGACCAGAAGGTGGTGACGCGCGACGTCCTGCTCGAGGAAGTGTGGGGCTACAATTCCGGCGTCACCACGCACACGCTGGAAACTCACGTCTACCGGCTGCGCCAGAAGATCGAGCGCGATCCTTCCAATGCTGAAATTCTTGTGACAGAAAGCGGCGGCTACAAGCTGGTTCCTTAAACTTTTCATTGTTCAATAAGCGGTCGGGGCGGGACTGTTTCGGGGAGGATCCGGCTGGGGGAGCCTGGATCGGCCCGCTGCGCAGATTGAAGTGTTAGAGCGTCCTTTGCGCGTCCAATTGGACGCGCGGCGCTCTAAGGGAGGGATTGGACTGACCGTTCGGGGACGCAGCTAGAGATGGCGCTGGATGACGACATCCGCATCCTGTCCGCCGTGAAGCTCTTTGAGGGTTTCACGCAGGAACAGCTGCGCCTGCTCGCCTTCGGCGCCGAAGCCACCCATCTGCAGGCCGACCGCAAGCTGTACCGCGAGGATGACGAAGCCGACTCAGCCTATATCGTGGTCAGTGGCCGCATCGTGCTCTACCGCGAGCATGACGGCGACCGCATCCCGATCGGCACCGCCGGCCCCGGCACGATCCTCAGCGAACTGGCGCTGATCGCCGACTCAAGACGGCTGACCAGCGCCTCGGCCGAGACCGATTCGGAAGTGATAAGGTTGAGCCGCAAGATGTTTCGCCGCATCCTGGAGGAATATCCCGAAGTGGCGGTGAAACTGCACCAGCGCATCCTCGATGATTTTCAGGCCATGATCGCCCGCATCGAGAAGTTGGCCCCAAGGTTTGGCGGGTAGGTCCCCGCGACCGCGCTCACGCTTGGGTGTGTCGAGATTCAGGTCAGGCCGAGTCGAAAATGGCTGATACCGAGAACCGGAGCGGAGCGTACTCAAAGTACGCACCGGAAGCGCAGGTATCGGCCATTGCAGGCCGGCCTCACCTGAATATCGGCACGCCTAATCCAGGTCGAACCGCGCAATCACCGGCACATGGTCCGAGGGCCGCTCCCAGCCACGCGCCTCTCGCAGGATCTCATAGCCGGCAAAGCTCGGCACCAGGTTCGGTGACGACCAGACATGGTCGAGCCGGCGGCCGCGGTTCGAGGCTTCCCAGTCCCGCGCGCGATAGCTCCACCAGGTGTAGAGCTTCTGCTCTGGCGGCACGTCGAGCCGCATCAGGTCGACCCAGTCGCCGGCGATCCGCATCGCGTCGAAATTTTGCGTCTCGACCGGCGTGTGGCTGACGACGTTGAGCAATTGCTTGTGCGACCAGACATCGTGCTCCTGCGGCGCGATGTTGAGGTCGCCGACCAGGATCGAAGCCGACACCTCGTCATGCGCGGCGTGGATGGCGTTCATCTCGGCAACGAAATCGAGCTTGTGGCGGAACTTGCGGTTGATCTCCGGATCGGGCTCGTCGCCGCCGGCCGGCACGTAGAAATTGTGGACCAGGATTGCCTTGCCGCCGGCCTGCACCTTGACCGACAGATGCCGGCTGTCATCGATCTCGCAGAAGCGCCGTTTCTCGACAATCTCGATCGGCCGCCGCGCCACCGTCGCAACGCCGTGATAGCCCTTCTGGCCATGGAATGCGATGTGCTCGTAGCCGGCCTTGCGGAACGCCTTTTCCGGAAACAGCTCGTCGGGAACCTTCGTCTCCTGCAGGCAAAGCACATCGGGCGCCTGCTCCGTCAGCAGCCGCTCGACGATCGGCATGCGCAGGCGCACGGAATTGATGTTCCAGGTGGCGATGGAGAAGGACATGCGGCGATCCGAACAAGGTCGCCGATCTACTGCCAGCCGAGCGCCACAAACACAAGCCAGCCTTTGCGGGCGGCGGCCCTGATTCAGGTCAGGCCGAGTCGAAAATGGTGGTCTCCGAGAACCGGAGCGGAGCGTACTTAAACCACGTGAGCGCCGGAAGCGCAGGAGATCGCCATTTGCAGGCCGGCCTGACCGGATCTAGCGGTGGTTGGTGTTCAGCTCGCGGTTCGCCGTATAGTCGATGGCGAACGTATCCGCAGGGAAGCTGACGCCTTCCTTGGTGTTGTAGATCATCACCGTGGTGTCCTTGCCCTGCGCGTCGGTGATGGTCCACTGGCGCAGATCATAGGATTTCGGATCGAACATCATGGTGATCTTCGAATTGCCGAACACCGACTTGTCGGCAAGCTGGATGGTGGTGAGGTCGCTCTCTTCCTTGATCGATTTGACGCGGCCGCCCGAGAGGTCGATCTTGGTGTCGAGCAACAGCTTCAGCGGTGTCTTCGACAACGGATAGAGATCGGACGTTTTCAGCCGCTTGTTGAGGATGACCACCGACTTGCCGTCGGAAATCACCCGGAAATTCGACTTGCCGTCATAGTTGAAGCGAATCTTGCCTGGCCGCTCAAGGAAGAACTTGCCGCCGGTCTGCTGGTTGTTGGGGCCGAACTGGACGAACTCGCCGCTCATCGATTTGACCGAGGAGAAATGGTCGGCGATCTTTTGCGCCGTCGGCGGCACCGCCGCCTGCGCCGAGGCCAAGAGCTGGAACCCCGGCACGACGTTGATGGCCGCGGCGCCGGCAAGCATCAGGCCAAGGCCGAGCAACTGGCGACGGTTTGGAGCGAAATCGCTGATCGCGGAAAGATCGTTTTTCATGCCGGTCACTCTCGTGTGGTGTGTGTCTCGTTGCAGTCCGTGGACCCCCAGTTAGACTTAAGTTTGGCGGCCGGACAGCGCTCAGTCGCTGTAACGCGCCAAAAGGTTCAAGGTTGCCGCCGGGCCGTATCGGCTGATCAGAACTTGTCGTCCTCGGTCGGCACCAGAATTTCGCGTTTGCCGGCATGGTTGGCCGGGCCGACAATGCCTTCCTTCTCCATCTTCTCGATGATCGAGGCGGCGCGGTTGTAGCCGATGCCGAGCCGGCGCTGGATATAGCTGGTCGACGCCTTGCCGTCGCGCAGCACGACCGAGACCGCCTGGTCGTAGGGATCGTCGGAATCCTCGAAATTGCTGTTGCCGCCGCCGCCAGCGCCGCCCTTGCCCGACGGCTCGTCATCGTCCTCGCCGTCATCCTCGGTGATGGCGTCGAGATATTCGGGCACGCCCTGCAGCTTCAGATGGGCGACGATCTTCTCGACCTCGTCGTCGGCGACGAACGGGCCGTGCACGCGCTGGATGCGGCCGCCGCCGGCCATGTACAGCATGTCGCCCATGCCGAGCAGCTGCTCGGCGCCCTGCTCGCCCAGAATGGTGCGGCTGTCGATCTTCGACGTCACCTGAAAGGAGATACGGGTCGGGAAATTGGCCTTGATGGTGCCGGTGATGACGTCGACCGACGGACGCTGCGTCGCCATGATGACATGGATGCCGGCCGCGCGCGCCATTTGTGCCAGGCGCTGCACCGCGCCTTCGATGTCCTTGCCGGCGACCATCATCAAATCGGCCATCTCGTCGATGATGACGACGATGTAGGGCATCGGCTCGAGATCGAGGTTCTCGGTCTCGTAGATCGCCTCGCCGGTCTGGCGGTCGAAGCCGGTCTGCACGGTGCGCGAGATTTTTTCGCCCTTCTTTTCAGCCAACTGCACGCGCGCGTTGAAGCCGTCGATGTTGCGCACGCCGACCTTGGACATCTTGCGGTAGCGGTCCTCCATCTCGCGCACCGTCCACTTCAACGCCACCACGGCCTTCTTCGGGTCGGTGACCACCGGCGTCAGAAGGTGCGGGATGCCGTCATAGACGGAGAGTTCGAGCATCTTCGGGTCGATCATGATTAGCCGGCAGTCCTGCGGCGTCAGCTTGTAGAGCAGCGACAGGATCATGGTGTTGATGGCGACGGACTTGCCGGAGCCGGTGGTGCCGGCGACCAGCACATGCGGCATCTTGGCGATGTCGACGATCACCGCCTCGCCATTGATGGTCTTGCCCAGCGCCAGCGCCAGCTTGGACTTGGTCGCCTCGAAATCGCGGCTGGCCAGGATCTCCCGGAGATAGACGGTCTCACGCTTGGCATTCGGCAATTCGATGCCGATGGCGTTGCGGCCGGGCACCACGGCGACGCGGCAGGCAATCGCGCTCATCGAGCGGGCGATGTCGTCGGACAGTCCGATGACGCGCGACGATTTGATGCCGGGCGCCGGCTCCAGCTCATAGAGCGTGACCACCGGGCCGGGCCGCACCGCGATAATCTCGCCCTTGACGCCGAAATCCTCCAGTACGCCTTCGAGCAGGCGCGCATTCTGCTCCAGCGCGTCCTTGGACAGGCTGGCGTCGCGCACCACGTTCTTCGGCTCCGACAGGAAATGCAGCGACGGCATTTCGAATGTTTCCGAGCCGATCAGCGAGGTCTGCGCCTCGCGCTGGACGCGCGCGCCCGGAGCGGGACGCGGCGCAGGTGCGGCGACGCGGGTCGCCGCATCGGAGCGGAAGTTCTGCACCTTGGCGTTCGGCGCGGCACGGCGCTGGACCGGCTCGTCGTCGAGTTCGATCTCCTCGTCGCCATTGTCGAAACCGGCATCGAGGACGTCGTCATCGTCCGGATCGACGGAAACGCTGCGGTCATTGACCATGGCGGCGAAGAATTCCGGCTCGACGCGGGCGCGGCCATCCGGGCTCATCCGCGCTTCGGCGAATTCCGCCGATTCGACCCGTTCGGCGGCGCGGCGCCATGCGGTGGAGCGCTGCTCCATCTCCGGCTCGAACTCGTCGCGCTCCTGCTGGCGGCGCACAGCCCGGCGATGCATCCAGGCGCGGAAAGACAGCCACCAGTGGGTAACGGCGCCGAGCGCCAGTATCCCTTCGTCGCCCTCCTCGTCGTCTTCGTCGAAGAGCAGGTCGTCCTCTCG
The DNA here is from genome assembly GCF_040323635.1 of Mesorhizobium sp. M0037. Lineage (NCBI taxonomy): Bacteria > Pseudomonadati > Pseudomonadota > Alphaproteobacteria > Hyphomicrobiales > Phyllobacteriaceae > Mesorhizobium > Mesorhizobium sp. M0037. The sequence goes on along the minus strand of NZ_JAMYVB010000022.1, from coordinate 93,243 downwards.
GGGATCGGGCTCCGCGGTGCGCTCCATGACGGCAAAGCCGTTCTTGCGCGCAATCAGCGCCGAGCCATAGGCAAACAGCCACAGCGCCGGCGCAATGAGCACCATGGCAATGATGCTGGCAACGATGCCGGTCGGGTAGCCGCCAATGACCAGGCCCGGAACATTGAGCACCATGTCGCCGAGCACGCCACCGAGGCCGGTCGGCAACGGCCACGTCTTGGGCGGCACCACGCAGCCGGCCATCGCCGCCGCGAGCAGCGCGAAGCCGAACCAGGCAAGGCCGCGCTTCGGCAGCCTGTCGACGCCGCGCGCCGAAAACAGAAGAAGGCCCCAGATCACCGCCGGCACCAGGGCGGCAACCGCGGCAAGGCCGAAGAACTGCATGGCGAGGTCGGAGAATACCGCGCCCGCATAGCCCATGGCGTTGGTGACGATGTTGTCGGTGGCGTGCGAGAAGCTGGGATCGGCGACGTTCCAGGTCGCCAGCGCCGCGACGCCAAAGGCGACCAGCGCAAACAGGCCGGCGCCGACCAGCCGCCCGACCTGGCGCCGCGCGAATGCCTGGATGCCGTGCCCCGTATCGGTCAGCGCGAGCGGTGCTGAAGCCCCTGAACGCATGCTTCGTTCCCCGTCTGTCATGGACTGGCCGGGCGCATGACGCACTCCGGCAGATTCGGATGTCAGACTATCGGGGGGAAGGTTAAGGCCGCATTAACTATACGCACCCAGAGCCACGATCTTGCTCACTCCACTGTAGGCAGTCTCAACAGTTCGGAACCAATCCGGTCGACGTCTCCCCGCCGGCGGCCATCACTAGAACGTGATTGCGCAGGGACGGAGGCCTGCCAGCACGGTTGCCAAAAAGAGAGGCCCGGAATGACCCGGGCCTCAAAGCGTGAACTCCTTTCGGGAGCGTCACGACGGGATGGGAGAATGCGGGCGGCCGAGGCCGCCCCGCAAGGCTTACGAGTGGTAGGCCGCTTCGCCATGCGAAGTCAGGTCGAGGCCTTCGCGCTCGGCGTCGGCTGTCGGACGCAGACCGATGATCAAGTCGACGACCTTGTAGAGGATTGCGCTGCCGATGCCCGACCACAGCAGGGTTACCAGGACGCCTTTGCCCTGCGCCAGGAGCTGCGTGGCCGTGCCGGCATAGCCGGCGGCGAAGTCGGCCGTCGAATAGTCGACGATGCCGGCGCCGCCGAGGGCGGGATTGACCAGAATGCCAGTGCCTAGCGCACCGATGATGCCACCGACGCAGTGGACGCCGAAGACATCGAGGCTGTCATCATAGTCGAACGTGTTCTTCACCACCGAGACGAAGAAGTAGCAGACGAAGGTGGCGACGATGCCAAGCACGATAGCGCCCATCGGGCCGGCAAAACCTGCAGCCGGCGTAATCGCGACGAGGCCGGTGACCGCGCCCGAAACAGCGCCGAGCATGGAGGCTTTGCCGCGCAGCAGCGATTCAAGCACGATCCAGGCCACTGCCGCCGCCGCCGTGGCGACGAAGGTGTTGATCATCGCCAACACCGCATAGGCGTTCGCTTCGAGGTTCGAACCGGCGTTGAAGCCGAACCAGCCGACCCACAGCAATGAAGCGCCGACCATGGTCAGCGTCATCGAGTGCGGCGCCATGATGTCCTTCTTGTAGCCGATGCGCTTGCCGATCATCAGCGCGCCGACGAGACCGGCAATGCCCGCATTGATGTGAACGACCGTGCCGCCGGCGAAGTCGATGGCGCCGAAGCTGAAGATCAGGCCGGACGGGTCGGCATAGGCGCTCGGGCCGCCCCAGAACCAGACCATGTGCGCGATCGGGAAGTAGATTAACGTCACCCATAGGATAACGAAAAGGATCAAGGCAGAGAATTTGACGCGTTCGGCGAATGCGCCGACGATCAGGGCGGGCGTGATGCAGGCGAAGGTCATCTGGAAGACGACGAACACCAGTTCAGGAATGGCGACGCCCTTGCTGAAGGTTTCCGAAAGCGTCGATACGTTGACGCCGGAGAGAAACATCTTCGAAAGGCCGCCGACGAAGGCGTTGCCCGGGGTGAAGGCGAGGCTGTAGCCGTAGAAGACCCAGATGATCATGACCACGCTGGTGATGGTGAAGACCTGCATCAGCACCGACAGCATGTTCTTGGTACGAACCAGGCCGCCGTAGAAAAGCGCAAGGCCGGGAATGGTCATCAACAGCACCAGCACGGTGGAAATCATCATCCACGTGGTGTCGCCCTTGTCGACGGTAAAAGCCGGCGCTGCTGGCGCTGCCGCCGCGACGGCGGGAGCCGCCTCCTGCGCGAAGGCAGCAACCGTGCCCAATGCTCCGAGCGCTAAGGAGCCCAGCAGCGCGGAGCGCGCCACTGACTTCAAGGTGGAAGGTATATTCATTGAACTCTCCATTGGAATACGTGTTCGCCGCTCAAAGTGCGTCGGTGTCTGTTTCGCCGGTACGGATGCGCACCGCCTGATCGATGCCGAAGACGAAGATCTTGCCGTCGCCGATCTGGCCGGTCTTGGCCGCCGCCGTGATGGCTTCGACGGCCTTGTCGACCAGGTCTGTGCTAACCGCGACTTCGATCTTGATTTTCGGCAGGAAACTGACCGCGTATTCCGCCCCGCGATAGATTTCCGTGTGTCCCTTCTGACGCCCGTAGCCTTTGACTTCGGTGACGGTCAGGCCCTGGATGCCGACGGCGGTGAGCGCTTCGCGCACCTCGTCGAGCTTGAACGGCTTGATGATTGCCATCACGATTTTCATAAGGTTTCACCCTTTGCTGTTGCGGTCCCCCGCGTTTGCACACCTTCACCGATCCCAAAAAGCCCGGAGAGTGCCCAACAGGATTCAAGCTCCGTGCCAGTTGCCGAAGCAGGGTGCTAACTCATTGTAAACAAACGGGTCGCTCGAGTCCCGGCGCCACGGTGCGCACTGTCAACGGACAGTCACTGATTAAAAAGTAGGCAATTTTTCGAAAACGCCTATTCCGCAGGCGGCCGCTTCAGCCGGATCAGGCCTTCCTGGGCAACCGAGGCGATCAGCGTGCCGTCGCGGGCAAACAGCGAGCCGCGGGTGAAGCCGCGCGACCCCTGCGTCGACGGGCTGTCCTGCGTGTACAGGATCCAGTCATCGAGCGGATGGCTGCGATGGAACCACATCGCATGGTCGAGGCTCGCCGCCTGGATGTCGCGGTCGAAAATGGCGCGGCCGTGCGCAAAGGTCGAGGTGTCGAGCAGCGTCATGTCGGAGAGGTAGGCAAGCACCGCCGCCTGGATGCCGCGGTCGGCCGGCACCGGGCCGGTGGTGCGGATCCAGATGTTCTGCTGCGGCTCCAGCTTTTCGCGGCTGGTGTAGTGCTTCAGCATCACCGGCTTCATCTCGATCGGCCGGTCGCGCTCCCAGTAGCGCTTGATGCCGTCCGGCACCGCCTCGCCGAATTTGCCCAGCAATTCGCGCTGCGACAACAGGCTGTCGGGCGGTGGCACGTCGCGTGGCATCGGCAGCTGGTGCTCGAGCCCGATCTCGTCCTGCTGGAACGAGGCCTCCAGCGAAAAGATCGCCTGGCCGTGCTGGATCGCCACCACACGCCGCGTGGTGAAGGAGCCGCCGTCGCGGATGCGGTCGACCTCGTAGACGATCGGCACCTTGGTGTCGCCCGGCCGCATGAAATAGCCGTGCAGGGAATGCACATGGCGCTCGGGCTCGACCGTGCGCTGCGCGGCGACCAGCGCCTGGGCGATGGTCTGACCGCCGAAGACCCGCTGCCAGTCGAGCTTGGGGCTGCGACCACGGTACAGATTGTGTTCAAGCTGCTCGAGGTCGAGAATGCTGAGAAGCTCGTCCATGGCCGCCGTCATGTTTCGTGACCTCGCCGTAAGATGCTATCGCGGTTTCCGACAGGAATGGCGGGCAGTCAAGGCCGGAATATCCTAGCACGGGGCCAAGATGGCCGAGGCTTCGAAAGGAATTGTCATGGCAGACCGCAAGACGGCCGCAAAAACCTCGCTCGACGTGCTGGTCACCGGCGCCGGCTATGTCGGCCTGGCTGCCGCCGTGTCGCTGAAACAGGCGCGACCGGGCCTCGCCGTCGCGGTCGTCGATGCCGCGCCCGCCGGCATCTGGCAGAAAGACGGCCGCGCCTCGGCGATCGCCGCCGCCGCCTGCCGCATGCTCGACCAGCTCGGCGTCTGGCAGGAAATCGTCGGGCAATCGCAGGCGATCACCGAGATGATCGTCACCGATTCGCGCACCGCCGACCCGGTGCGTCCGGTGTTTCTCACCTTCGATGGCGAGGTCGCGCCGGGCGAACCGTTCGCCCACATGGTCGCCAACAAGGACCTGAACGGCGCCTTGCGCCGCCGCGCGCAAAAGCTCGGCATCGACATCATCGAAGGTGTCGCGGTCGCATCGTTCGACGGCAATGGCGCCGGCATCACCGTGCATCTGGCCGACGGCGCGGCGATTGAGGCGCGGCTGCTGGTCGCCGCCGACGGCGTCAATTCCAAATTGCGCGACATGGCCGGCATCAAGACGGTGAAATGGGAATATGGCCAGTCCGGCATCGTCTGCACGGTGGCGCATGAGCGCCCGCACAATGGCCGCGCCGAAGAGCATTTTCTGCCGGCCGGCCCGTTTGCAACGCTGCCGCTCAAGCCCACCGAGGACGGCACCAACCGTTCGTCGCTGGTCTGGGTCGAACGTTCCGAGGATGCCGAAAAGCTGGTCTCGGGCGACGACCTCGTCTTCGAGCAGGAGCTTGAATTGCGCTTTGGCCTGAAGCTCGGCGAAATCCGCGTCACCGACAAGCCGCGCGCCTGGCCGCTCGGCCTGACCATCGCGCGCGCCTTCGTCGCCCCGCGCATCGCGCTTGCCGGCGACGCCGCGCACGGCATCCACCCGATCGCCGGCCAGGGCCTCAATCTCGGCTTCAAGGATGTGGCGGCCCTTGCCGAAGTGGTGGTCGAGGCCGATCGCTTGGGACAGGATATCGGCGCGCTCGACGTGCTCGAGCGCTACCAGCAATGGCGCCGCTTCGACACGGTGCAGATGGGCGTCACCACAGATGTGCTGAACCGGCTGTTTTCCAACGACATCGGCCCGCTGCGCCAGCTCCGCGACATAGGCCTCGGCCTTGTTGAACGGATGCCCAGGCTGAAGGAGTTCTTCATCCGCCAGGCGTCGGGGTTGTCCAACGGCACACCACGGCTGCTCAAGGGTGAGGCGATTTAGGCCGGGAATGAGTGCCGCTTTGTCATAGACGCGGCTCGGCTCCTGACATCAGCCGCGCAATGTTGGCGCGGTGGCGCACGATCACGTAGATGCCGCCGGCGATGACCAGCAACCGGTAGGGCAATGGTTGTCCCATGCCGCCGACGAGGGCGATCGCGGTGAGCGCCGCCAGCATCGAACTCAGGGACACAATTCGGGAAACTGCCAACACCACGGCAAATGCCGTCGCCACGCCTAGACCCACAGGCCAGGACATCGCCAACAAAACACCCAACCCCGTCGCAGCCGATTTGCCGCCGGTAAAATTCAGCCAGATCGAACGGCTATGCCCAAGCAAAACAGCGAGTCCGGCCAGGCATACAATCCAAGGAGCCCAAACGGGCATATCAGATATTGCCGACGGCGGCGCTGCGGAAGACCAGAAACAAAACCAACGGGCAAAGATGACCGCTGCCGCCCCTTTCAGCACGTCCACCAGAAGCACCACCAATGCTGGCCATTTCCCGAGTGTGCGCAATACATTTGTCGCACCGGTGGACTTGGAGCCGTGCTCCCGGATATCGATGCCCTTAAGCAGTTTCCCCGCCAGGTAGCCGGCAGGCGTAGAGCCGATAAGGTAAGCGGCAGCCGATCCTACCACGCTCGCTATCCAGAATGACATGCGCCCGGGCTGTTTCTCAGTTGACCTCAAACCCCAGCTTCTGCCGCAGTCGCAGCATGCGTTGGTCGGCGACCTTGAAACTCTGCTCGCCGCTCTTGGCAACACGATCCAGCATCTGCAGCAGGTCTTCGCGCTCATGCGGATCGAGGCGCTCGCGCAGGAAGGGCGCCAGCTTGTCGATGACGATCGTCGTGTCGTCGATCTGCGCCGCGGCCCATTTGGCGTAGACGACGGCTTCATCGGTCTTCTTCTGGTTGTCCGCAATCTGCGAGATCACCTCGCGGATGACCGTTTCGCGCTTCGGCAGGATCGGGCCGTGCTCCGCTGCCAGTGCGGTGATCAGCGTTGCCGCCGCCACCACCGGATCGTCGATCGCCGTCAGCGGCGACAGCGCCGCCTGCTTGCGCAGCTTCTTGCGCCTTATGTTGCCCTGGACGCGGCCGACGACGTCGGCGACCTCGCGCGCGGCTTCGTTCATGGCCTTCATGCGATACCACCAGAACGCCCCGGCTCCCAGCACGCCGAGAATAGCAATCAGGAAAGGCATGTCGAATTCCCCCGAAAATTGCGGCGACGATAGGAGAACTCCGGCGTTGCTTCAACACGCAGAATTGTATCTGATGAGAAAACAGAGCTGGCCCCCTAATCATCCAGACGCCGAGATCGGACGTCCTGGGTTCAGGTCGCTCGTCACGGGCATCTGATGGTGCAACCGCTTAGCGATAACGCCGACTTCGCATCGAGCGCGGTGCCCATCATGACGATCCGTTCGGCCACTGCAATGCGGCTGTCGGCGCGGTGACGCCGGCCTGGGACGATCCGATGTTCCACCCGTTTCTCTACGGGTCGGGGCATGGGGCGGAATACCGCGCCGGCTTCTACGGCCTTGCCGGCTGGCATAGGGAAGGCCATATGCTGCGCGCGCTGTTCGAGGGCGTGATGTTCGAGCATAGGCGCCACATCAATGTCCTGAAGGACGCCGGTGTCAGCTTCGACAAGGCGGTCCTGTCCGGCGGCGGCTCGCGCAGCGAGCACTGGCCGCAAATCTTCGCCGACGGGCTTGGGGTGCCGATCACCGTGCCTGAGGCGCGCGAGACCGGCGCGCTTGGCGCGGCAATCGGCGCCGGGGTCGCGGCCGGCCTGTTCGCCGACTATGAGGCCGGCGTCGACGCCATGACCCGGTCAAGCGCCGCCTATCGTCCGAACCCGGCCATGCAGGACCATTACAACAGGCGTTATCGCGCCTATTGCGGCCTTGCCGATACGCTGCGATCGTTCTGGGACGAACAGGCGGCAGAACCGAGTAGAACACCGCCGAGTAAACCACCGCAATGACCCAACGGCTCGATGGCGACTACGACTACATCATCGTCGGCGCAGGCACGGCGGGCTGCGTGCTGGCCAATCGGCTGAGCGAAAACCCGGCGACGCGCGTGCTGCTGCTTGAGGCCGGCGGCAGCGACAATTATCACTGGGTGCATATCCCGGTCGGCTATCTCTATTGCATCGGCAATCCGCGCACCGACTGGATGATGAAGACTGCCCCCGAAGCCGGCCTGAACGGCCGCTCGCTGGTCTATCCCCGGGGCAAGGTGTTGGGCGGCTGCACCTCGGTCAACGGCATGATCTACATGCGGGGACAGGCGGCGGACTATGATGGCTGGCGGCAGATGGGCAATGTCGGCTGGGGCTGGGACGATGTGCTGCCCTATTTCCTCAAATCCGAGGACCATCATGGCGGCAAGACCGAGCTGCACGGTTCCGGCGGCGAATGGAAAGTGGCGCGGCAACGCCTGTCCTGGCCGATCCTGAACACCGTGCAGGAGGCGGCCAAGGAATTCGGCATCATGCCGCGCGAGGATTTCAACGACGGCGACAATGAGGGGTCCGGCTTCTTCGAAGTCAACCAGAGCAAGGGCGTGCGCTGGAACACAGCCAAGGCATTCTTGCGCCCGGCGCTGCGACGGCCGAACCTCAGGCTGGTCGTCAACGCGCATGTCGAGACGGTGTTGTTCGAGGGCAAGCGTGCTATCGGCGTTTGTTATCGCGTCGGCGGCCAAACCATCGAGGCAAAGGCCAGGAGCGAGGTGCTGCTGACCGCCGGCTCGATCAACACGCCGAAACTGCTGGAGCTTTCCGGGGTCGGCGAGCCGGATCGCCTCGCCGCGCTCGGCATCGATGTGGTTCACGCCAGCCCCGATGTCGGCGAGAACCTTCAGGACCATCTGCAGATCCGCACTGTCTACAAAGTGTCGTCGGCGCTGACGCTCAACACGCTAGCCAACAGCCTGAGCGGCAAGGCGAAGATCGCGCTGCAATATGCCTTTGGCCGCTCGGGACCGATGTCGATGGCGCCGAGCCAGTTCGGCATGTTCTCGAAATCCGATCCGTCGATGGCGACGCCGGACCTGGAGTACCACGTCCAGCCCTTGTCTACCGACCGGCTGGGCGACCCGCTGCACCCGTTCCCGGCAATCACCATGTCGGTCTGCAATCTGCGGCCCGAGAGCGTCGGCTCGGTGCACGCTACGACGCGCGAGCTGGCCGTGCAGCCGGAGATCCGGCTGAACTACCTCTCTACGGCGCGCGACCGCGAGATCGCGCTGCGTTCGGTGCGCCAGGCGCGCAGCATCATGACCGCCAAGGCTCTTGCCGGCTTCCATCCGGAAGAAATCCTGCCTGGTCTCGCCCACCAGTCGGACGAGGACCTGCTGCACCAGATCGGCTCGATCGCGACGACCATCTTCCACCCGGTCGGCACCTGTAGGATGGGTGTCGATGGCCGCGCCGTCGTCAGCCCGGACCTGCGCGTGACCGGTGTCGAGGGCCTGCGCGTCGTCGACGCCTCGATCATGCCGCGCATCGTCTCCGGCAACACCGCCTCGCCAGTGGTGATGATCGCCGAGAAGGCGGCGGATATGATCCGCCGGCCTGCATGACGTCGCCGCCGCCTATGACCCCGGCACGTCGTAGATCGCCCTGACTTCGACGGTGCCGATTTCGGCCAGCGGAATTTTGCCGGCGATCTCCAGCGCCTTGTCGAGAGTGTCGGCTTCGATCATGACGAAACCAAGCAACTGCTCCTTGGTTTCGGCAAACGGACCGTCAGTGATCAGCCGCTTGCCTTGGCGCCGCCGCACCGTCTTCGACGTCTTCACCGATTGCAGCGCCTGCGCGATGATCAGCTTGCCTTGCTGGTCCAATGACCGATCATAGGCCATCGAATCGGCGTCGAGCTTGGCCAGACGCTCCGGCGTCATGGCATGGAGGTCCTTTTCCTCGCCGTAGACCAGACAGACATATTTCATTTCCAGCTCCCTTGCTGTGACGAAGCATATGCGATCACGGCGCCGGCGGCATCCCTGCCGGCAGCAGCGTGGTCGAGCACGCAGACCGCAATGCCGATCACAGTGACCGCAGCAAGCAGCCGGCCGAAGCCGGAAGGTCGCGAGCAGTCGATCTCGTGTAGACGCGCGCTTTTGTCGGCGTCGTTCCAATGGGCAGAAAACAGATTGTTCATCTTGGATCTCCATCCGCCACGAGAATCCGTGGACGCTCGCAGGACGGCCGGCGCCGATGCAAGTCGACATTTTTGCACGCACATTTTTTCAGAAAAAATTTGCAGGGCACGCCGGCGTCGCATCCCGCCGAAACAGCGCGGTGGTCTTCCCCTGCCGCCGCGCTATAGTTGGAGGGAACGCCGCGTGGCCGGCGCTGTCGCTGTAATCAAGGAGAATTTTATGGACCGCACCGCAAACGCCGTCTGGAAAGGCAATCTGAAGGAAGGCAAGGGCACGCTCGACAGCCAGAGCGGCACCTTGAAGGGCACGCCCTATTCGTTCAAGGCTCGCTTCGAGGACGAGAGCGGCAAATCCGGCACCAATCCCGAAGAGTTGATCGCGGCGGCACACGCCGGCTGCTACGCCATGCAGCTGTCGCATTTCCTGGCCGAGAACGGCACGCCCGCCACTGAACTCGACGCCAAGGCGGTGGTGACGCTGGTCCCCGGCACCGGCATCACCGGCAGCGCCATCACCCTGATCGGCAAGGTACCGGGCATCGATGCGGCGAAGTTCAAGGAATTGGCCGAGAAGGCCAAGGCCGAATGCCCGGTTTCGAAGGCGCTCGGCGCCATCAAAGTGTCGCTCGACGCGAAACTGGGGTGATCCGCCGATTTTGCCCGGGGTAGCGATCCTTCGCGCCCCCCTCTGCCCTGCCGGGCATCTCCCGGGGAGATTGGAAGCTCGGTAGCTGGCACTCTTCTTTCGACGTTCGTAATTGGCGAAGGCCGGCGTGACATCTGATCTCCCCACTTGAGGGGGAGATGGCCGGCAGGCCAGAGGGGGGTGCTGTCCCGCCGACGTCTCGGATACTATTGGGCGCCCAGCGCATCAAGCCGGGCGCGAAGGGCGGCGACTTCCTGCTCCAGAGCCTCCAATCTTGCTTCCAGGTCGGAAGCAGGCAAGGCCGGCGCACTCCGCTGCATCGATAACGCCGCGACGTCCACCGGTCCGGCGAGCAGATGCATAAAACGGTCCTCGCGCTGCCCCGGCCCGCGCGGTATTTCCTGGATCAGCGGCGGTCGGCGGCCGATCAGCATGTCGAGTTCAGCGCGCAGGTCTTCGATCGACGAAAACCGCGCCATGCGCTCAGCTCGCGCCAGCAACTCATGCGCCGTCTGCGGCCCGCGCAGCAAAAGCAGGCCGATCACCGCAGTCTGCGGCCTAGTCAGCGAGAAGCGCTGCGCCATCTGATGCTCATAGCGCTCGACGCGCGAGCCGAACATCTGACGCACCAGCCCCTTCTGCTCGAGCAGCTTCAGCGTCCGATGCACCTCTGTCGGCTCGAGCGCCATCACAGGCTCGCGCGCCGTCTTCTGGTTGGCGGCTGCAAGTGCTGCATTCAGCGTCAGCGGATAGACATCCGGCGTCAGCTCCTTCTTCTCGATCAGGCAGCCGAGCACACGGGCTTCGACGGGATTGAGAATGGGAAGGTCATCGCTCATTGAAGTTCAGCCTCCCGGCGGTAAAATTCGGTTGCAAGGGCATGTTTGCGCGCTTGGCCGGCTTTGTCCCTGACGGGGCCGACTAGGTTCATTTCGTGGTGACCATAGCGGGCTTCGAGATAGCGCGCGATTGCGGTCGGGATGAGGCCCGAGCCCATCTCCCGCGTCCGGCTTTTGCGCTCGATCAGGCCGCGGATTTCGTCGCTGGCTTGAGCCGGTATCTCGGTCTGATCGAGGCATTCGCCAAGGTTCATCGGCGGCAGGCTGGCAAAGCCGCGCTGTTCCATCCAGTCGAGCGCCACGAGCGGGCGGATCAGATAGAACAGCTTCTTCAGCTTCACCTCGCCGGAGAAACTGCCGATCTTGGCGACATGCGAACGCGCAAGGCCGAGATAGTGGTGCGATACCTTCGCCGGATCGACGATCTCGGCCAGCAAATCGAGAAGGCGCTGGCGAAACCCCGAAACCTCCTCATAGACGATCGGCGACTTCGCCCATTCGACTATGACGGCATTGCCGCCAAGCGCCAGCAGCAACGCCTTGCGCAGATCCCAGCCGCCGGCATCGATCTCGCCTTCGATCGGATACTCGATCACATCGCGCGCCTGCTGCAGCACGAGGTGATCGGTTACCGGTCTGATATAGACAAAGCGGCAGTCATAATCGCTGTCGGGAGACGGAAACCCCCAGGCGCGGCTGCCGCTTTCGATGGCAAACAGGATTTTTACAGGCTGGCTTCGCACCAGATCAAGGCGGGCGCGCAGCGCCGCGACGGCGTCCGGCGAAAAGTCGGCGGGTAGCGGTGGCGTCAGACTCTGCGCTCCACCATCATCTTCTTGATCTCGGCAATCGCCTTGGCCGGGTTGAGCCCCTTCGGGCAGGTCTGGGCGCAGTTCATGATGGTGTGGCAGCGGTAGAGCCGGAACGGGTCTTCGAGATCGTCGAGCCGTTCGCCCGTGGCTTCGTCGCGGCTGTCGATCAGCCAGCGATAGGCCTGCAGCAGCGTCGCCGGGCCGAGATAGCGGTCGCCGTTCCACCAATAGCTCGGGCACGAGGTCGAGCAGCAGGCGCACAGGATGCACTCGTAGAGCCCGTCGAGCTTTTCGCGGTCCTCATGGCTCTGCAGCCATTCCTTGGCTGGCTCTGGCGACACTGTCTTCAGCCATGGCTGGATCGAGGCGTGCTGGGCGTAGAAATTGGTGAGGTCGGGCACCAGATCCTTGACCACCTGCATATGCGGCAGCGGGTAGACTTTGACGGCGCCGGAAATGTCGTCGCAGCCCTTGGTGCAGGCCAGCGTGTTGGAGCCATCGATGTTCATGGCGCAGGAGCCGCAAATGCCTTCGCGGCAGGAGCGGCGCAACGCCAGCGTCGGGTCGATCTTGTTCTTGATCCAGAGCAGCGCATCGAGCACCATCGGCCCGCAATCGTCCATGTCGACGAAATAGGTGTCGATGCGCGGGTTCTCGTCATCGTCGGGCGACCAGCGGTAGATGCGGTATTCCCTGAGGTTGGTGGCGCCCTCCGGCTTCGGCCAGGTCTTGCCCGGCTGCACCTTGGAGTTCTTGGGAAGCGTGAGTTCGACCATTACCTCAGATCCTTTCGGATGACGGGCTTCGGCACCATGGTCAGTATACCCTGGCCTTCGGCGCGATCTTGGCAAGACTGATGCCGCCGTCCTTTTCCGCCACCAGCGGCTCGGTGTGCACGGGACGATAGCTGAGGCTCACCTGGCCGTCCTCGCTTAGCCGGGCCAGCGTATGCTTGCGCCAGACAATGTCGTCTCGGGCCGAAAAATCTTCGCGCGCATGCGCGCCGCGGCTCTCCTTGCGCGCCTCGGCGCCGTAGACCGTGGTGATGGCGTTGGCCATCAGATTTTCCAGCTCCAGCGTCTCGACCAGGTCGGAATTCCAGATCGTCGAGCGGTCGGAGACTTTCAGGTCCTTGAGCTCGGTCCATATCTGCGAAATGCGCTTGCAGCCGTTTTCGAGCGACTCCTGTGTGCGGAACACGGCGGCGTCTTCCTGCATCGCCTTCTGCATCTTCTCACGCAGAACGGCGGTTGGCGTCGAGCCATTGGCGTGGCGCAGCCGGTCGAAGCGGTCCATGATGTTTTCGACCGAGGCTTCGTTGGGCGAAGGGATCGCCGAATTGCGGTCGATGACCTGGCCGGCGCGGATTGCGGCGGCGCGGCCGAACACCACCAGATCGATCAGCGAGTTCGAGCCCAGCCGGTTGGCGCCGTGCACGGAGGCACAGCCGGCCTCGCCGACCGCCATCAGCCCGGGTGACACCCGGTCAGGATTCTCGACAGTCGGGTTCAGCACCTCGCCCCAGTAATTGGTCGGCACGCCGCCCATATTGTAGTGCACCGTCGGCAGCACGGGGATCGGCTCCTTGGTCAGGTCGACGCCGGCGAAAATCCTGGCCGATTCCGAAATGCCCGGCAGCCGCTCATGCAGCACGGCCGGATCGAGATGGTCGAGATGCAGGAAGATATGGTCCTTGTTCTTGCCGACCCCGCGGCCTTCGCGGATCTCCAGCGTCATGCAACGCGAGACGACGTCGCGCGAGGCCAGGTCCTTGGCCGACGGCGCGTAGCGCTCCATGAAGCGCTCGCCCTCGGAATTGACGAGATAGCCGCCCTCGCCGCGCGCGCCTTCGGTGATCAGGCAGCCGGCGCCGTAGATGCCGGTCGGATGAAACTGCACGAACTCCATATCCTGCAACGGGAAGCCGGCCCGTGCCGCCATGCCGCCGCCGTCGCCTGTACAGGTGTGCGCCGACGTCGCCGAGAAATAGGCGCGGCCATAGCCGCCGGTCGCCAGCACCACCATCTTGGCGGAGAAGCGATGGATGGTGCCGTCGTCGAGGTTCCAGGCGACGACGCCGGTGCAGGTGCCGTCCGGTTCCATGATCAGGTCGAGCGCAAAATACTCGATGAAGAACTGTGCATTGTTCTTCAGCGACTGGCCGTAGAGCGTGTGCAGGATGGCGTGACCGGTGCGGTCGGCGGCAGCACAGGTGCGCTGCACCGGCGGGCCGTCGCCATAATTCATCATGTGTCCGCCGAACGGCCGCTGGTAGATCTTGCCCTCTTCGGTGCGCGAGAACGGCACGCCGTAATGCTCGAGCTCGTAGACCGCCGCCGGTGCCTCGCGCACCAGATATTCCATGGCGTCGACGTCGCCCAGCCAGTCCGAACCCTTGACGGTGTCGTACATGTGCCACTGCCAGGAGTCCGGACCCATGTTGGACAGCGACGCGGCAATGCCGCCTTGTGCCGCCACCGTGTGCGAGCGGGTCGGGAACACTTTGGTGATGCAGGCCGTGCGCAGGCCCTGCTCGGCCATGCCGAGCGTGGCGCGCAGGCCGGCGCCGCCGGCGCCGACGACCACCACGTCGAACTTGTGGTCGACAAAGGTATAGCCGGTGGCCGATTTCGCGTCCTTGGCCAAATCAGCCTCCGAATGCCAGTTTGAGCAGGGCGAAGATCGAGGCGACGCCGACCGCTATGGTGAAAAACGTGCTGAGTGCGATCAGCGCCAGCTTCATGCCTTCGGCATGCACGTAATCCTCGATAATGACCTGCATGCCGACACGCATATGGGTGAGACCGGAAACGAGCACCAGCGCCAACACCAGCGCCACGAACGGACTGGCGAGCGCCGCCCGCACCTCGGCGAAGCCGGCGCCATTGAGCGCGATCAGGAACCCGACGAAGAACAGTATCAGCGGGATGTTGGCAATGGCCGTCAGCCGCTGTCGCCAGAAATGCCCGGTGCCTTCGCGGGCCGAGCCCAGACCGCGCACCTTGGCCAGCGGCGTGCGCATATCGTTGTTGTTCGTGCCGCTCATCACAAGGTTCCCCGCGCCATGTAGCCGGCGACCCAGATCAGCAGCGTGAGCAGGATGGAACCGGCGAGCGTCGCCCAGGCGATCTTCGATGCCGTGTGTTTCTCCAGCCCGGCGCCGGTGTCCCAGACGAGATGGCGCACGCCGCCCAGCATGTGGTGCATCAGCGCCCAGGTGTAGCCGAACAGGATGAGCCGGCCGAGCCAGGTGCCGAAGGCCCAGTTGATCCAATCGAAAGCGCCTTGCGAACTCGCCGCCGCCATCAGCCACGCGGCGACCAGCAGCGTGCCGAAATACAGCGCCCCGCCAGTGATGCGATGAATGATTGACATCGTCATGGTGATCGGTGGGCGGTAAATCGTCAGGTGCGGCGAGAGCGGCCGTTCACGTCTGGCGGTTCGGGTGGCTGGTGATTTGCTCATGGCTGCCCCAGTTCGATGTCCGGAGCCGCGGTGGAAAGCGGCACTTACCGCCTCGATATATGACTTCAGACAGCCGGTTTCTAATGCTCTTTTTGCACCGCGTCAAAGCCGGAAAATCGTTTTGAAAACGTCATTTAGTCTGACAAAAGGCTGCTGTTTCGCTTCAATCGATTTGGCCACCGTCGAAAGCCGGCGCACCGTTCGCTGCAGTGCGGCATTTCCTTTGCAATCGACGCCAGGCTATCGTTTGCAGGTCTGTGGTGTCGAGCCCCTCTTCATCACCAGCGCCTCGCGCGCGTCGATCACGATTGCGTCATGCGACGCCGCTTCCTGGTAGCGGCTGGACTGGTTGGCGGGTGATGCGGCAAACTCCTCGGTCGTGCCGTCTGGCCTGACAACGCGCAGCGCCGTGCCGAGGTTCTGGATGGTGATCACACCGCCATTGCCGCATCTGTAAGTCGCCGTGCCGACAGCAGACCGCGGGGCCGTAAGGTCGGTGACAATCTTGGCTGGCGGTGCGGCAGGTGCTGCAGGAGCCGTTGCGGAAGCCGGGGGCGCCACAGGTGGGGCGGACTGCTGAGCCGGCGCGGGCGCGACAGTGGGTGGTACGGTATTCACCGCCGTCGGCGCGCCGTTCTGCGGCACGCAGGCTGCGGCAGTCAGCAAGGGGATCGACAACAGCGTCACCCGAAACGTCCGGCGTAACGCCATATGCTGTCCTCCTGCGCGGCTAACTAGCCGCGATGTTCCACCAAGATCAAGCTCACCCGACGTCAGCGTAGTTGTGTGCGTCGCGGCCGATGGTGCGGGCAAGCATGGCCGAATGATGACGCCCGGGTTTTCCATCCCGTCGGATATTAACCATGTTTGGCGAGAGATCGCCGCCGGATGCGCCTGCCCTCTTAACAAAGGTTAAGAAAAGGTTAATTTCCGATTCGATCGGGTCCACAGCAGAGAGGACACCATGCTTTCGAATTCAGGAAGAGCGCGCCTTGCGGCGCTTGTGCTGGCGACAGCCAGTCTCGGCTTCGCCGCCCCGGCAATGGCCTGGTCGCGCCATCATGACCGCGTCTATGCCGATTCCCTGGGCAATCTCGTCATCGACAGCGCCGCCGGCTACAAGCGCATCATTGTCGGCCAAGGCAGGCTGGCCAAGAAATTGTCCGACTACACCAGCGCCGGGCAGCCGGAAGCGGAACCGGAAGTCCTTTATGAAGACGAGGCGGATCACATCTCCAGGCGTGGCTGCTACCAGCCGCCAGTGTTCGTGAAGGGCCGCTCCTATATGTACGGCCTCTCCGATGGCGAAATGCCCAACCTCAGCCCTTGCCGCTGATGATCCGGCACGGCCGAGAGGCCGTTTAAGCGAGACGCTAACCGACGCTGCCTGGATCCGGGATGAACACCGTTTCCGCCCGCTCATAGGACAATCGCACACTGTCGCGGCCGTTCTTCTTGGCCTTGTAGAGCGCTTCGTCGGCGCGCCGCATCAGCGGCTCCAGCCCTTCGTCGCCGGTGCGCGCCGCGACGCCGAAGCTCGCGGTCACCCTGGTGCCCGGCGGCAACCCGTCGACACTGCCGGCCGAATAGTGCGTGCGCACGGCTTCGGCAAACAGCCGCGCCGTGGCAAGATCGCTCAGCGACAGAAGCACGGCGAACTCCTCGCCGCCGATGCGGCCGGCAACCGCACGCGTGCCGGCGGCCGCGCGAAGCTTGGCGGCGAAGTCGGCGATCACCTGGTCGCCCGCGGCATGTCCGTATTTGTCGTTGAGCGCCTTGAAGTGATCGAGATCGGCCAGCACCAGCGCGACCGGCACCTTGGTAACAGCGCAATGCTGCAGCACCAGCAAGGCGCGCTCCTCGAAACCCCTGCGGTTGAGCAGGCCAGACAGCGGATCGGTGTGCGTCTCGGTCTTCAGCGCCTTCATCACGTCGAGCGCAGCTGCCGAGAACAGGCAGAGCGCGATCAGCAACGACAGCAGCGCGTGCGTCAAAAGCGCCGTCGTCCAGTAGGACGAGCCATAAAACCCGTCATAGCTGGTGAACGGCCCGTGCGAGATGACGACGAGCAGCGTGCGGCCGATGAAGTTCAGCCCGGACAGCAGCGACAGTACGAACAGGATTTTTTCCGTCGGGCCGTTCTTGCGCACGGCGCGCAGCTCGGCGGCGACCAGCAGGCTGAGGCCGCCAAAGCCGAAATTGATCGACAGGATGCGCCAAGTTAAGTCCGGCTGGACGAACAGGAACCAGCAGAATGCGACCATCCCGCCACCCGCCAGAATGCCGATCGCGATATAGGGCACGCGCCTGCCGTAGCGCGAGATGATCGCACCGACGAGGCAGCAGGCGGCGAGCGTGAAGCAGAGGTTGGAGACCAGCTTGGTCAGCACCATGCCGCCGGGCAGCGTGAAATACTGCAGCAGGAAGCCGGGCGCGGACACGCAATAGCTCGTGCCGAGCACAGCCAGATAGGGCCGGTGGCGCTGGTAGAACCACAGCACGAGGAACGCCGCGCCGAGCGCCAGCGCGATCGTCGGATTGAGCAGCGCTATGAACAGGCCGGTGTCCAAAGGACGGTGACTTCCCCGCTTGACGTCAGGGAAGACCTTAGAGCGCAAGCCCCAACAAGCGGTTAAGCCGGGACGAAAATGCAAGTCGCCACTCATGAAGCTGCTGCACGGAACCGGGACCTGAGGCAGGCGTTTCGTGACAGCAATCAAGGAGAAGTTATTCATGGCCGACACGATCACGCTGACCGACCACGAAGCAATTCGCTCATGGGCCGCAGGGCGCGCCGGATTTCCGGCGATCGTCGATGTATCGCCCGAGACCGGAACGCAGCCGTTGCTGAGGCTCGTCTTCGGCCAGCACGCCTATCAGGACCAGGATCAGCCTGAACGCCCGGTCAACGCAGGCGGCTACGAGCTGGTCGAATGGGACGAGTGGTTCAAGATCTTCGACGAGCGCGAACTGGCGCTGGTGGTCGCGGCCGACGAACCCGGCAGCCGGGAGGAATTTCATGAAATCATCCGCCGTGCCGGCTAGGGCATATACCCCAAAGGTCTTAGAGCGGCGCGCTTTAAACAAAACCCCGAACGGTTTTGCCGTTCGGGGTTTTGCATACGCTCAGATCAGGCTTGAACCAGTCTGCGCTATTTCCAGTCGCGGATGTCGACGAAATGGCCGGCGATCGCCGCCGCCGCCGCCATGGCCGGCGATACCAGATGGGTGCGGCCCTTGAAGCCCTGCCGGCCTTCGAAATTGCGGTTCGAGGTCGAGGCGCAGCGCTCATGCGGCTTCAGCCGGTCGTCGTTCATGGCCAGGCACATCGAGCAGCCCGGCTCGCGCCAGTCGAAACCGGCGGCAATGAAGATCTTGTCGAGACCCTCGGCCTCCGCCTGTTCCTTGACCAGACCGGAGCCCGGCACGATCATCGCATCGACATGCGCACTCACCGTCTTGCCTTCGACCACCTTGGCCACCGCACGCAGATCCTCGATGCGGCCATTGGTGCAGGAACCGATGAAGACGCGGTCGAGCGTGATGTCGGTGATCTTCGTGCCCGGCGTCAGCCCCATATAGTCGAGCGCGCGGATCTTTGACGTCCGCTTGTTCTCGTCCGTGATCTCTTCCGGATTGGGAACGACGCCCTGCACCGAAACGACGTCCTCGGGCGAGGAACCCCAGGAGACGATCGGCGGCAGCTTGGCCGCGTCGAGCACGATCACCTTGTCGAAATGCGCGCCCTCGTCGGACTGCAGCGTCTTCCAGTATTCGAGCGCGGCGTCCCACGACGCGCCCTTCGGCGCGCGCGGCTTGCCCTTGACATAGGCGAAGGTGGTTTCGTCGGCCGCGATCAGGCCGGCGCGCGCGCCGCCCTCGATCGACATGTTGCAGATCGTCATGCGGCCTTCCATCGACAGCGCGCGGATCGCCTCACCGGCATATTCGATGACATAGCCGGTGCCGCCGGCGGTGCCGATCTCGCCGATGATGGCGAGGATAATGTCCTTGGCGGTGACGCCTTCCGGTAACTGGCCATCGACACGCACCAGCATGTTCTTGGCCTTGCGCTGGATCAGCGTCTGGGTCGCCAGCACATGCTCGACCTCGGAGGTGCCGATGCCATGTGCCAATGCGCCGAAGGCGCCATGCGTCGAGGTGTGGCTGTCGCCGCAGACGATGGTCATGCCGGGCAGCGTGAAGCCCTGCTCCGGCCCGATGATGTGGACGATGCCCTGGCGGATATCGTTTTCGGAGTAATATTCGACGCCGAAATCCCTAGCGTTCTTGGCCAAGGCCTCGACCTGGATGCGGCTTTCCTCGTTCTTGATGCCGAACTTGCGCTCGGGCGAGGTCGAGACATTGTGATCGACCACGGCCAGCGTCTTTTCCGGATGCCGGACTTTTCTGCCGGTCATGCGCAGACCTTCGAAGGCCTGCGGGCTGGTCACTTCATGGACGAGATGGCGATCGATGTAGAGCAGGCAGGTGCCATCATCCTGGCGGTCGACGACATGGTCGTCGAAAATCTTGTCGTAGAGGGTGCGCGGTGCGCTCATGTGCGTAAGTCCGTCGATTTGCAAAAAGGGGAAGGGCAGACGCGCCGAAGCCTTCGGCCCGGCGAAAGCGGCTTAGCTAAGTCGGCTGGTGAGCGCGCCGGAAATGCGCGAAGAGAAACGCGACGGCAGGCGCTTTCTGTCCTGCAGCACGAAACCCTTATAGGCCGGATCGCCAAAAAGCTCTTCCATGGCGTGGCTCATACCAATGTTTTGGCTTTTCGGCAATTGCGGCGTGTTTTCGCTTCTCCCCTTGTGAGAGAAGGCGAAGAGGGCGGCGCTCAAAGCACCTCGAACACAAAAGTCTTTACCAACGCATCCGGCTCGGCGATCGCATAGCAGCGGAACCATGGGCTTTGCTCGACCGGCTGCCATTTCCCGGCCCGTTCCAACTCATCGAACACGTCCTGGAAGCCGCCGCTGTCAAACACCTGGTCGCGCACGGTGAAGATCGCATGTCCGCCCTTGCGGGTGATGCGCACCAATTCATGCAGCCCTGAGGCCGGCGCATGGCTGATGGTGAAAACGCCGGTCGAGAAGAAGGCGCGGAAGTGGCCGTCCGGCCAGGGCAGCGGACCGCCCAACATCGCCTGTTTCAGTTCGCTGTAGGCATTGCGGCTGCCGGCGATCTTCAGCATGTCGTCGGAAAGGTCGAGCCCGGCAATTTCGGAATAGCCCAGCGCCTTGAGAGATGGGCCCGACAGGCCGGTGCCGCAGCCGGCGTCGAGCAGCGGCCCTTCACCAGCCGGCACATGGCGCGCCACCCAGGCGGTGATCAGGAACGGGAGCAAATAGCCGAGCGAAGCAGTCTCGCTGTCATAGGTCGCGGCCCAGTCGGCATAGGCTTTGGCCAGCTCTTCTGGCGTATCGGCTGTGTAGACGGAGTCCAACGCCGCATTGGCCTTGTCGACATTCATCGCTTGCATCCTCCCGGCACGATCTGTTCTTGCGATCGTAGCCGTGTCCGCGCCCGACTTCTATTCCTCCTGCGCCCGCCGCAGTCGCTGCTCCAGCGCCCGCAGCGCCAGCGACAGGCCGACGGTGAGGATGAGATAGATATAGGCGACGATCGAATAGGTTTCGAAGAAGCGGAACGAACCGGCGGCGTAGATCTTGCCCATCTGGGTGATGTCGGCGACGCCGAGCACCGAGACCAGCGAAGAGTCCTTGACCATGGCGACGAAGTCGTTGCCGAGCGGCGGCAATATGGTGCGGATCGCCTGCGGAAAGACGATCAGCCGGAAGCGCTGCGTGCGCGAAAGACCCAGTGCCTTGGCCGCTTCGATCTGGCCCTTCTCGACTGACTGGATGCCGGCGCGAAAAACCTCGGAGATGAAGGCCGAATAACCGATGGTCAGCGCCATGATGGCGCGCCACAACAGCGAGACATCGCGCACCAGCAATTCGCCCATCAGGCCGGCGTTTTGCAATGGCGCGGTCAGCGCGTTCCAGGCAGCGACGAAGGCAGGCGCGCCGGCAAAGGCGATCCAGAACAACAGGACCAGGATCGGCACGCCGCGGATGATCTCGACATAGAAGCGAGCGATCTGCCTGAGCCAGCGCGACCCCGACAGCCCCATCAGCGCAATGCCGAGCCCGATGGCCGATGCCAGCGCGAAGGCAACCACGGTGACGAAGATGGTGATGCCGATGCCTTTGGCGACGGTGGCAAAAACCTGGGCGTAGAGATCGCTGGCGGCAATGGAGAGCGCAGCGACGACGGCGAGCGCGATCGCGGCGGCAAGCCACCAGGGGAAATCGGATTTTGGGGTTGAGGCGAGCATCAATGCCCAACGCTGGTGAACAGCTGCGCTCGCAAGATCTGCCGATCTCCCCCCTTGCGGGGGAGATGTCCGGCAGGACAGAGGGGGGTGCTGTCCCTCCAACCTGTCAAACGGTTACAGTCACAACCTTTGGCCTCTTTGGAAAAGCTCAAAACAAAAGGGAGGCGATCCTTCACACCCCCCTCTGCCCTGCCGGGCATCTCCCCCGCAAGGGGGGAGATCGGCAGCTTCAGCGGCCGTCGCACCAAGACGGCCTACTGCCCCATCTTGTAGTCGAGAAACCACTTCTTGTTGAGCGCTTCCAGCGTGCCGTCAGCCTTCAGCGCCGCGATCGCCGCGTTGACCGGCTTCACCAGATCCGAGCCCTCCGGGAAGATGAAGCCAAAATCCTCGGTGCCGAGCGGGCCGCCGATCAGCTTGAGCTTGCCGCCGGAGGCATCGACATAGCCTTTGCCGGCGGTGCCGTCGGTCAGGACGACATCGACGTCGCCGGATTTCAGTGCCTGCACCGAAGCGCCGAAGGTCTCGAACTGCTTGATGCGCGGGTTCTGCTCATTGCCGTCGAGCACGCTGTAGACGGCGGTGTAGAACGGCGTCGTTCCGGCCTGCGCGCCGATCAACCCGTCGTTGAAGGCGGCGAAGGTCTTGGCGTCGGTGAAGCGGCTTTCATCGGCGCGCACCAGCATGAACTGCTCCGAACGCATATAGGGGTCGGAGAAATCGACCTTCTCCTTTCGGTCGTCCTTGATGGTGATGCCGGTCATGCCAATGTTGTACTGGTTGTCGGAAACCGCCTGGATCATCGCGTCCCAGGAGGTGTTCTGGTACTCCACCTTGAAGTTCAGCCGCTTGGCGATTTCGTCCATCGCGTCATACTCCCAGCCGATCTGCTTGCCGGTCTTGGCGTCGATGAACTGCAGCGGCGGATAGGCGTTTTCCGTCACCACCACGACCTTCTTGCCGCCGAGATCGGGCAGCGCATCGGCCGCCCATGCAGCGACGGGCGCGAGGAAACAGGCCGCGAGGGCGGCCAGCAGCAGCTTCGATTTGGTCATGACACGCTCCAGGATGAGAAGCCCGCTTGCAGCCGGGCTCGCATGAAAATCCAGGCGCGACTTTAGCCGTCCGCAGACGGCTTGCAAGCCGGTCCGGTGCTCAGCGTCCGGTGAAAGCGGATTCCAATGCCTTCAACCAACGCGGGTTTTAGAACGCCCCGTGGTCGGAATTTATTCCGTGATTGCGCCGCCCAGGCCCCCTCCTGGACACACGGGAACCCGTCAGATGACGGATCAGGATGGTGACGTAGCCTCACGCAGCTTGGCGACAAATCCGGTCAAGGTCCGGTGCAGCGACTTCAGCTCCTCGACTTCCAGCGGCATGGCGCAGGCAAGGCCTGCGGATACGTCCTTGATGCGGGCGCGCAGCGCCTGGCCCTTGGCAGTCGGTTCGACCAGCACGCGGCGCTCGTCGGCCGGATCGCGACGGCGGGTGACGAGACCAGCCGCTTCCATCCGCTTGAGCAGAGGCGTCAATGTCGCCGAATCCAGCCCCAGCGCCTCGCCGAGTTCGCCGACCGTGCTCGGCGCATGCTGCCACAGCGCCAGCATCGCCAAATATTGCGGATAGGTCAGGCCGAGCGGGTCAAGCAGCGGCCGATAGAGCTTGGTCATCAGCCCGCTCGCCGAATAGAGCGCGAAGCAGAGCTGCTGGTCGAGGCGCGGAACGGCGATCCTCCCGGCGGTGTCCGCCGGGACTTCGCTGGCCCTGGTTTCGGTCTTCGTCGTCATGCTGCCTTTGCCGGAAGCGCCACGGTCGAAAGCGCCACCTCGACATTGCCTTTGATCGCATTGGAATAGGGGCAAATCTGATGCGCGGCCGATACAAGCGCTTCCGCCGCCGCCTGATC
The DNA here is from genome assembly GCF_040323635.1 of Mesorhizobium sp. M0037. Lineage (NCBI taxonomy): Bacteria > Pseudomonadati > Pseudomonadota > Alphaproteobacteria > Hyphomicrobiales > Phyllobacteriaceae > Mesorhizobium > Mesorhizobium sp. M0037. The sequence continues at coordinate 69,821 of NZ_JAMYVB010000022.1, read as the reverse complement.
AAGGCCTTTGGTCTCGGCGGCCAGTGCGACACCAAGTTTGAAGCCTTCACCATTGGGAAGCAGGCTGACGGTGGCGCTCACCACCGCATCGTCCAGCGGCAGCTTCTGCTTGCGCGCGACGAAGCGGATGGCGCTTTCGAAGCAGGCGGCATAGCCGACCGCGAACAGCTGCTCGGGATTGGTGGCGCCACCCTGTCCGCCGAGCTCCTTCGGCAAAGCGAGGTCGACCTTCAGCAGGCCGTCGCTGGTCTCGCCGTGGCCGGCGCGGCCGCCGGTGACGCGAGCCTTTGTGGTGTAGAGTGCCATGTCAGTTCTCCATTTGCTTTGTATACGATCATTTAGTGTACAAGATAATTCGAGTCAACAGCCGTGGCGCAACTCTCGGCCGGCAATCGTTCACAGTATGGTGAAACGAAAAAAGGCGGCCGAAGCCGCCTTTTCAAAATCCTTGGACCAGGTTTATTCGGCCGGGGTCGCTTCCGCCGCCTTTGCAGCCTCGTCGGCGGCCTTAGCGGCTTCGTCGGCGGCCTTCTTCTCGGCAGCTTCCTTGGCGGCCGTCTCGGCGGCCAGCGCCTGGGCAGCGGCAACCTTCTCGGCTTCGATGCGGGCCTTCTCGGCGTTCAGCGCGTCGCGCTCCTCATCGTTGAGCTTGCGGGCGCGCACGCCGGTGTTTTCCGAAATGCGGGCCGACTTGCCGCGACGGTCGCGCAGGTAATAGAGCTTGGCGCGGCGCACCTTGCCGCGGCGCACGATCTCGACGCCTTCGACCATCGGCGAGTAGACCGGGAAAACGCGCTCGACGCCTTCGCCGTAGGAGATCTTGCGGACGGTGAAATTTTCCTGGAAGCCGGCGCCGGCGCGGGCGATGACGACGCCCTCATAGGCCTGGACGCGGGTGCGGGTGCCCTCGGTCACGCGGACCTGGACGCGCACGGTGTCGCCGGGCTGAAACTCGGGAAGCTTGCGCTTGGCTTCGATCTTGGCGGCCTGTTCGGCCTCGAGCTGACGGATGATATCCATCTCAATAGTCCACTTCTTGTTCTTCCGACAGTCAGAGCGTCCGACACTCGCCTTGCAGTTCCATGGACCGCTCGGCTATGCCCTTTGTCCCCGAGACATCTTGTCTTCGAAACATTGGGCAGGGGCGACTACACCGTCATTGTTGACGGGTCCGGGAGATTTTTCTCGCCAGTACGGGCGGGCACATACAGCTATTTCACTGACTTGTCACGCCTTGGCCCTGTCTTTTTTGGTCGCATGCCACCACGCAATCGTCCAGTGCAGGGTTGCGCCGGCCCTTCAAGCTTCCTAATCCGGGAGCAGCACACTTGTCCGGCGGCCTCACAATGTCTGTTTTCGACGCAGTCCTGCTCTTCCTCGCGGGTTTTCTGTCAGGCGCCGTCAACGCGGTTGCCGGCGGCGGCACCTTCATAACCTTCGGCGCCATGACGCTGGCCGGCCTGCCGCCGATCGTCGCCAACGCCACGTCCTCGGTGACGCAGTTTCCCGGTTACATCACCTCGACGCTGGCTTACTGGACCGACATCAAGCATTTCTGGCGCGGCGCGCTGCTGCTTTGCCTGATCTCGGCTTTGGGCGCGCTGGCTGGTGCGCTCATCCTGCTGGCGCTCTCAAATCCGTCGTTCCGCGCCCTCGTGCCGTGGCTGCTGCTGGCCGCAACCGCCTTGTTCGCCGCCGGGCCGTGGCTGAAACCAACGCCGAAGCCTGGGCATGAAGCCACGGTCGGCTCTCTGGCCGGTTCTCTGGCGCAGTTCGCTACCGCCATCTATGGCGGCTTCTTCGGCGCCGGCATGGGCGTCATGATGCTGGCGACGCTCGGCCTGACGCAATCCGGCGACTATCACCGGCTGAACGCGCTGAAGAACATGCTGGCCGTGGTCATCGCCGCCGTTGCCATACTGGTCTTCGTTTCCGGCGGCGTTGTTGCCTGGCCTCAGGCAATCGTCATGATCCCCGGCGGCGCGCTCGGCGGCTATGCCGGCGTCTGGATCGCAAAGCGCGTGCCGCAAAACGCAGTACGCGGCTTCGTCATCGCCGTCGGCCTGTTTCTCGCCGTCTACTATTTTGCCAAGGGCTGAGCGGCGAGCAAATCCGGCCGGCGCTCCCTGGTCAGCTTCTCGGACTCGGCGCGCCGCCACGCGGCGATCTTCTTGTGATTACCGGAGACCAGCACGTCGGGGATGGGGCGGCCTTCGAACTCCTGTGGCCGCGTGTAATGCGGGTGTTCGAGCAGGCCGTTCTCGAAACTTTCTTCCTCGCCCGACACCGCATTGCCCATGACGCCGGGCAACAGCCGCACAACGGCGTCGAGCAGTACGAGCGCCGCCGGCTCGCCGCCCGACAGGATGAAATCGCCGATGGAGACCTCTTCCAGTCCACGCGCCTCGATCAGCCGCTGGTCGACGCCCTCGAACCGGCCGCAAACGATGACGGCGCCTGGCCCGCCAGCCAGTTCGCGCACGTGCGCCTGCGTCAGCGGCTTTCCACGCGGGCTCATCAGCAAACGCGGCCGCGGATCGCCCGCCGGCGACGTGTGGTCGATCGCCTTGGCCAGCACATCGGCGCGCATCACCATGCCGGCGCCACCGCCGGCCGGCGTGTCGTCGACGGTGTGATGGCGATCGCTGGCGAAGTCGCGGATCTGGATAGCTTCCAGCGACCATGTCCCGACTTCGAGCGCCCGTCCGGCCAGCGACAGGCCTAGCCCGCCCGGAAACATCTCGGGATAGAGCGTCAGCACCGACGCCTTGAACGTCACCGGTTGCCTCCGGCTTCGCGCGGCCCGCGCGGTCGGCCCTTCGCGTCGAAATCTTCTTCGCGCGGCGCGTCGCCATCCTCATCCTCGACAAGGCCGGCGGCTGCCGGGTCGACGCGGAGAAAACCTTCGGCGATCGAAACCTGAGGCACGGCGGCCTGGGTGAACGGGATCAGCACGCCTTTGCGCCCGCCGAGGGTAACGTCGAGAATGTCGCCGCCGCCGAAATTATGCACCGCCACCACCTTGCCGATGACCGCGCCCTTATCGTCGCGGACTTCAAGTCCGACGAGATCGGCGTGGTAGAATTCGTCCTCCTCGCCATCGTCGGGCAGCATCGAGCGGTCGACGAACAGCTCGGTTCCGGCCAGCGTCTCGGCGGCATTGCGATCGGCAATACCCTTGAAGCGCACCACCACGACGGTGTTGGCGGGCCTTATGTCGGTGATCTGGAAAACGCGGCCGTCCTTGGCATAGAGCGGCCCATAATCGGCCAGCGCCATCGGCTCGCCAGTGAAAGTCTTCACCCGCAATTCGCCCTTGATGCCGTGGGCGGCGCCGATCACGGCCATTTGCACGGGGTTCTGGGGCTTCGACATGGCTGATATCCTTTGCCCTGCTCTAACGCCCTACCGGCGTCATTTCAATGACAGGTTCTTCACCGCTTCCTAACCCGGCTGCCTGACAATGGCGGCATGCAGGAATTTCTCATCCCGGCAAAACCCGACCTCCAGGCAGCGCGCGAAAGTTGGCTGAAGATGCTGGCGCGCGAGCGCCGGCTGTCGCCGGCGACCGTCGAAGCTTATGAGCGCGACACGCGCCAGTTCCTGCATTTCCTCACAGGGCATTGCGGCGGCTCGCCTGGTCTTTCCGACATCGCCACTCTCCGCCCGGCCGATCTGCGCGGCTTTCTTGCCGCGCGGCGCAACGCCGGCGCCGGCGCCCGCACGCTCGGACGCGGCCTCGCCGGCATCCGCTCGCTGCTGCGCTTCCTCGAACGGCGCGGTCTCGCCAATGCCGCCGGTGCCGCGGCGTTGCGCGCGCCGCGCCAGCCGAAATCGCTGCCCAAGCCGCTGACCGCCAGCGATGCCAAACATGTCGTGTCGGTGGAAGGCCAGCTGGCTGAAGAGCCTTGGATCGCCGCCCGCAACGCCGCCGTGCTGACGCTGCTTTATGGATCGGGCCTGCGCATTTCCGAAGCGCTGGGCCTCAGCGCCGCCGACCTGGCATCGGAAGCCGACACCGTGCTGCGCGTCACCGGCAAGGGTGGCAAGACACGGCTGGTGCCAGTGCTGCCGGTGGCGCTGCGGGCAATCGCCGAATACCGAAAACTTTGCCCCTATCATCACGACCCCAAGGGCCTGCTGTTTCGCGGCGCCCGCGGCGGGCCGCTCAACCCGGCCATCGTCCAGCGCGACATGGCCAGGCTGCGCTCGGCGCTGAACCTGCCCGACACCGCGACGCCGCACGCGTTGCGCCATTCCTTCGCCACCCATCTGCTCGGGCGCGGCGGCGACCTGCGCACCATCCAGGAACTGCTCGGCCACGCCAGCTTGTCGACGACGCAGGTCTATACCGGCGTCGACACGGCAAGGCTGCTCGAGATCTACGAATCTGCCCATCCCCGCGCGTGACACTGTATAAGTCCAGGACAATTTCCCCACGCCGGTTAACCGTTTCGCCGCTTTTCAGTCCTAGAACCGCACCATGAAACGCGCCCTTGCCATCGCCGACCGCGCGGCCCTTGTGTCGCTGAAGCTGCTCGTCGCGCTCAACGCCCTGTTTTTCCTGTCTTTTCTCGTCGCGTTGCTGCTTGCCATGGGCAAGGCGCATGCCGAAGCCCCGGCCTGCGCCGGCGCCGATCTGCTATCGGCCTTGCAGAAGGAAGACCCCGCCGCCTATGCCAGGATCGAGACGGAAGCAGCAGCGACGCTGAACGGCAAGGGCCTGTTGTGGAAGTTGGAGAAATCAGGCGAAAAGCCGTCCTTCCTGTTCGGCACCATGCACATGACCGACCCGCGCGTGACCACTCTGCCGCCGGCAGCCAGGAAAGCCTATGACGCTGCCGGCACCATCATCATCGAGACCACCGACGTGCTCGACAAGCAGAAGATGATGGAGGCCATGCTCAAGGAACCCGAGCTGATGATGTTCACCGACAACACGACGTTGTCGTCGCTGTTGTCGCCGGAGGATGCGGCGGTGGTGAACAAAGGGCTCGATGCGCGCGGCATTCCGCCGGCGAGCGTCTCCAAGATGAAGCCGTGGCTGCTGTCGGCCATGGTCGCGCTGCCGGTCTGTGAGGTCGCCCGTCAGGCAGGCGGCGCACCGGTTCTCGACGTCAAGCTGGCGCAGGACGCCAAGGCTAATGGCAAGCCGGTGGAAGGGTTGGAGACCGCAGCCAGCCAGCTGCGCGCCATGGCCTCGCTGCCGCTTGCGTTCCACATCAAGGGGCTGGTCGAGACCCTGAAGCTCGGCGACAAGATAAACGACATCAACGAAACCATGATCGTGCTTTACCAGCGCGGCGACACCGGCACCTTCTGGCCGCTGTTGCGTTCGATCTCGCCCGACGAAGACGACGCAGGTTACGCCGAATTCGACCGGACGATGATCACCGGCCGCAACAAGGTCATGGCCGACCATGCCGCACCGATCCTGGCCAAGGGCAATGCCTTCATGGCCGTCGGCGCCATGCATCTTCCCGGCCCCGAAGGCCTGGTCGAGGATTTTCGCAAGGCCGGCTATACCGTCACCGCCGTCGACTGAGCAGCGCCCGTCTTGAATACCGAATCACGTAAGCCCGGCTCTGTGCGGTGCGCAACTGATTCGCAAAGCGGAGGCGGTTGGCCCTATTTTTGGCGGAAAAGGCCAGCTAAGCTCGTTCTACCTCGTTCGTGATTGATTTTGCGGGGGAAATACAGGCCAACAAGCGGTTGCGAATCAGAATTTTCCTGCGTTCGTCAATTTGAAGGCCTAGTATGAACCCGTTCAACGGTTGCGCGTTGAGGGGTGTTGATTGATGCTTTTCATCCACGGAGGACACTTTTATGGCGAACCCTAACGATCCAGCGCCCAGGTCGGGTGGTGGCAGCGGCTGGCTGATTGCGCTGGTCGTCGTCATCCTTGCGATTGTCGCGTACTATGTTTTCGGCAGAAGCGGCGAACATCCTGCGCCCGCAGAGCCGCCGGCAGCCAGCACACCGGCGCCCGCACCTGCACCGGCTGAGCCGATGAAGCCCGCCGAACCGGCTCCCGCACCAGCCCCTGCGCCCGCACCGGCTCCTGCGCCAGCCCCGGCACCCGCGCCCGCTCCGGCGCCGAGCCCGTAATCTGGCCAACTGATCTGGCATCTTGATTCCAGCCAAGAACGGCCCGCTGAAAAGCGGGCCGTTGTGTTTGGGGCACCTATCGGCGAGCGTCGCGATTCTTCACCGCCCCCTCTGTCCTGCCGGACATCTCCCCCTCGAGAGGGGAGATCGGCTGTCTCACGAACAGCGCCGGGTTAGAAACGTGAGAAACTTGAAAGCTCGCGACGCGGCGGTGAAGTCCAATCTCCCCCCTTGAGGGGGAGATGGCCGGCAGGCCACAGGGGGGTGCTGTCCCTCCAGCGTTTCCTTAAATATGGATCGGCTTGAAGAACGTCGCCAGCGCTGCTTCCTTCACCGCTTCCGACATTGTCGGATGCGCGTGGCAGGTGCGGGCGAGGTCTTCGGATGAGCCGCCGAATTCCATCAGCACCGCCGCCTCATGAATCATCTCGCCGGCGCCGAAGCCGACAATGTGGACGCCGAGCACGCGGTCGCTGGCTTTGTCGGCGAGGATCTTCACGAAGCCGTCCGTGTGCAGCATGGCGCGCGCGCGGCCGTTGGCGGTGAACGGGAATTTGCCGCTTTTGTAGTCGATGCCGGCCTTCCTCAGCTCTTCCTCTGTCTTGCCGACCGAAGCGATTTCCGGGCTGGTGTAGACGACGCTCGGAATGACGTCGTAATTCACATGGCCGGCCTGGCCGGCAATGGTCTCGGCCACCGCCACGCCTTCATCCTCGGCCTTGTGCGCCAGCATCGGCCCGGCGATGACGTCGCCAATGGCGTAGATGCCGGCCACGTTGGTCCTGAGATGCCCGTCGGTCTTGACCCGGCCGCGCTCGTCGACCTCGACGCCGGCTTCTTTCAACCCGAGGCTGTCGGAATAGGCCCGGCGTCCGGTCGAGATCAGCACCGCGTCGGCCTCGATGGTCTCGGCCGCACCACCCTTGACCGGCTCGAAGGTAACGGCGGCGCCCTTTTTGGCCTTGGTCACCCCTGTCACCTTGGTGCCGAGCTTGAACTCGAAACCCTGCTTGGAAAGCAGGCGCTGGAACTGCTTGGAGACCTCGCCGTCCATGCCGCCCAGGATGGTGTCGAGGAATTCGACCACGGTGACCTTGGCGCCGAGCCGTGCCCAGACCGAGCCGAGCTCCAGACCGATGACCCCACCGCCGACAACCACCAGATGTCCCGGCACCTTCTCCAGCGACAGCGCGCCGGTCGACGACACGATCACCTTCTCGTCGATGTCGACCTTGACGCCGGGAATGCCGGCGACATCGGAGCCCGTGGCAATAACGATATTTTTCGTCTCGATCTCCTCGACCTTGCCGTCCTCAGCCGTCACCGACGCCTTGCCGGCCGCAACCACCTTCCCGGTGCCACGGAAACTATCGATCTTGTTTTTCTTGAACAGGAAGGCGACGCCATTGACGTTGGCCGAAACGGTCGCGTCCTTGTGCGCCATCATCTTCTTCAGATTGAGTTTCGGCGCCGGTATCTCGACGCCCAGCGCATCGAAGGAATGGCCGGCCTCGGCGAACATCTCCGAGGCATAAAGCAGCGCCTTGGATGGGATGCAGCCGATGTTCAGGCAGGTGCCGCCGAAAGTGGCGTTCTTCTCGACCACCGCGACCTTGAGCCCGAGCTGTGCCGCCTTGATGGCACAGACATAGCCGCCCGGCCCCGACCCGATGATAACGACATCATAAGCCATGTTCGTTTCCCTTAGCTTGGGGCTCAGCGGCCGCCGCTTACATTCAGGATTGCGCCCGTCGTGTAGGACGCTTCATCCGACAAAAAATAGAGAACGGCATGCGCGACTTCATCCGCCGTGCCGGCTCGTTTCATCGGCAGCATGTCGCGGAACCGCTCGACCCGGTCCGGCTGGCCGCCCGAAGCGTGGATCTCGGTGTCGATGATGCCCGGCCGTATCGCGTTGACGCGCACGCCTTCGGTCGCGACTTCGCGCGCCAGGCCGAGCGTAAAAGTGTCGATCGCCGCCTTGGACGCTGCATAGTCGACATATTCGCCGGGCGAGCCGTGTAGCGACGCCGCCGACGAGATGTTGACGATGGCGCCGCCCTGGCCGCCATGCTTGCTCGACATGCGCCGCACCGCTTCGCGGGCGCACAGAAACGAGCCGATGACATTGATGCGCATCATGCGCTCCAGCCGCGCCAGGCTCATCTCGTCGACACGCGCCTTGACGTCGACGATTCCGGCATTGTTGACCAGGGCGTCGAGCCGGCCATAGGCGCTATCGACGGCTTCAAACACGGCGACGATGTCAGCCTCGACGCCGACATCGCCCTTGACCGCTATCGCTTCACCGCCACCGGCCTCGATCTCGGCGACCAGCGCCTGGGCCGCGGCCTCGTTTGCGGCATAGTTGACCGCGACGCGGTAGCCGGCCTTCGCCGCAAGCCGGCAAGTGGCCGCACCAATGCCGCGGCTGCCGCCGGTGACCAGAAGAACTTTCTTCGCCGCGCTCATTCCTGGCAACCTTTCAGCAAAAACACATCCCACGGCAGTTTCGAAAAACCGTTGGAGCCAAAGGCGGACGACATCTGCAACGATGGACCCAGGTCGGGGAAGATCAGGCTCTGCGGCGCGTCCGTGCCTTCGGCCGCCAGCAGCGCAATGTTGCCCTTGTCGTCGGCGCTGTAGACCACGCCCTGCCAGACCGTGCAGGCGGCAAGCTCGTCACCGGTGACGTCGCCGGTCGGGCATTTGTACATCAGCGAGCCATGCGGTCGCGAAACACCGGAGGTCCACATCACAAGGCCGTCGAGCACGATGCCCTTGTCGAGCACCATCTCGAAGGTATTGGTGACGGTGGCCGCACCCATCGTCGGCCGAAAATCGATTCCGGCATCGCTCTCGGCATCGCCATAAACGGCAAGCGCCAGAGGGCAGGCGGCGTGTGCGGGGATCGGCGTCGCCACCGCTGCTGCTAGCGACAGGGCCAGAACACGCTGCGAAATGCGGAAGGACCGGATTGTCATTCGTCGCCCTGAACATCCCGGTCGACAAGGAAGACCGCTGCTAGAAAGTAATCTATCTCAAAGACAATTTTCGCATCCCCGTCCACCGGAATGGTGTTGATCTCATACTTGAGGGTCAAATAGCGGGAGCCTTCCGACAGTTCGATATAGATGTCGCGCTCATCGCCGCCACCGATTGTCCAATTGAACTCAGGCTTGTTCAGGACCTGCAGCGCTTTCGGCAACGCGTGAAATGCAATCGGGTCGTTGCCAGCCAGAATGGTTGGATGTCTTCCCAGATTGAGTGCGAAATCGCCGCGCCAGGTCGCCATCATGCCATTGAGTGCCAAGGCGGTCTTGGAAGGCTCGACGCTGATCGATCGCAAGCGAAAATCGGGGCTGAAGAAGAATTCGCAATTGGCGCCATAGATACACCACGCGGACTCCGTGTCCCCGTGGCGATAATGACCGTCCGCCCGCACATCCTCCGCCTCGATCAGTTGTCGAACCGCCTCACGGCTGCTTTTGCCGAGTTCGAGAGGACCCGCGCGGCCAGTCGTCAGGAGTTCGAAAAGATCGATCGGCTGGGCGGGCTCGGCCATCCCGGATCACTCACAGATCGAGCACCAGCCGTTCGGGATCCTCCAGACTATCCTTGACGCGGACCAGGAAGGTCACAGCTTCCTTGCCGTCGACAATGCGGTGATCGTAGCTCAGCGCCAAGTACATCATCGGCCGGATCACGATCTGGCCGCCGACCACGACCGGCCGGTCCTGGATCTTGTGCATGCCCAAAATCCCGGACTGCGGCGCATTGAGGATCGGCGTCGACATCAGCGAGCCGTAGACGCCGCCGTTGGAGATCGTGAACGTGCCGCCTTGCATGTCGGCGACGGAGAGCTTGCCGTCACGCGCGGCGATGCCCAGCCGGCCGATATCCTTCTCGATCTCGGCAATCGACATTTGGTCGGCATTGCGCACCACTGGCACGACGAGACCCTTTTCGGTGCCGACGGCAACGCCGATATGGGCATAGTTCTTGAAGATGATGTCGGTGCCGTCGATCTCGGCATTGACCGAGGGGATTTCCTTCAATGCGTGCGTAACCGCCTTGGTGAAGAAGCCCATGAAGCCGAGCTTCACGCCATGCTTCTTCTCGAAGATGTCCTTGTACTTGGTCCTGAGCGCCATCACCGCCGACATGTCGACCTCGTTGAAGGTGGTCAGCATGGCGGCGGTCAACTGCGCTTCCTTCAGCCGGCGCGCAATGGTCTGGCGCAGCTTGGTCATGCGCACGCGCTCCTCGCGCGACGCATCGTCGCCCGAGGACGGCGCACGCACGGCGACCGGAGCCGGTGCGGCCTTCGGAATTTCGGCCGGCTGCGACGGCGCGCCCTTGGAAATCGCGTCGAGCACATCGCCTTTCAGCACCTGGCCGCGCTTGCCCGAGCCAGAAACCTGGTCGACCGACAGATTGTTCTCGGCGATCAGCTTTGCGGCAGCTGGCGCCGGCGGCATGGCGCGCGGCTCGACCGGCCCGGCATCGCCGGCAATCTTGGCGGTCTCGGCCGCGGCCTGCTTGGTCGTATGTGCCGCGTCGGGGCTCGACGCCTGCGACACAGCTTGCGGCTTGGTCTCCTGCTTGGACGCCGGGGCGGCGGCAGCGCCTCCAGCCGAGATCGAACCGAGCAGCGCACCGACGCCGACGGTCTCGCCTTCCTTGGCGGTGATCTCGCCCAGCGTGCCGGCGGCGGCGGCAGGCACTTCCACCGTCACCTTGTCGGTTTCGAGCTCGACCAGCGGCTCGTCGACGGCAATGGCATCGCCGACCTTCTTGAACCACTTGCCGATGGTCGCCTCGGTGACGGATTCGCCGAGAGTGGGAACGCGGATTTCGGTAGCCATTGTGCCTGTCCGTTTCTTCTCTGTCTGTTCTATTCGCCGGGTTTGTTCTATTCGCCGAGCGCGTCTTCGAGCAGGGCGGCGAGCTGCGCCAAATGCTTCGACATCAGACCGGTCGCCGGCGATGCCGCCGCCGGCCTGCCGGTGTAGCGCACCCGCTGATGCTTGGCGTCGATATGCGCCAGCACCCATTCCAGATAAGGGTCGATGAACGACCATGCGCCCATGTTCTTGGGTTCTTCCTGGCACCACACCATCTCCGCATTGCGGAAACGCGACAGTTCGGTGATCAGCGCCTTGGCCGGGAAGGGATAGAGCTGTTCGACGCGCAGCAGGTAGATGTCGTTGATGCCGCGCTTCTCGCGCTCCTCGTAGAGGTCATAATAGACTTTGCCCGAGCACAGCACGACGCGGCGGATCTTGGAATCCTTGGTGAGCTTGATCGCTTGGTTCTGCAGCAGCTGGGCATCGTCCCACAAAAGCCGGTGGAACGAGCTTTCGCCCGAAATTTCCGGCAGCGTCGACACTGCCCGCTTGTGGCGCAGCAGCGACTTCGGCGTCATCAGGATCAGCGGCTTGCGGAAGTCGCGCTTCAGCTGCCGGCGCAATATGTGGAAGTAGTTGGCCGGCGTGGTGCAGTTGGCGACTTGCATATTGTCTTCGGCGCAAAGCTGCAGAAAGCGCTCGAGCCGGGCCGAGGAATGCTCTGGACCCTGGCCTTCATAGCCATGCGGCAGCAGGCAGACCAGGCCTGACATTCTGAGCCACTTGCGCTCGCCCGACGAGATGAACTGGTCGAACACCACCTGGGCGCCGTTGGCGAAGTCGCCGAACTGCGCTTCCCAGAGCGTCAGCGCCTTAGGCTCGGCCAGGCTGTAGCCATATTCGAAGCCGAGCACCGCCTCTTCCGACAGCATCGAGTTGATGACTTCGTAGCCGGCCTGTGCCGCCGACAGATTGTTGAGCGGGATGTAGCGGGTCTCGTCGCGCTGGTCGTAGAGCACGGAATGGCGCTGCGAGAAGGTGCCGCGTTCGGAATCCTGGCCGGAGAGCCGGATCGGATTGCCGTCGAGCAGGATGGCGCCGAAGGCCAGCGCCTCGGCCGTCGACCAGTCGATGCCTTCGCCGGAGTCGATCGCCTGGCGGCGGTTTTCGAGGAAGCGGATGATGGTCTTGTGCGCCTCGAAACCCTTCGGCACCTCGGTCAGTTTCTTGCCGATGTCCTTCAGCACCTTGACCGGCACGGCCGTCTTGCCGCGGCGCTGTTCGTCCTGGTTGTCCGCGGTGCGCAGGCCAGACCAGGCGCCGTCCAGCCAGTCGGCCTTGTTGGGCTTGTAGTGCTGGCCGACTTCCCATTCGGATTCCAGATGGGCGCGCCAGTCGGCCTTCATCTTGTCGAGTTCGGCCTGGCTGATATGGCCCTCGGCGATCAGCCGCTCGCCATAGATCTGCACCGTCGTCTTGTGGTTGCGGATGTTGGCGTACATGATCGGCTGGGTGAAAGCCGGCTCGTCGCCCTCATTGTGGCCGAAGCGGCGGTAGCAGAACATGTCCACCACCACCGGCTTGTGGAACTTCATGCGGAATTCGATCGCCACCTTCGTGGCGTGCACCACCGCTTCCGGGTCGTCGCCATTGACGTGGAAGATCGGCGCCTCGATCATCTTGGCGACGTCGGACGGATAGGGCGACGAGCGCGAGAAGCGCGGATTGGTGGTGAAGCCGATCTGGTTGTTGATGATGAAATGCAGCGTGCCGGCGACGCGGTGGCCGCGCAGGCCCGACAGGCCGAGAATTTCCGCGATTACGCCCTGGCCAGCAAAGGCGGCGTCGCCATGCAGAAGCAGCGGCAGCACCTTGGCGCGCTCTTCCAGCGGCACGATCTCCTCGCGGCTGCGGCCGAACAGATAGTCCTGCTTGGCGCGCGCCTTGCCCATCACAACCGGATCGACGATTTCCAGATGCGAAGGATTGGCGGTCAGCGACAGATGCACCTTGTTGCCGTCGAATTCGCGGTCCGACGAGGCGCCGAGATGGTACTTGACGTCGCCCGAGCCCTCGACCTCGTCAGGAGCGGCCGAGCCGCCCTTGAATTCGTGGAAGATGGCGCGATGCGGTTTGGCCATCACCTGGGACAGCACGTTCAGCCGGCCGCGATGCGCCATGCCGAGCACGATCTCCTTCATGCCGAGCTGGCCGCCGCGCTTGATGATCTGCTCCAGCGCCGGGATCAGGCCTTCGCTGCCATCGAGGCCGAAGCGCTTGGTACCCTTGTACTTGACATCGATGAACTGCTCGAAGCCTTCGGCCTCGACCAGCTTCTGCAGGATCGCTTTTTTTCCTGTAGCGGTGAAGGAAATCTCCTTGTCGGCACCCTCGATGCGCGCCTGGATCCAGGCCTTTTCCTCGGGGTCGGAAATGTGCATGAACTCGACACCGAGCGTCGAGCAATAGGTGCGGGTCAGGATCTCCAGCATCTGCCGGATGGTGCCGAATTCGAGGCCGAGCACATTGTCGAGGAAGATCGGCCGGTCGTAGTCGGCTGCGGTGAAACCGTAATTTTCCGGGGACAGCTCGTTATAGTCCTCAAGCGGCTTGGCGATGCCGAGCGGGTCGAGATTGGCGTGCAGATGGCCCCGCATGCGGAAGGCGCGGATCATCATGATGGCGCGCACCGAATCGCGCGTCGCCTGATGCACGTCGGCATCCGACAGCACGACGCCATTGGTGACCGCCTTGTCCTTGACCTTCTTTTCCAGATGCTTCTCGACGATGCCCCAATTGCCGTCCAGCGCCGACACCAGTTCGCCATTGGCTTGCAGCGGCCAGGACGGCTTTGCCCAGGAAGCGCCCTTGGCGTTCTTGCGGACATCGCCGGCGTCGTCCTTCAGCCCGGCGAAGAAGTCCTGCCATTCGGGGTTTACCGACTCTGGATCATCCTCATAGGACGCGTACAGCGCGTCGATATAGTCGGCATTGCCGCCATACAGGAAAGAGGTGAGCGAAAATTGGTCGTTGGCCTGATCTTGTCTTGCCATTTTTGTCCGCGGAGCCTGGCTCCGTCTCCTTTTCAAAAGCGAATAGTGAGTAGCGAATAGCGAGTAGGGATTTTTCCCGGGTCGCGCCGTTGCTCTCTTTTCCCTATTCGCTATTCAGTACTCGCTACTCACTTAGCCTTGATCGCCTCAACCAGCGTCGTGCCCAGACGCGCCGGCGATGGCGATACTTTAATATCGGCCGATTCCATCGCCGCGATCTTGTCTTCCGCGCCGCCCTTACCGCCGGAGATGACCGCGCCCGCATGGCCCATGGTGCGACCGGCCGGCGCGGTGCGCCCGGCGATGAAGCCGGCCATCGGTTTCCTGCGGCCGCGCTTGGCCTCGTCCTTGAGGAACTGCGCGGCGTCTTCCTCGGCCGAACCGCCGATCTCGCCGATCATGATGATCGACTTGGTCTCGTCGTCGGCGAGGAACATTTCGAGCATGTCGATGAACTCGGTGCCTTTGACGGGGTCGCCGCCGATACCGACGGCGGTGGTCTGGCCGAGGCCGACATTGGTGGTCTGGAACACTGCCTCGTAGGTAAGCGTTCCCGAGCGCGAAACAACGCCGACCGAGCCCTTGCGGAAGATGTTGCCGGGCATGATACCGATCTTGCATTCGTCGGGGGTGAGCACGCCGGGGCAGTTCGGGCCGATCAGCCGCGAGGTCGAGCGGTCGAGCCGCGCCTTGACCCTGACCATGTCCATCACCGGAATGCCTTCGGTGATGCAGACGATCAGCGGGATCTCGGCTTCGATGGCTTCGAGGATGGCTTCGGCGGCGCCCGCCGGCGGCACATAGACCACCGAGGCATTGGCGCCGGTCTTTTCCTTGCCCTCGGCAACGGAAGCGAAGATCGGCAGGTTTTCGCCCTTGGCGCTGGTCCAGGTCTCGCCACCCTTCTTGGGATGGATGCCGCCGACCATCTTGGTGCCGTGATAGGCCAAGGCCTGCTCGGTGTGGAACGTGCCGGTCTTGCCGGTCAGGCCCTGAACCAGCACCTTGGTGTTCTTGTCGATGAGAATGGACATCGGAGCCCTTTTCTAAAAACCGTTGATCGAGGAAGGCGAAACGCGCCGGTAGACGCCGCTCACCATGTCTTGCCAGCTGTCGATGCCGGCAGGTTTGAAATGCAGTCGCATCCGGTAGGCATCGACATTGTCGAAAATATACGTCACGCGTGCTGAGCCACGCGGCGACGACCGCTCCAGAACCAGCTCATCGCCGTTCCACGTTCCTGTGGCCGGCGAGGCCGGCACAAAACCCATGGAGTCGAACTGGTGCATGGTGAAGAGCCTGTTTGGCTGGTCGAAGCCGAACACGCTGTGCGAGCCGAACGAGACCGTGCCGTCGCGGCGCTGGCGATAGCGCTGCACCACGAACAGGCCGCCGAACTGTGGCTCTGCCAGCACTTCCGACGCCGCCGGTCCGCCATCGGCCCACTGCGTTTCCGCCACCTCTTCCTCGCCGCGCCAAGCGCCGACCAGTGCCTGCAGGCGCTGGTGATCGGCCGAGAGCGAGGAGAACGCGTTCATGGGTCAGAGCCGCTTCAGGTCGGAGACGGTGAGGTCGCTCTTGGCGTTGCCGGTGTTGAGCGTCGTTGCCGGCTCGAACATCAGCACCACCGGCTCGGCGGTCAGCGACCGCGGCCGATGCTCGACGCCCTTAGGCACGACGATGAAATCACCCTCGCCGAGTTCGACCGGACCGTCACGGAAATCGATGGCGATCTTGCCCCGCAGGACGAGGAAGGCTTCGTCCTCATGCTCATGCGCATGCCAGTCGAAGGTCTCGCCGAACTTGGCGACCTTGGCCTGGCTGTCATTGACGTCGCCGGCGATATGCGGATCGAAGACCTTGGTGATCTTCGCGTCCGCCGCCTCGACGAGGTTTATCATGCGCGGAGGCATTCGCCTTCAGCCCTTCACCGCCGCCACGATCTTCTTGGCTGCGTCGTCGAGATCATCGGCCGACACCACGTTCAGGCCGCTGTCGTTGATGATCTTCTTGCCGAGTTCGGCGTTTGTGCCTTCGAGGCGCACCACCAGCGGCACTTCCAGGCCGACTTCCTTGACCGCGGCAATGACGCCCTCGGCAATGATGTCGCACTTCATGATGCCGCCGAAGATGTTGATCAAAATGCCTTTGACCGCCGGGTCCCTGGTGATGATCTTGAACGCTGCCGTCACTTTTTCCTTGGACGCACCGCCGCCGACATCGAGGAAGTTGGCGGGCTCGGCGCCGTAGAGCTTGATGATGTCCATCGTCGCCATCGCGAGGCCGGCGCCATTGACCATGCAGCCGATATTGCCGTCGAGCGCGACATAGGCGAGGTCGTATTTCGACGCCTCGATCTCCTTCTCGTCCTCTTCCGTGGTGTCGCGCAATTCCATCAGTTCGGGGTGGCGAAACAGCGCGTTGTTGTCGAACGACACCTTGGCGTCCAGCACGCGCAGGCGGCCGTTTTTCATCACTATCAGCGGGTTGACCTCGAGCAGGCTCATGTCCTTCTCGACAAAGGCCTTGTAGAGGATCGGGAACAGCGTGCCGGCATCCTTGGCGGCATCGCCGGTGAGGCCCAGCGCTTCCACCAATATGTCGACGTCGATGGTCGTCACGCCGGCCAGCGGATCGATGGCGCGGGTGATGATCTTTTCCGGTGTGTCGTGGGCGACGCCTTCAATGTCCATGCCGCCCTCGGTCGAGACGACGAAAGCGATGCGGCCGACCGAGCGGTCGACCAGGATCGACAGATAAAGCTCGCGATCGATGTCGGCGCCGTCCTCGATATAGAGGCGGTTGACCTGCTTGCCGGCGGGGCCGGTCTGCTTGGTCACCAGCGTGTGGCCGAGCATCTCATTGGCGTTGGCAACGACTTCGGCAACCGACTTAGCCAGCCGCACGCCGCCCTTTGCGTCGGGCGACAGTTCCTTGAACTTCCCCTTGCCGCGGCCGCCGGCATGGATTTGGCTCTTCACCACATAGAGCGGACCGGGAAGCGCTTGTGCCGCGGCTTCCGCTTCGCTTGCCTTGAACACCGGCACGCCTTCGGCCACCGGCGCGCCAAAGCTCTTCAGCAGCGCCTTGCCTTGATATTCATGGATGTTCATCTGGATGGTCTCCGGAGGATTATTTCGAGGCGAGATGCGGGGCGATCTTGACGCAGGCCTCGGTCAGGCCCTGCACCGTCGCCACCGAAGCGTCGAACATCTTCTGCTCGGCCTTGTTGAGGTCGATCTCGATGATGCGCTCGACGCCGCCGGCGCCGATGACCACGGGAACGCCGACATAGGTGCCCTTGACGCCATACTGACCCGAGAGATGCGCCGCACAAGGCAGCACACGCTTCTTGTCCTTGAGATAGGATTCGGCCATCGAAATTGCGGAAGCCGCCGGCGCATAGTAGGCCGAGCCGGTCTTCAAGAGGCCGACGATCTCGGCGCCGCCATCGCGGGTACGCTGCACGATCTGGTCGAGCTTTTCCTTCGAGGTCCAACCCATCTTGATGAGGTCGGGCAGCGGAATGCCCGACACCGTGGAATAGCGGATCATCGGCACCATGGAATCGCCGTGGCCGCCAAGCACGAAGGCGGTAACGTCCTCGACCGAGACCTTGAATTCCTCGGCTAGGAAATAGCGGAAGCGCGCGCTGTCGAGCACGCCGGCCATGCCGACGACATGGGTCTTGGGCAGGCCCGAAAACTTCTGCAGCGCCCATACCATGGCGTCGAGCGGGTTGGTGATGCAGATGACGAAGGCCTTGGGTGCATATTTCTTCAGCCCGGCGCCGACCTGTTCCATGACCTTGAGGTTGATGCCGAGCAGATCGTCGCGGCTCATACCCGGCTTGCGCGGCACGCCGGCAGTGACGATGCAGACATCGGCGCCCTCGATCCCGGCATAATCATTGACGCCGGTCAGCCGGGAGTCAAAACCATCGACCGGCGAAGACTGCGCGATATCGAGCCCCTTGCCTTGCGGGATGCCCTCGGCAATATCGAATAGCACCACGTCGCCGAGGTCCTTGAGGCCGATCATGTGAGCGAGCGTGCCGCCGATCATGCCGGAGCCGATGAGCGCTATCTTGTTGCGTGCCATGTGAGGAAATTTTCCCTTTGTCTGTGACGACGCCCAAATCTGGTGATCTGGTTGACGGCGCCGAGGAAGAGGCCGGAATGCTGTGGTCTCAGCGAGATTTCGCCGCATCCAGTAGCCTTGGTGGAAAATATATTCAATCGATTATTTTCGAGTGAACAATTTCAATCGGTTAGAAACATTGGGATTTACGTAAACGTCAAAGTTTGTAAGCCGACTTGAGAGATTTTACACAATGAACGTGGAAATCAGAAGACTATATCCAGGCGATGACGCCCTTGTGAAGCGCATCGCCGAGACGTGTTCGATGAACCGGTACGGGCCGACAGACTGTCCGCCTACCTCGCCTCCTCAGGTCATATGATGATTGTGGCACTGACCGATGGCGTCGTCGTCGGCCAGTGTGCTGCCGTCATCCACCGCCACCTGGACAAGGTCAGCGAACTCTACATCGTCGAGGTCGGCGTCTCACCCGCCTACCAGCGCCATGGCATCGCGCGAAAGATGCTCGACGCCATGTTCGCGCTCGGCCGCGAGCAGGGATGCGGCGAAGCCTGGGTCGGCACCGAACCGGACAATGTCCCAGGGCGCGCGCTATATGAATCGCGCAAGGAGGTGCATGGGCCGGCGGAGTCGTTTGTGATGTATGTGTACGAGCTTTAGGCGGCGGCGGGACAGCGCCCCCTCTGCCTTGCCAGGCATCTCCCCCACGAGGGGGGAGATCGGACGTCACGCGACCTTTCGCCAATCTCCAATGGCCGCAGGAATGAGCGGAGCGCCGAAACCGCCAATCTCCCCCCGTGTGGGGGAGATGTCCGGCAGGACAGAGGGGGGGCGCGAAGGATCACTACATAATGACCTCTTGGAACCCTCAGACCTGCGCTTCCGCGTTGTCCTTCTGCCGTTCCGCCCAGTCCTCCAGCCAGTCGCGGCTTTGCATCTCGATCAGCCGCGAGGCGGTGCGTTCGAATTCGAACACCTCGACGCCGCGCCTGGCCGTATAGAGCTCCGGCGGCGAGGCGTCGGCGCTTACCACCAGCCGCGTGTGATGATCGTAGAGCGTGTCTATCAGGAGGATGAAGCGCTTGGCCTCGTTGCGCTTGCCTTCGCCCAGCACCGGCACGTGATCGATGAAGACGGTCGAGAAGCGGCCGGCAATGGCCAGAAAATCGCGCGCGCCGAGCGGCTTTTCGCAGAGGTCGGCGAAGGAAAACCGCGCTGCATCCCCGGCGGCAGCCGGTATCCTCACTTGCCGCCCCTTGAGCGTCAGCGAGGTCTCGGCCGTCAGCGCTCCACGCGTCATCGCCTGCCAGGCCTCGTCGAGCACACGGTCGGCTTCGGCATCCGCCGGGGTGACATAAACCGGCGTGCGGGCGAGCTTTTCCAGCCTGTAGTCCTTGTCGGCATCAAGCGTCAGCACATGGGCGTGGCGCTCGAGAATGCTGATGAAGGGCAGGAAGAGCTGGCGGTTCAGCCCGTCGCGATAAAGGTCCTGCGGCGCGACATTCGAGGTGGCGACCAGAACCACGCCATTGGCGAACAGCGCCGAAAACAGCCGCGACAGGACCATCGCATCGGCAATGTCGGTGACCGAAAACTCATCGAAGCACAGCACCCAGGCCTGTTCGGCAAGCTGAAGCGCGACCGGCGGGATCGGGTCGTCCTCCTTGACGTCGCCGTTCTTGCGCGCCTGCCGGTGCTTCTGGATGCGGTCCTGCACATCGGCCATGAAGTCGTTGAAATGAACGCGGCGCTTGCGCCTGACCGGCAACAGCTCGAAGAACATATCCATCAGCATGGTCTTGCCGCGACCGACGCCGCCATGAATGTAGAGGCCCTTGACGACCTCGCGCGTCTCGCGCTTGCGGGCAAACAGCCAGCCGAGCGCGCTCGACTTGTGCGCCAGCCGCTTGACCGAGATCTCGTCGGTCAGCCGGTCGAGCGCGGCGGCGATGCGCTCCTGCGCAGGATCGCGCTCGATGGCGCCGGTTGCGACCAGATGGTCGTAGCGCTGCCTGACGGTCGCATGGGTCTGGAGGCCGTCACGCAGATGCATCGGTCACGTCGCTTACTTTGAGCGGATTGCTCCAGGAAAGATCAGGGTGTGTTGAGGTTCAGGTCAGGCCGAGCCGAGAATGGTGGCTCCTGAGAACCGGAGCGGAGCGTACTTAAGTACGCACCTGAAGCGCAGGAAGCCGCCGTTCGCAGGCCGGCCTCACCTGAATATCAGCATACCCTGCCTACCTTGTAAGCGATATCGGCAAGCCGTTGGTAGTCTGGCCGTCGAATTTCGAACCGCCCGAGGAATAGAGCCGCGCCAGCGTGCCGCCATTCTCGTCATAGAGCGTCAGCTGCTTGCCGGCGACGTTCCACGATTTGATGCCGTCGATGGGCGGCGGGCAATGCAGCGGCCCGGCGCGGAAGCCGGCGCCGAATTTGGTCTGCGGCGTCGCCACCTTGCAGCTCTGTCCGGACACGCTGGCGTTCCAGACGCCGGCAACGCTCGCAGCGGTAAGGTCGGAGGCTCCGGCCGGCGCCGATCCGTCCGGCGGCAGCGAGGCGACCTGCGCGCCTGCCGGCGCGGTCGGGAATTGCGATGGGTCGGTGGTGCCCGGCGCTGCCGGGGGCGGCAGTTGGCTTCCGCTCACCGTGCCGGCGGGCGCGGGCTGCAGCGGGGCGGGCTGCTGGTCATCCATCGATGAAAAACGCGAGGTCGAACAGCCGCTCGCAACGAGCGCTGCCAGCGATACGGCCATCAGCCCGCTTCTCGAAAAAATCATTCAAACCTCCGTCGGATCCGGCTGGGGGGAAGCCGTCCGCACAATCTCACCCCTCACCAAGATGGAGAAGGTGGCGAAATTTCAACCCGATATGGTTAAAATAGGGTTTGCACCACGAATTGTTGTAAATTTGTCGCAAAATGGCTGGCGGACAAAAGGCATGTCTTCGCTCTAGCGCGGTTCCAACCGGTACATTGGTTGCGAAAGCGGCACCGGAGCCCGCAGCAGGTCGGCGCATCGGCGGTCGAGCGCAACTGCCGGCGCAAAACTGACTGAAGCGCTTGAGGCGCAAGGCCTGGCGCGTGAGCGGTTTCGCGCCTTGCGTCCGGGCGAGGTTTGGGACGTTCCCGAGATCGAGCGCGGCTGGAGTCTGCATTTGGCCGTTTACGGCACTGCCATTTTAGCCGATGGTCTATCGCAATAGGGGGAACAGATGAAATCAATCTTGGCAGTTTTGATCGCGCTGGTAATTTCGACGCCGGCCGCTTTCGCGGGTGAAATCACCGATCGCGCCGCTGAAGCCGAAAAGGCACTGCAGGCGGGTGATGGCGCCGGCGCGCTGGACAAATTCCGCAGCGCCGAGGACGCTCTGTGGCAAGCGATGCCGCTTGGCGTGCAAAATGTGAAGCATATCCTGTCGGCCAGCGGGTTCGGCGCCTACGCCGAGCGCCCGAACCATGTCTACAAGCCGGGCGAAGAGATTGTGCTTTATATGGAGCCGGTCGGTTACGCCTACGGCTCGGATGGGCTCGGCAACAACCAGATCGCGCTTTACGTTGACCTTACCGTGCTTTCCCAGTCGGGCGAGAAGCTGGGAACCGACGAAAAGCTTGGTCGGGTCCAGCTCGCCTCGCGCTCGCATAACCGAGAGATGTTCTTCAAATTAAACGTCTCCCTGGATGGCGTTCCCCCCGGCAAATACCGCGCGGATTTCCTCATGCACGACGAGAACTCGCCAAAGACGGCGCCTTTCACGACCGACTTCGAGATTGCCGAATAGCGCACCCAGTCGGAAAGAGCCTCGCGGCAACGGAACCAGAGCGCCGCAGATGCGTTCTTAAGCCGGCTGCAGGCCAGTCAATTTGCGAGGCATTGTCCATGATCAAATGGATCATCATTCTTCTGATCGTTGCTGCCGCCGCCAGCCTGCTCGGCATGCCGGCGCTGGCCGGTGCCGCCGCCACCGGCGCGCGCCTGCTGATCGGCATCGTTCTCGTCATCTTCCTGCTGATCGTACTCGGCGTTTTCGCGGTAACCTAGACGCAGCCCACACTGGTAATTCCCGCCCGTTTCCGCCATATAGCGGCGAAACGTACAGGAATTACCTCAGATCATGGCAGGCACTGCCCCCTTCGCCAAGATGAACGGCATCGGCAACGAAATCATCGTCGCCGACATGCGTGGCCGTGCCGATAGGGTCACGGCGGCGTCGGCTGTCGCGCTGAACGCCGATGCGGCGACCAGGTTCGACCAGATCATGGCGATCCACGATTCGCGCACGCCGGGCACCGCCTTTTACATCGACATCTTGAATTCCGACGGCTCGGGCGCGCAGGCCTGCGGCAACGGCATGCGCTGTGTCGTCCAGGCGCTGGCTGCCGAAACCGGCCAGAAGACTTTCACCTTCGAGACCCGCGCCGGCATCCTCAACGCCGTCGAACATGCCGACGGCACCATCTCGGTCGACATGGGCACGCCGCGCTTTGGCTGGCAGGACATTCCGCTGGCCGAGGAATTCCGCGACACCCGCATGATCGAGTTGCAGATCGGCCCCATCGACGCGCCGGTGCTGCATTCGCCTTCGGCTCTCTCGATGGGCAACCCGCACGCCATCTTCTGGGTCGACAACGATGTCTGGTCCTACGAACTCGAGCGTTTCGGCCCGCTGCTCGAAAATCATCCGATCTTCCCCGAGCGCGCCAACATCACCATCGCCCAGGTAACGTCGCCGGAGACGATGATCATCCGCACCTGGGAGCGCGGCGCCGGCCTGACTAAGGCCTGCGGCTCGGCCGCTTGCGCTTCCGTCGTCGCCGCTGCCCGCACCCGGCGCACCGGCCGCAGCGTTACGCTGATGACGCCCGGCGGCGGCTCGCTGCATGTGGAATGGCGCGACGACGACCACGTCATCCTGACCGGCGCCGCCGAATGGGAATTTTCCGGCAGTTTCGATCCGTCGACCGGCAGCTGGGCCCGCGACACCGAAAGCGCGGCCTGATGTCTGCACTTGCCGATACCAAGGGCCTCAACTCCCAAGGCATAGACGTCGTCACCTTCGGCTGCCGTCTCAACACCTATGAATCCGAGGTGATGCGGCGCGAGGCCGAAAGTGCCGGCCTCGGCGTGCTCAAAGGCGGCGCCATCATCTTCAACACCTGCGCCGTCACCGCCGAAGCGGTGCGCCAGGCCAGGCAGTCGATCAGAAAGGCCCGCCGCGAAAATCCGGCGGCGCGCATCATCGTCACCGGCTGCGCCGCGCAAACCGAACCGCAGAATTTTGCCGCCATGGACGAGGTCGACCTCGTGCTTGGCAACGAAGAGAAGCTGAAGGCCAACTCCTACCGCGCGCTGCCGGATTTCGGCGTCAACGACAGCGAGAAGGCGCGCGTCAACGACATTTTCTCGGTGCGCGAGACCGCCGGCCACATGGTCGACGCCATTGAGGGCCGGGCACGTGCTTTCGTCCAGGTGCAGAACGGCTGCGACCATCGCTGCACCTTCTGCATCATCCCCTATGGCCGCGGCAACTCACGCTCGGTGCCGATGGGCGCGGTTGTCGAGCAGGTCAAGCGTCTCGCCGGCAACGGCTATGCCGAGATCGTGCTGACCGGCGTCGACATGACCTCTTTCGGCGCCGACCTGCCGGGCGCGCCGAAGCTGGGAAAGCTGGTGAAGACCATCCTGAAGCAGGTGCCTGATGTGAAGCGGCTGCGGCTGTCCTCCATCGATTCGATCGAGGCGGATGATGATCTGCTCGACGCCATCGCCACCGAACCCAGGCTGATGCCGCATCTGCATCTGTCGCTGCAATCAGGTGACGACATGATCCTGAAGCGCATGAAGCGCAGGCATTTGCGCGACCAGTCGATCCGCTTCTGCGAAGATGTGCGCAAATTGCGCCCGGCAATCGTCTTCGGCGCCGACATCATCGCCGGCTTCCCGACCGAGACCGAGGAAATGTTTCAGAATTCGATAAAGATCGTCGAGGAATGTGGGCTGACGCACCTGCATGTCTTCCCGTTTTCGCCGCGCGAAGGCACGCCCGCCGCGCGCATGCCGCAGGTCCGCCGCGAACTGGTCAAGCAGCGCGCGGCCCAGCTGCGCGCCGCTGGTGAGACTGCGTATCGCCGCCATCTGTCGTCGCTTCCCGGAACGCGCCAAACGATCCTTATCGAGCGCGACGGCCTCGGCCGCACCGAAGGGTTCACGCTTGCCGCGCTCGGCACAGGCGCGCCGGGCGAGATCGTCGAGGCAGACATCACCGGCCATGACGGCGTGCGCCTAATAGCGGCGCCGCTCACTGCCTGCGCCGCCTGAGACGATTGAAGCATGGCCGGTTTTTTCAAGAACATATTTTCGTTCGGCAAGAAGGAAGTCGTCGAGGAGCGCATCGACGAAACCGCTCCCCTGCCGCCGATCAAATGGGATGCGCTTGAGGCGCTGAAGCCGGCGGCCGAGCAGGTCGTTCCGGAGTTCTTGAAGCGCGAGGAGCCCGAGCCGCCGACGCCCCACCCTCCCCTCGATGGGGAGGGTCGCCACGAAGTGGCGGGGAGGGGTGAGAGCGCCGACGCCGGCGCCACTCACCCCCACCCCCAAGCTTCGCTTGGGACCTCCCCCATCGAGGGGGAGGTAAAGCCTGCGCCGCAGTCGGCGCCAGAAGAACCGAAGCCCGAACCCGCGCCGACCATCCCGCCCGCGCCGGAACCGGTCGTCCCATCCGAGCCGGAACCGTTGCCGGAGCCCGCGCCGGTAGAAGAACCGCAGCCTGAGCCGGAGATACCCGAGCCGCCTGCACCGGAAGAAGTTCCTGCGCCGCCAGCCGTTCCGGAGCCGGCTCCCGAGCCGCAACCCCAAGAAGTGCCGCCGGCGCCGGCCGAGCCGGAGATCGAACCATCGCGTCCGGAACCGCAGCTGGAGCCGGCTCCCGTCGAAGTGCCGACGCCTGCCGATACTCCAGCAGAACCGGCCGCCCCGATCGAAGTGCCGCAACCGTCCGCGCCTCCCGCACAGCCTACCTCAGAGGTCAGCGCCGCCCCTCATCCGCCTGCCGGCACCTTCTCCCCGTATAGCCACGGGGAGAAGGACGAGGCGCCCCACCCTCCCCTCGATGGGGAGGGTCGACGCGAAGCGGCGGGGTGGGGTGATGGCGCCGACGCCAGCGCAAATCACCCTCACCCCCAAGCTTCGCTTGGGACCTCCCCCATCAAGGGGGAGGTAAAGCGCACGTCGGTTGAAGCTGTACCCGCGCCGGTCGAAGCCAAGACCATCGTTGCCGAGCTAGCGCCCGCGCCGGCCCCGCAACCTTCGCCACAGTCAAAACCAGCTCCCGGCAAAGTCACCGTCACCAAAAAGGTCGAGCAGAAAGCCGAGCCGCGAAAGGCGCCCGAACCGGCGCCGCGACGCTCCTGGTTCCAGCGCATGCGCGACGGGCTTGCCCGCTCCTCGAAAGAACTCACCGGCAACATCGCCGGCGTCTTCACCAAGCGAAAGCTCGACGAAGAGACGCTACAGGACCTCGAAGACGTGCTGATCCGCGCCGATCTGGGCATGGAAACAGCCTTGCGCGTCACCGATGCCCTCGCTGCCAGCCGCTACGGCAAGGATGTCTCCGACGCGGATGTCCGCACCATCATGGCGGCCGAGGTGGAGAAGGTGCTGGCCCATGTCGCCATGCCGCTGGAGCTCGACCTGTCGCACAAGCCGCATGTCATTCTGGTGGTCGGCGTCAACGGCACCGGCAAGACCACGACCATCGGCAAGCTCGCCGCCAAACTGACCGATGGTGGCCTGTCGGTGATGCTGGCCGCCGGCGATACCTTTCGCGCTGCAGCCATCGAGCAGCTGAAGATCTGGGGCGAGAGGACGAAGTCTCCGGTCATCGCCTCGAAGATCGGCGCGGATGCCGCCGGCCTCGCCTACGACGCTTTCGAACGCGCCAAGGAGGCCGGCTCCGACGTACTGATCATCGACACCGCCGGCCGGCTGCAAAACAAGACCGAACTGATGGCGGAGCTGGAAAAGATCGTGCGCGTGCTGGGCAAGCTCGATCCGGAAGCGCCGCATACCGTGCTGCAGACGGTCGACGCCACCACCGGCCAGAATGCGCTCAACCAGGTCGAGATCTTCCGCAATGTCGCCGGCGTCAACGGCCTGGTGATGACCAAGCTGGACGGCACGGCGCGCGGCGGTATTCTGGTCGCGATCGCGGCAAAGCACAAACTGCCGGTCTACTTCATCGGCGTCGGCGAACAGGTCGACGACCTCGAACCATTCTCGGCCGGCGAATTCGCCAGGGCGATCGCCGGCGTAGCGTAACAGGCAATGATCCCGAAGAGCTGACGGCTTTTTGGACAAGATCATGCGTCAGAAGGAAGTCATGAACTCACCCATCCTCGAACGCGACCCGTCCGATCCGCGAAAGAAGAAAGAAAGCGTCAATCCGCTGCTCAAGCTGGTGCTGGAACTCGGGCCGCTGATGGTGTTCTTCTTCGCCAATGCACGCGGCGCCTGGCTGGTGCAGAAATTTCCTGTCCTGGCCGAATTCGGCGGGCCGATCTTCGTCGCCACCGGCCTTTTCATGGCGGCGACGGCGATCGCGCTGATCGCCTCCTGGCTGCTGCTGCGCACCTTGCCGATCATGCCGATGGTCTCGGGCGTCGTCGTCTTCATCTTCGGCGCGCTGACGCTCTATCTGCAGGACGACGTGTTCATCAAGATGAAGCCGACCATCGTCAACACCCTGTTCGGCGGCGTGCTGCTCGGCGGTCTGTATTTCGGCCGATCGCTGCTCGGCTATGTCTTCGATTCGGCCTTTCGCCTCGATGCCGAAGGCTGGCGCAAGCTGACTTTCCGCTGGGGCCTGTTCTTCCTGTTCCTGGCTCTTGCCAATGAAGTGGTGTGGCGGAATTTTTCCACCGACTTCTGGGTTACCTTCAAGGTCTGGGGCATCATGCCGATCACCCTGTTGTTCACCTTCAGCCAGATGCCGCTGATCCTGCACCATTCGATCGAGGATAAGGCCGAGAAGGTGGAAGAAGCCGGCAAGTAGAGCAATTCCAGGAAGCAATTCCAGGAAAAGTGTGAAGCCGTCCGGAATTGCGTCAGAATAAACGGAGACGGCCATGGAATTCGTCACCACGCGCGATGAACTGAGGACGATCTACAAGACGCCGCGGCCGACCGACACCTCGATGCGCAAGGAACTCAGGGCGCTCGACGGCCACTGCCGCTCTTTCATCGGCAAGAGCCCTTTCGTGCTGATCGGTTCTTCCGACGGCGCCGGCAATGCCGACGTGACGCCGAAAGGCGACAGACCGGGCTTTGCCCTTGTCCTCGACGACAGGACCATCGCCATTCCCGACCGGCCCGGCAACAACCGGCTGGACACGCTGGAAAACATCCTGCTCAACCCTTCGGTCGGGCTGCTTTTTCTCATCCCCGGCATGAACGAGACGCTGCGCATCAATGGCGACGCCCGCATAACCGTCGATGCCGGTTTGCGCGAGCGCCTCACCGTCGACGGCAAGCAACCGCAAAGCGTCGTCGTGGTGAGCGTCAAGGCCGCTTACATGCACTGCGCCAAGGCCTTCATGCGCTCCGAATTGTGGAAGCCGGACAGCTGGCACGACCGCGCGACGTTGCCGACGCTCGGTCAGATCCTGTCCGATCAGATGGCGCATGCCGAAACTGCCGACGATTTCGACCGCTCGCTGGACGAGGCCTACAGCAAGACCCTGTGGTAAATTTCGCGTACGATTCGCCATTGCAGTCCTTTGCCGGTTTCCCTAGCCCTGTTTCCCCGTGATCGAACTCCTCGCCATCTCCGGCAGCCTGCGCGCCGCCTCCACCAATTCGGCGCTGCTGGCGGCGCTGTCCGCGAACGCGCCTTCGGATTGCCGCGTAACTGTCTATGACGGGCTCGGCCTGCTGCCGATCTTCAACCCGGATGACGAAGGCGAGCGCACACCGGCCGAGGCCATGCGGCTGATCGAGGCCGTCACCAGCGCCGACGGCATCATCGTCTCCTGCCCCGAATATGCCCATGGCGTGCCCGGCGGCATGAAAAACGCGCTCGACTGGCTGGTCTCGCGCGACGCCGCCGTCGGCAAGCCCGCCATGCTGGCCCACGCCTCCGCGCGCTCGCTCTATGCCCGCGCCGCGCTGGCCGAGATCATGCGCACCATGTCGTTCGCGCTTTGTGAGAATGCGGTTCTGGAGATTGCCTTGCTCGGCAAGAAACCGCCGGAGATAGAAGCGATCCTGGGAGAGGACGAGAACCTGCGGGCCATGCGCGAAGCGGTGCAGGTTTTCGCGAGTTTTATACGCGCAAACGTTGCCTCGTCATCCTAGGGCGGAGCAAGGAGCGAAGCGACGCGGCGCAGACCCTAGGATGACGAACGAAAGGGTGCGGCCGCACCCCAACGTGCCGCTGTGCTACCCCTTCCGCAACGTCTCGACATCGGTCACACCGACATACCAGTCGCGCGCGTTGACCTCTTCGAACACCACCCAGACGTCGTCATTGCTAAGCCCGGTGGCGTCCATGATGGCCGCCGTGACCTTTTTGGCGATGTCGGCCTTCTTGCCAGCGGGATCAGCGGCGATCACTTCCTTGACGATGCGGATGTTGACGAATGGCATGACGTCCTCCCCTTGAATTGTGTCTGATACCGCCGCCGCTGGGCGGCTTCGAAATCCGCTCCGGCGAACCGCTTGGCGGCGGTTCCGGCGGCCGCCGCGCAACAGGCGCCGCGGACATGCGCAGAAACGCCATCAAGGGCCGCCAGAGAAGCGTTTCCAGCAGCCTCAATACGTCTTCGCCCCGTTCACCATCAGCCGCACCATGTAGAGCGACGTGGTGCCGGCGATGTAGAGGCAGTTCAGCTTGTTGCCGCCGAACACGCAATTGGCGGTCACTTCCGGCACCTTGACCTTGCCGATCAGCGTGCCGTCGGGGTCGTAGCAATGGATGCCGTCGGCGGCACTGGTCCAGATGCGGCCGGCCTCGTCGAGCCGGAAGCCGTCGAACAGGCCGGCCGTGCAGTCGGCGAACACCTTGCCGCCCGACACCTTCTTGCCGTGCTTGCCGACGTTGAAGACCCGCATATGCGCCGGGTTCTGCGCGCCATGGGTGCGGCCGGTGTCGACGACATAGAGCTGGCTTTCATCCAGTGAAAAGGCAAGCCCGTTCGGCCGGACCATGTCGGTGATGACGGCTTCGACCTCGCCCGAGTCGGGATCGACCCGGTAGACATTGCAAGCGCCGATCTCGCTTTCGGCCTTGTCGCCCTCATAGTCGGTGTCGATGCCGTAGCTCGGATCGGTGAACCAGATCGAGCCGTCGGATTTCACGACTGCGTCGTTGGGCGAGTTCAGCCGCTTGCCTTTCCATTCGGCCGCGATGGTGGTGATCGAGCCGTCATGCTCGGTACGGCTGACGCGGCGGCCGGAATGCTCGCACGTCACCAGTCGGCCCTGGCGGTCGACGGTGTTGCCGTTGGAATTGCCGGAGGGCTGACGGAACACGCTGACATTGCCGTCGGTCTCGTCATAGCGCAGCATGCGGTTGTTGGGGATGTCGGACCAGACGACATAGCGGCCGGCGGCGAACCAGGCCGGCCCTTCCGCCCACTGACATCCGGTAAACAGCTTTTCCACCTGGGCGTTGCCGTTGAATAGCCGCGCGAAACGCGGATCGAGAATTTCGTAATAGTCTGCGGTCGCCATGCATTTCCTCCGGGCATCACGTGACGCGCGGATCAAGCCAGCCTGCGGGCGCGATGGCAAGGTGGCGCAGGCGCAATTTGTAAGACAAAAGGTGCCCGGCCGGCATGGCCCGCCAGCCTGTCCGGCCGTTTATGGTGCTGTAGCGCTGTATTAACCCGCTATGCGCCCTGTGCAATGGTGCATTGCAACATCTTCTTTTCGCATCGCACCATTCCTATGTCATGGTGCGAACGACCAAGGGAGGAACAAATTCACCGCTGATATGCGGCACGAAAGGACCCTTGCTATGGCTTTTGACAACCTCTTCTCCCGCGCGCGCACCTCCATGGCCAAGCGCCGCCACTACAACCGCCTCGTCGCGGAAATCGAAAACCTGACGAGCCGCGATCTGGCCGACCTGCGCGCCGACCGCTCGGAAATGCTCTACCAGGTCCACAGGCAGATCTACGGCTGAGCATTTCAGACCTCAGCGGGGCACCGCCCCCTCACCCGGATTGCCAAACCGAATTGCATGAGCAATTCGGGCAATCCGACCTCTCCCCCCGGGGAGAGGAGCTAGCCTGTGCCGATGCTTCCCTCTTCTCCCCCACGGGGAGGAGGGGGCGCGTAGCGGCCCGATGAGGGGGCATGGCGCCAACGTCAGCCCGGTGCCGCGAGCGCCTTTTCAATCTGCGGCAACAGAACATCCCTAGCCGACTCCCCTGTCAGCGGCCCGACATGCTTGTAGGCAATCTTGCCGTCCTTGCCGATGACGAACGTTTCCGGCACGCCGTAGACGCCCCAGTCGATGGCCGTGCGGCCAGCCTCGTCGACACCTATCGCCTGGAATGGATTGCCGAGA
This sequence comes from Mesorhizobium sp. M0037, assembly GCF_040323635.1. Lineage (NCBI taxonomy): Bacteria > Pseudomonadati > Pseudomonadota > Alphaproteobacteria > Hyphomicrobiales > Phyllobacteriaceae > Mesorhizobium > Mesorhizobium sp. M0037. The sequence continues at coordinate 39,145 of NZ_JAMYVB010000022.1, read as the reverse complement.
TCACCAAGGAACCGGCGCGCGTTTTGCGCTTGGTCCTTGTAGTTTAGCGCGGCCATGACGAAGCGCTTGTCCTGCGACAGCGCCAAGAGCACCGGATGCTCTTCCCGGCACGGCGCGCACCACGATGCAAAGACGTTGACCAGCGTTACCTTGCCGGCGAAGGCTTTCGAATCCAGCCCGGGCAGGTTTGACCCTTCCAGCGCCGGCAGGTTGGTCTGCGGCGCCGGCAGGCCGATCAGCGCCGACGGCACTGCCGCCTCGTCGCGTCCCGACAAAAGCTGCGACAGGAACAATCCGGCGAGGCCGAGAAAAACCAGCAACGGCAACAGCACGATCAGGCGGCGGCGCGGCGACGCCGGCGTTTCGCTTTCCGTGCTCATGGCTTGCTGGCCCCAGTGCTGGCCCCAGTACCGGCTTTGTCCGAGCGACGCCGCACGCCGGCCGCTTCGAGGTCTGCCAGTTCGCGCTTGCGGGTCCGCTGGTCGAGCAGGATCCAGCCGATCAGCCCGGCCAGCACGATCGCCGTGATGCCATAGGCGGCCGCGACATAGAGTGCGTGTGCACTCATGCGCTTCGCTCCCCTTCCACCGTCACTTCGTCGTGCTCGATCATGGCCTTCCCATGGCTTTGCGGCCTTCTTAGCTTTGCGGCTGGGGCTTCGCAATTGATCGTCGCGCCGGAGCGGTCATATCAATCCGTTCCATGCCGCAGCGCCAGCGCCGCCGCCACCGGACCCAGCACGGCAAGAAACAGCGTCAGCGCGGCAAGAATGAGGAAGGGCTGCAGGAACGGATCAGGATCGGCCACCGCGCCGTAGCTCGCCGACACCCCGAAGATCAGCACCGGGATGGTCAGCGGCAACACCAGCACCGAGATCAGCAGCCCGCCGCGCGGCAGCGCCACCGCCACCGCCGCCCCGACCGCGCCGATGAAAGTGATGGCCGGCGTGCCGACCAGCAGCGTGAGCGCGGTGGCGCCGATGCTGAGCGGCTCCATGTTCATGAACAGGCCGAGCAGAGGTGCCGCAACTACCAGCGGCAGAACGCTGCCCATCCAGTGCGCCAGGCACTTCACCAGCACCGTCAGCGCCAGCATGTGGCGGTCATTGCCCAGCACCAGAAGATCGAGCGAACCGTCTTCGCGATCGGCCTGAAACAGCCGGTCGAGGCCGAGCAGGCAGGCGAGCAGAGCGCCGATCCAAAGGATCGCCGGACCGATGCGGGCGAGCAGCTTCAGGTCCGGTCCGACACCGAAGGGGATGGTGGCGATGACGGCGAGGAAGAAGATGACGCCGGTGAGCGCCCCGCCCCCGGCACGGATTGAGAGACGGACGTCGCGCAGGAAGAGGGCTAGCATTGGCGAGCCGCCCTTAAGGTTCGATCGCCTTCTCGCCGAAGGTGGCGCTCCGTCACACCCCCCTCTGTCCTCCCGGACATCTCCCCCGCAATGGGGGAGATTGGCAGTTCCGTTGCTGACGCCTCTTTTTCAATGCCGGTGATTGGCGAAAGCCGGCATGACATCTGATCTCCCCCCCTGCGGGGGAGATGCCCGGTAGGGCAGAGGGGGGTGGGCGGGAATGCCGACATCACCCTGTTGCTCCCATCCTCAATTCCTTCGCCCCATCCAATCCCAGCGGCAAGTGCGTCGCCGCGACAATCATCCCGCCCTCCGCGCAATGCCTCGTCATCAGCCCCGCAAACCGCGCCTCCGAGGCCTTGTCCAGCCCAGCCGTCGGCTCATCCAGCAGCCACAGCGGCTTATGACTGACCAGCAATTTCGCAATGGCCGCCCGCCGCCTTTGCCCGGTCGACAAATATCCGAAAGGCAGATGGCCGATGCCGCCGAGACCAACCGTCTCCAGCGCCTCCCCCACACCCGACTGCCCGTCGCCGTTGAAATCGCGCCAGAAGCGCAGATTCTCCGCCACGCTGAGCGCCGTCTTCATTGCATTGAGGTGGCCGAGATAGTGGACCGCCGAAGCGATCGTCGGAAACGTCTCGCCGCCGCCCTCGATGCGCACGTCGCCTTGCACCTTCGGCAGCAGCCCGGCGATGACCCTGAGCAGCGTCGATTTGCCCGAACCGTTCGGCCCGGTGACGACCAGCACCTGGCCCTTGTCGAGCGCAAAACCGATGCCGGAAAAGACCGTCTCGCCGCCGCGTTCGCCGCCCAGATTTTCGGCAATCAGCCGCATGCCTGCCCGTCCCGAAAACTTTACCGCGCGATAGCTGCCGCATCGCACAAATTTGCTCCGCAACTGTCTAGAACTATTCCAGAAAATTCTCTATATGCGGGACATCCGTGCCAGCGGTCGGCACGGGAACAGAATTTGCGCCGAACCAGCGCACGCGCCGCCTTGAGCGGCTCGGGTTGGCTGGGAACGGACAGCGGAAATGGCCGTACCCGCACCTTTGCGCGTGATTGCATGCCCATCGGCGTCCGTTCCCTTTCAGGCTGAACAGACAAGGACGGACCGCACGTGTCAAAATCCCTCGACAGTTTCAATTGCCGCCGCACCCTCACCGTGGGTCGCGCGGACTATGTCTATTACAATCTGGTCGAGGCCGAGAGGAACGGCCTCACCGGCATTGCCCAGCTGCCTTATTCGATGAAGGTGCTGCTGGAAAACCTTTTGCGCAATGAAGACGGCCGCTCCGTCACCAAGGACTCTATCCAGGCTGTGGCCGGCTGGCTGACGGACAAGGGCACCGCCGGCGTCGAGATCGCCTATCGCCCGGCGCGTGTCCTGATGCAGGATTTCACCGGCGTCCCGGCGGTGGTCGACTTGGCCGCCATGCGCGACGGCCTCAAGGCGCTCGGCGGCGATCCGCAGAAGATCAATCCGCTGGTGCCGGTCGACCTCGTCATCGACCACTCCGTCATCGTCGACGAATTCGGCACGCCACTGGCCTTTGCCAGGAATGTCGAGCTCGAATATGAGCGCAACGAAGAGCGCTATAAATTCCTGAAATGGGGCCAGCAGGCGTTCCGCAATTTTCGCGTCGTGCCGCCCGGCACCGGCATCTGCCATCAGGTCAACCTCGAATATCTCGGTCAGGTCGTCTGGACCTACACGGAAGACGGCGAAACCACCGCTTATCCCGACACCTGCGTCGGCACCGATTCGCACACCACCATGATCAACGGCCTTGGCGTGCTCGGCTGGGGCGTCGGCGGCATCGAGGCCGAGGCGGCGATGCTCGGCCAGCCGGTTTCCATGCTGTTGCCCGAAGTCATCGGCTTCCGCCTCACCGGCAAACTTAGGGAAGGCATCACCGCCACTGACCTGGTGCTGACCGTCACCCAGATGCTGCGCAAGAAGGGCGTCGTCGGCAAGTTCGTCGAGTTCTTCGGCCCGGGCCTGTCCAACATGACGCTGGCCGACCGCGCCACCATCGGCAATATGGCGCCCGAGTATGGCGCCACCTGCGGCTTCTTCCCGGTCGACGGCGAGACCATCCGCTACCTCACAATGTCGGGCCGCGAGGAAAGCCGCATCGCCCTGGTCGAGGCCTATTCCAAGGCGCAAGGCATGTGGCGTGACGCCGGCTCGGCCGACCCTGTCTTCACTGACCTGCTCGAACTCGAGCTCGACAGCGTCGTGCCGTCGATGGCAGGTCCCAAGCGCCCCGAAGGCCGCGTTCCGCTCGAAGGCATTCCGGCCGGCTTCGCAAAGGCGATGGAAACCGAGTACAAGAAGGCTGTCGAAATCCACAAGCGCTATGCCGTCGAAGGCACCGACCATGATCTCGGTCATGGCGATGTCGTCATTGCCGCCATCACGTCCTGCACCAACACCTCCAACCCGAGCGTGCTGATCGGCGCCGGCCTCTTGGCGCGCAACGCCAACCGGCTCGGCCTCAAGCAGAAGCCGTGGGTGAAGACCTCGCTGGCGCCGGGCAGCCAGGTGGTCGCCGAATATCTGGAAAAGTCCGGCCTGCAGAAGGAGCTCGACCAGATCGGCTTCAACCTGGTTGGTTTCGGCTGCACCACCTGCATCGGCAATTCCGGCCCGCTGCCGGCGCCGATCTCCAAGACCATCAACGATAAGGGCCTGATCGCCGCCGCAGTGCTCTCCGGCAACCGCAACTTCGAAGGCCGTGTTTCACCTGACGTGCAGGCGAACTATCTGGCGTCGCCGCCGCTGGTGGTAGCCCATGCTTTGGCCGGCACCGTCACCAAGGACCTGACCACCGAGCCACTCGGCGAAGGCCGCGACGGCAAGCCGGTCTATCTCAGGGATATCTGGCCGAGTTCGGCCGAGATCCAGGAGTTCATCGAGAAGAACGTCACACGTGAGCTGTTCGCCCGCAAATATGCCGACGTCTTCAAGGGCGACGAATACTGGCAGAACGTCAAGGCGCCGGAAGGCCAGACCTATGCCTGGGACGACAACTCGACCTATGTGCAGAACCCGCCCTATTTCGCCGGCATGACCTCCGGTTTCGGCAAGATCGGCGACATCAAGGGCGCGCGCGTGCTCGGCCTGTTCGGCGACAAGATCACCACCGATCACATCTCACCGGCGGGTTCGATCAAGGCCGCTTCCCCGGCCGGCAAATACCTCACCGACCATGGCGTCGGCGTTGCCGACTTCAACCAGTACGGCACAAGGCGCGGCAACCATGAGGTGATGATGCGCGGCACCTTCGCCAACATCCGCATCCGCAACCATATGCTGGGCGAGAACGGCCGCGAGGGCGGCTACACCATCCACTACCCGTCGAAGGAAGAGGAATCGATCTACGACGCGGCGATGAGGTACAAAAAGGAAGGCGTGCCGCTGGTCATCTTCGCCGGCGTCGAATACGGCAACGGCTCCTCGCGCGACTGGGCAGCTAAAGGAACGAATCTCCTCGGTGTCCGTGCCGTCATCGCCCAGTCCTTCGAGCGCATCCATCGCTCCAACCTGGTCGGCATGGGCGTCATCCCCTTCGTCTTCGAGGAAGGCACCTCATGGGCCTCGCTCAACCTCAAGGGTGACGAGCTGGTCGAGATCGACGGCATAAGCACCATCAAGCCACGCCAGACGATGATCGCCAAGGTGACCTATGGCGACGGCACCGTGAAGAACGTGCCGATCATCTGCCGCATCGATACGCTGGACGAACTCGACTACTTCAAGAATGGCGGCATTTTGCAATACGTGCTGCGCGATCTGGCCGCGTAGCGGCCAGGGCTTAGGCAGTAGGGATTGGGCGGTAGCGGGGAACGACATCCCCTACTCCCTACTCCCTACTCCCTACTCCCTACTCCCAGTCTTTCCAAAGCATTGCCCGACCCGATCGAAGCCCCGCCCTGTACGACAGGAGTAAAAACCGGCTGGGCTCAGCAAGATCTGCCCCACGCTCCTGATGCCATGCTCCCGATCGAACCGGGCGGTGAAGTGCTCCCCCTGTGATGGCCATACCCATGGTTGCGGCAGCAAAAATTTCACCGCAACGTGACTTCCCGTTGACTGTCGCTTCTGCCACAAATCTGGGCAACCAGAACAAGGCCGGCGTCACCGGCGGGAATCGGAACGATCATGGCACCTCGACACCCTCTCCGGCTTGCGGCTTTTGCGCTGGCCTTCTCGGCGCTTGCCGGGACCGGGTTCGCCGAGGAATCGGGAACGACCCAGACCGACAAACCGCAGATTGACAGGCCCTTGGGCGTGGTCGAGCTGTTCACCAGCCAGGGCTGCAATTCCTGCCCGCCGGCGGACGCTTTCTTTGCCGAGCTGGCGGCCAAGGACAACGTCGTCGCGCTCGCCTACCACGTCAATTACTGGGACTATCTCGGCTGGCAGGACACGCTGAGCAGCAAGGACAATACCGACCGGCAATATGACTATATGCGCGCCTTCGGCACCCGCTCCGTCTACACGCCGCAAGCCGTCATCAATGGTCGCAGCCATGTCAACGGCGCCAGCCGCAAGGAGGTCGACGGCGCGCTTGCCCGCATGGAGAAATCCGGTGAAGGCATGCGGGTCAGCGTCAAGGTCAGCCGCACCAGCGATCGCGTCATGATCGATGCCGGCGACGCCGGTAGCGGCCCCAGCGACGCCCATGTCGTCATCGTCTATTTCGAACCACCGCAGACGGTGACCATCGCCAAGGGCGAGAACACCGGCCGCAGCATGACCTACTGGAACGCCGTCACCGGCATCCAGACCGCCGGCATGTGGCACGGCAAGGCGCAGCGCTACGAATTGCCGATGACCGAGATCGCCAAGAAAGGCGGCTGCGCCGTGCTGCTGCAATCGGTCGGCAAGGACGGCCTGCCGGGGCCTATTCTGGGCGCGGCGTTTATTCACAAGCCTTAAGAGGCTGGTCCATATCTTTTGATATCGGCGGGACAGCACCCCCCTCTGGCCTGCCGGCCATCTCCCCCGCAAGGAGGGAGATTGGCAGCTTCGCCACATCCGCCATCCTGTCCCACGTTTGAGATTGGCGAAAGCAAACGCGAAATCTGATCTCCACCCTTGCGGGGAGATGTCCGGCAGGACAGAGGGGGTGTGAAGGATCACGACGACAAGTGTCTGGCGCCGCCCAACAAAAAAACCGACGTCAGCTTGCTTCTGACGTCGGTCATTTAGGCTTTGGGATCGTCGCACCCGGTCTCTCCCTGAGGAAAGTCCGAGGTTGGTTCGATCCGACGCAGACCCGTGGGCGGGGGGCTTGGGGTTTACGAGCCGGTGCCGGACCGAACCGTCTCAGGCAACGCCGGTAAATTCGTCGGACATTGGGGCATGAGCGCGGATAAAAAAAGGCGGAAATGTGGCGAGGCATCACCAATTCAAACACCGCGTTTTATAAAAGTGACTGGACGTTGCGAAAACAGCGCGGTCCCGGGATGGTTAGCCGGGCCTTGCAATTCCACGGCGAACACGCCAACTTCTGCAAGCGAGATTCATTTTCAAAGGGATCGCGGGATGACCGATCGCAGCGGTGGGACGGAGGATGGGGACGCATCCGCAATATTGATCCCGCTGCACGAGGCGCGACGCGAACGCCTCGACCAGCCGGTCCGTTTCGACCGGCGTGAACTCGACGAGATCCTGAGGCTGTACGGACGCATGGTCGCCGCCAACGAATGGCGCGACTATGCCATCGATCATCTGTCTGATCGGGCTGTGTTTTCAGTCTTCCGCCGGGCCAGCGAAGTGCCGCTGTTCCAGATCGTCAAGGATCCGAAACTGGCACGCCGGCAAGGCGCCTTCGCCGTCATCGCCGCCAGCGGCCGAATCCTCAAGCGCGGCCAGGAACTCGGTCGCGTGCTCAACGTCTTCGATGCTAAGCTGAAGATTGTCCAGGCCTAATTGAAAATTGGGGAATTGAAGAGCTGAAGAATTGAAAAAAGAGGATGTAACGGTCGAAATACCGCCGGGTTTGTTCTCAGCTATTCGGATCCTCAATTCTTCAGTTCTCTTCAGTTCTCCTCAATTCCCCTCCTCAGGCTCTCACGAAACTTCCGCTCCGGCAGCGAATGCGGATCGGGCGGAACCGTTACGCCGCCATTCAGCGACAGCTGCATGAACACCGTGTCAAGCCAGCGCCCATGCTTGTAGCCGGAGCCTTCCAGGCGACCGGAATGGCGAAAGCCGAGCTTTTCATGCAGCCGCACCGAGGCGCTGTCTGCATGGCCGTCACCGATCACCGCGACGATCTGGCGAAAGCCCGCCATACGGCAGGCTTCAATCAGCGCCTGCATCAGCAGCAGCCCGACGCCCTGGCCCTTCGCATCAGGCGCGACATAGACGGAATCCTCTACGATGAAGCGGTAGGCCGGGCGCGGCCGGAACGCGCCGGCATAGGCGTAGCCGAGCAGCGCGCCATCTCGTTCCGCCACCAGATAGGGAAAGCCCCCCGCCGTCAGGCTGTCGAAGCGCGCACCCATCTCAGTGCGGCTGGGCGCCTCCAGCTCATAGCTCGCGGTGCCATGCGTCACGGCATCGCCGTAGATCTCGGTGATTCGGCCGAGGTCGCCTTCCATGGCCGCGCGGATGGAAATAGTGCTCATAAATTATGCAGACGATTCATCTGCCTCCATGACAGCAAAGGCCGGCACAAAAGGAAAGGGCGGCCGTTGGGCCGCCCTCTTGATATCAGCTGGTCCAGTTGCCTGATGGGAAGACCGCCTACCGGCGATCGCCCATGAACTGCAGCAGGAACATGAACAGGTTGATGAAGTCGAGATATAGCCTCAACGCGCCCATGATCGCCTTGCGGCCGGCAACGTCGGCCTGATCGCCTTCGTAGTACATTTCCTTGATGGTCTGCGTGTCGTAGGCGGTGAGGCCGGCGAAGATCAACACGCCGATCGCCGAGATAGCGAAGCCGAGCGCCGACGACTGGAGGAAGATGTTGATCAGCATGGCGATCACAAGGCCGACGACGCCCATGACCAGGAACGAGCCGAAGGCCGAAAGGTCACGCTTTGTCGTGTAGCCGTAGAGCGACAGCGCGCCGAAGGCGGCCGCCGTGGCAAAGAAGGTCTGGGTGATCGAGGCGCCGGTGTAGACCAGGAAGATGGTCGACAGCGACAGGCCGACCAGGCCCGAATAGACCCAGAAGGTGGTTTGCGCCGCGGCCACGCTCATCGACTGGATCCTGAACGACAGGAAGAAGACGGCGGCGAGCGGAGCCAGGATGACCACCCAGCGGAAGGCGCTGGCATAGATCAGCGTGCCGAAAGCGGTCAGCTGTCCGTCGCCGGTGACGGCGAGCTGGAAAGCGCCCCAGGCGGCGACGCCGGTGATGAGGAGGCCAAGCCCCATCAAATTGTAGACCTTGAGCATGTAAGTGCGCAGGCCTTGGTCGATGTCGGCGCGCGCGCCCGGCACGGCCGAAGTCTGGTAGTTGCGAATGGGCTCAGCCATTGGAATCCTCTGTTGCTTCTGCCCCGTACGGTGTCAGGCCCTTTCGGACCTGGGCGCCGCTGGCGGGGCTCCAGCATGCCTGTGGCGAAATATGATGGTTCTTGACGTCAAGAACAAGACCGTAACGGGCTGCAACGCTTGGTGAATCTCCGGAAGCCGGTTTTCTTGGGCTTCCATGACTGCACATTACCAAGATTTAATCGGAAACGGCAGATTCGGCCAACCTTGCCGTTTGGGGCCTAGAGGTCGCGCAGCACCGGCGCCGCCTTGTGCCCGAGCACCCGCCAGGTGCCGGCAAGGCCGATGCCGACTGTGATCACCAGCGCAAACACCAAGGTCGCCACTGCCACCTCCGGCATGAAATGCGACGGCAACGTCATGATGCGGGCAACGATGTACCAGGCGGCGATGCCGCCGGCAGCCAACGCAAACACCGCGGTGGCCAGGCCGATCAGCATGTATTCCAGCGAAAACGCCGCGATCAGCGTGCGCCTCGTGGCGCCCAGCGTCTTCAGCACCACGGCATCGTGGATGCGGGCGCGATTTCCCGCGGCGAGCGCGCCGGCCAGCACCAGCACCGAAGCGATCAGCGCCACGCCGGCCGCCGCCCGGATCGCCGTGCCGAGCTGGCCGACCAGCCGGTTGACGACGTCGAGCGCGTCCTTGACCCGAACTGTCGTCACCGCCGGGAGGGCGCGGGTGACGGCGTTGAGCAGGCGGGCATCCTCTGCTGCCGTGGCATCCTTTTCGGTCAGCGTCGCCAGCCAGCCATGGGGCGCGCCTGCAAAAGTGTTGGGCGAGAACACCATGACGAAGTTGATGCCCATCGTCTCCCATTGCACCTCTCGGAAATTGGCGATCCTGGCCGTCACATTGCGTCCGAGCACATTGACGGTGACGGTATCGCCGAGCTTCAGGCCGAGCGCCTTGCCTTCATCGTTGGAGAACGAGACCAGCGGTTCGCCGCTGTAGTTCTCCGGCCACCAGCTGCCCTCGGTCAATGTCGCATTGGCCGGTTGTTTGGCGTCGTAGGTCAGGCCGCGATCGCCGCGCAGCACCCAGGCGCCTTCCGATGGCACATTGGCCTTGTCGACACTAACGCCGTTCAGCGCCATCACCCGGCCGCGCAGCATCGGCACCTTGACCAGCGTTCCCTTCGGCGCCTCATTGCCGATCAATGTCGAGAAGGCATCGACCTCGCTATTCTGGATGTCGACGAAGAAGAAATTCGGCGCCCGTTCCGGCAGACTGCCGGAGATCTGCTGCCTGAGATTGCCGTCGATCAGCGCCAGCGTCACCAAAAGCGTCAGCCCGAGGCCCAGCGACAGCACGACGGACGGCGTCAGCGCGCCGGGCCGGTGGATGTTGCCGATGGCGAGCCTGAGCGCGACCGAGCGCACACGCGGGCTTTTGCGCGCCACCCACTGCACCAGCGCACCGACCAGGCGCAACACCAGAAAGGCAAAGACCGTCGCGCCGACGAAGATCAAGGCGATGCGCCGGTCGCCGGAAAACAGGATGGCGAGCGCCGCCAAAGCGACCGCGATGCCGACCGCCGTGGCAAGATAGGGCAGGCGTGGAAAGCCGCGGCCCTCAAAACCCATTTCGCGAAACAGCGCGGTCGCCGGCACATCGCGGGCGCGGCCGAGCGGCAACAGCGCGAAGGCAAGCGTCACCAGCAGCCCGAACAGCGCGGCAAGAGCCAGCGCACCGGGATAGAAGCCGCCTTTAGCCGGCACCGGAATGACCGACTGGAGCTCAGCGCTGGCTGCAAACGGCATGGCGGCGCCGAGGATGAGGCCAAGCGCGATGCCGAGGCCGGCGATCATCAGGATTTGCACGAGATAGACGGTGAAGACGAAGCCGCCCGAGGCGCCAAGGCTCTTGAAGGTGGCGATGACGCCGCGCTTGCCGTCGAGATAGGCGCGCACCGCATTGGCAACGCCGACGCCGCCGACCACCAGCGCCGTCAGCCCGACCAGCGTCAGGAATTGCGAGAAGCGCTCGATGTTGGCCGACAGCGCCGGCGCCGCATTGGAACGCGTGCGGATCGACCAGCCGGCTTCAGGGAAATCGCTCGCCGCCCGATCCTGGATGGCTTTGAGATCGGCTTGGCTGGCGCCGGCCGGCAGCCGAACCTTGTAGGCATTCTCGACCAGGCTGCCCGGCTGGATCAGGCCGGACGCGGCAAGCCCCGCGGTCGAGACCATCAGCCGCGGCGCGAAGCCGAAACCGTCCGACACCGCATCCGGTTCGCTCACCAGCCTGGCCCGCAATTCGAATGTCGCGCTGCCGACCTTCAGCCGGTCACCGATCTCCACATTCAGCCGGTCGAACAACAGGTCGGGCGCGGCGGCGCCAAAGACGCCTGATTTCTCGCCGAACAAATCCTTTCTGCCAAGCTGCGGCGCGGTCTCGATCGCGCCATAGAGCGGATAGGCGTCGTCGACGGCCTTGGCCTCGACCAGCGCCTGGTCGGAGCCGTCTTCCAGCCGCGCCATCGAGCGCATATTGGCGCTGTGCGACACAGTGCCGAGGCGGTCGAGGAAGGTGCTTTCGGCTGGCGTCGCATCGCGCTGGTTGAGCTGGAAGCGCAAGTCGCCGCCAAGCAGCGTCTGGCCCTGGTCGGCAACGCCTGCGGTGATCGCCTGCGCCACCGAATTGACCCCGCCGATTGCAGCGACGCCGAGCGCGATGCAGGCAAGGAAGATCATGAAGCCGGACAGTCCGCCGCGCATCTCGCGCAGCGAAAAGCGGAACGCGAGCTTCAGCGTCTGCGACAGTGGCATCAGGCCGGCACCTTGACCTGCGCTACCGGCGCATCCTCGATGCGGCCGGAGCGCATCGACACCTGGCGCGAGCAGCGCGCCGCAAGGGCCGGATCGTGCGTGACCAGCACCAAGGTCATGCCGCGCTCGGCCGCCTTGGCGAACAAAAGGTCGGCGACCTGCCGCCCCGTCGCCTGGTCGAGATTGCCGGTCGGCTCGTCGGCAATCAGAATGCGCGGCGACGGCGCCAGCGCGCGGGCGATCGCCACGCGCTGCTGTTCGCCGCCGGAGAGTTCGCCGGGATAGTGGGTGACGCGGTCGCTCAGGCCGACGGCCGCCAACTCCCGCGCGGCGACGCCGAACGGATCGGCATGGCCGGCCAGTTCCAGCGGCACCGCGACATTTTCGAGCGCCGTCATGTTGGGAATGAGATGGAAGGACTGAAAGACGATGCCTATGTTTCGGCCCCGAAACGAGGCGATCTGATCCTCGCTTTTGCCGTTCAGCAATTCGCCGGCGATCCGCACCGTCCCCGAATCGACCCGCTCAAGCCCGGCCAGCACCATCAGCAAGGTCGACTTGCCGGAACCCGAAGGGCCGACAATGCCGGTCGCCTCGCCGCGCGTCACGTCAAGGCTGACGCCTTTCAGCACATGCACAGACGAAGCCCCTTGGCCCAGGGTCAGGGATATGTCTTTCAGCGCGATGACGGCTTCTGTCACAATTAAAGCGACCTATATCAGGATGAAGGCTCTGCTTGCCGGAAGCCGTCGCCGGAAGAATTCCTCGGGTATATGGGGCCTGCCACATGTCTTTCAAACGGAAGATATCTTTCAAACGCTTGAATGCCGCAGGGCTCGTCTTTTTCGTCACCCTTTGCGGCGCCATTTCGTCGGTACGCGCCGAGACGTTCACCATCGTCGGGTTCGGCGACAGCCTGATGGCCGGTTTCGGCCTCGGGCCTGGCGATGGCTTTACCGACAAATTGCAAGCTGCGCTGCGGGCCAAAGGCCATGACGTCACCGTAGCCAACGCCGGCGTTTCAGGCGACACCTCGAGCGGCGGCTTGGCACGGCTTGACTGGTCGGTACCGGATGGGACAAGGCTGGTTATCCTCGAACTCGGCGCCAACGACATGCTGCGCGGCGTCTCGCCCAGCATTACGGAAAAGAACCTGGACGACATGCTGGCGAAGCTGAAAGCGCGCAAGATCGCGGTGCTTTTGGCCGGCATGCGCGCCGCTCCCAATCTCGGCGCCGACTACCAGAACGCCTTCGATGCGATCTATCCAAAGCTTGCCGCGAAATACGATGTGCCGCTCTATCCGTTTTTTCTCGATGGCGTCGCCGGGCAGTCCGGCCTGCAGTTGGAGGATGGCCTGCATCCCAATCCGAAGGGCGTCGCAGCGATGGTCGAGCGCATCCTGCCCGCCGTGGAGAAGGCGATTGCGGCAGTTCAGGGTGGCGGTTGAACGCCGGCGTGACGAGAATAACACGCGGCGATCATTTTGACCGGTGTGGCCAAAAAGGACATATAGCCTCCAAAAGGAGGGTCATATGGCCATTATCATCAAGAGAGAGGACGCTGTTCGCCTCGCGCGAACTTTGAAACAAAAGACCGGGCTGCAGAGGGCCCGGGTCGCCTGTTCGTAAAAATGCCTGCAACCAACAAACCACTTGCCCCGTTTGACTATCGATGATTCGCTAGGGGCACAGTTCGATTCGAGGAAGGGAGGCTCACCATGCCGCGTCTTTTCACCGCCCTCGAAATACCGCGTGACGCCGCTCTTTCGCTGTCCCTGCTCAGGGGCGGCCTGCCCGGAGCCCGCTGGATCGATGTCGAAAACTACCATCTGACGCTGCGCTTCATCGGCGACGTCGAAGGCCATATCGCCGACGAAATCGCCAACGCACTCGACCGGGTGCACCGCCCATCCTTCTCGCTCACCCTGTCCGGAGTTGGCGCTTTCGGCCAGAAGAAGCCGCACGCCGTCTGGGCCGGCGTCTTCGCCTCGCCCGACCTTTCGGCGCTGCAGAGCGAAATCGACCGCATCTGCCAGCGGCTCGGCCTGCCCGCCGACCCGCGCAAGTTCACCCCGCATGTTACGCTGGCACGCTTGCGCAATTCGAGCCCGCTCGACGTCGCCCAGTACCTGTCGGCGCGCGGCAATTTTGCGACGCTACCGTTTCGCGTCGGCCGCTTCGTGCTGATGTCGTCGCGCGATTCGGTCGGCGGCGGTCCCTACATTGTCGAGGAGGCGTGGCCGCTCTCCGGCGTCGACGCCCGCGCCACCAATCTCGTCGCCAGCGCCTCCGACGCTTCGCGGATCATGCGGTAGACCGAAGCAAACGCTTCGGCCCCGTCATAATAGGGATCCGGCACGTCGCGGGTTTTGCCCTGCGCAAACTCTGCCAAGAGATGAATACGTTCGCGCGCACCGGCCGGCGCCAGCGCCTTGAGGTCGCGGACATTCTGCCGATCCATGCCGAGGATCAGGTCGAAGCGCGAAAAATCCCCCGGCCTGACCTTGCGTGCCCGCTGCCCTGATATGTCGATGCCGTGGCGGGCCGCAATCGCGATCGAGCGCGGGTCGGGCGCTTCGCCGAGGTTCCAGCCGCCGGTCGCCGCAGAGTCCAGCACGATATCGTCCAGCACCATGTCGCGGCCGCGTTCCGCCAGCACGGCGCGAAACACGCCTTCGGCCAGGGGTGAGCGGCAGATGTTGCCGAGGCAGACGAAGAGTATGGAATTTATCGGCTTTACGCTCATTCGATATGCGCCGTTCGTGCATTTGGAAGCCCAAAACGCAAAGGACTTTTGGGCGACTTGCATTATGGTGAGGGTCGATATCTGGGATAGCACGGGAAATCATCATGACGAGAGAGAAACTCAGCAAGGACGCCATCGCCGCCGCACTGGCCGAACTGGCCGGCTGGTCGCAGGCAGCCGATGGCGCCTCCATCAAGCGCAGCTTCGACTTCAAGAATTTCTCCGAGGCCTTCGCCTTCATGACCCGCGTTGCGCTGGCCGCCGAGAAGATGGACCATCATCCCGACTGGTCGAACGTCTACAAGACTGTCGACGTGACGCTCAACACCCATGATGCCGGCGGTGTCACCGCGCTCGACATCGCGCTGGCCAAGAAGATGAATGGGTATGCAGGCGGCTGAACGCTGGGGCGGCAACGCCAAATCGGCGCCATCCTCTTGCAGTGGACCGGGGCTTTCACCACATTTTCCATGGCAGCCGCGCAACACGCAGCGCGACGGCCGGCAAGGAGAGGATTGATGGCGCAGCAGCCCGGTTTTGATTTCTTCGGCTTCGGCAGCAAGCTCGGCGACGAAAGTGAAGTGCGCGCCAAATTCTGGCGCACGGCCAAGAAGGCCGCCCGACAGATTCCGTTCATGGAAGAGGTCGTCGCCGGCTATTACTGCGCGCTCGACAGGAAGACGCCTTTGCGTGCCAAGGGCATATTGCTGGCAGCGCTTGGCTATTTCGTGCTGCCGGTCGATGTCATCCCCGATTTCGTCTTCGGCCTCGGCTTCACCGACGACATCGCCGTGCTGACCGCCGCGATCACCGCCGTAAGCGCCCATATCACCCCTGCGCACCGGAAGGCCGCCAAGGAGGCGATCGCCGACAAGAGCTGAATCGGCGGTCGCGTTAACAACTGGGTTCAGAAGAAATCCTCTGCTCAAACAGGACGATAGCGGCTTGGCTTCGGGTTCCGCTGCGGCCGTTCAAAAAGTCAAACTCTTGCCGCTTTCGTGGCCTCCAAGTCGCCGCAGGGACATTGCGAAAGCCGTTTTTTCAAGAAGCGGCGCGGAAATGGCGGTGGTTTCCATGGGTGAATGTCCTTTTCCGAGGGAAATTCACCGTTTGGTAACCCAGATTAAATCAAAATGAAGCGACGGGCAGGACGCCAAGCCGGCCTGCCCCGCACCATTTGGAATACGGGAAAAGCGATGCGCGGATTGATTGCACTAGTCTCGAGCCTGGTCCTGGTGGCCTTTGCCGCGCCGGCGCTGGCGCAGCAGGCGACCAAGATCGGCCAGCACAATGCCTGGGGCACCTACAGCTACCAGGCGCAGGGCGGCAAGGTCTGCTATGTGCTCACCGTGCCGACCGACAAGCAGCCGCCGACGCTCAATCACGGCGACATGTTCTTCTTCGTCAGCCAGCGGCCGGGCCAGCAAGTGTCCTACGAGCCGCAATTCATCGCCGGCTACACATTCCAGGAAGGCTCCAAGGCCACCGTCACCATCGACAAGAAGACGTTCTCGATGTTCACCCGGGGCAAGTCGGCCTGGGTCGAGAACGCCGCCGAAGAGCCGGTGCTGATCGCCGCCATGAAGACCGGCACCGACATGAAGGTCTCGGCGAAGTCCGGCCGCGGCAATCCGACGACCTATGTGTTTTCGCTGAAAGGCATCTCGGCCGCGCTGACGTCGATCGCCAAGTGCAAGTAGGCTAGCGCGGTTCCCGCCGCATGACTCTCGCCGCAACCTGTGCTATGCGCCGCGCTTCTTTTCGGCACGACGGATGAAATCGGCCGCAATTCGCTTATATTGGCGCTGATATGACCCTTTCCTTCCATCTCACCACTGAGGGCGCACGCGACGCGTTGCGCGCTCGCGCCACGCCCGAGAAGCCGTCGCTGATCGGCCTGACCCGGGCCGAGCTCGGTGAAGCCCTTGTCAGTGCCGGCATCGTGCCCGAGCGCCAGGCGAAAATGCGCGCCCAGCAGCTCTGGCACTGGATATATGTGCGCGGCGTCTCCGATTTTGCCGGCATGTTCAACATCTCCAAGGATCTGCGCGCCGAACTGGACAAGCATTTTACCGTCGCCCGGCCCGAAATCGTCGAGGAGCAGATTTCCTCCGACGGCACGCGCAAGTGGCTGTTCCGCTTTCCGCCTCGCGGTGCCGGCCGTCCCGTCGAAATCGAGACCGTCTATATCCCCGAAGAAGGCCGCGGCACGCTGTGCATCTCCTCGCAGGTCGGCTGCACGCTGACCTGTTCGTTCTGCCACACCGGCACGCAGAAGCTTGTGCGCAATTTGACGGCCGAAGAGATCCTGGCGCAATTGCTCACCGCCCGCGACCGGCTCGGCGATTTCCCCGACCGCGACACACCCGACGGCGCCATCGTCCCTGCCGAGGGCAGAAAAGTCTCCAACGTCGTCATGATGGGCATGGGCGAGCCGCTCTACAATTTCGATGCGGTGAAGAAGGCGCTGCTGATTGCCTCCGACGGCGACGGACTGTCGCTGTCGAAGCGCCGCATTACGCTCTCGACCTCCGGCGTGGTGCCCGAGATCTTCCGCACCGGCGAGGAGATAGGGGTCATGCTGGCGATTTCGCTGCACGCCACCAATGACGATCTGCGCGACCTGCTTGTGCCGATCAACAAGAAGTATCCGCTGAAGGAACTGATCGAGGCCTGCCGCGCCTATCCCGGCCTGTCCAACGCCAAGCGCATCACCTTCGAATATGTGATGCTGAAGGACGTCAACGATTCCATCGAGGACGCCAAGGGGCTGATCAAGCTGCTCAAAGGCATTCCAGCCAAGATCAATCTGATCCCGTTCAACCCGTGGCCGGGCACCAACTATCAGTGCTCGGACTGGGAGACGATCGAGAAGTTTGCCGACTACATCAACAATGCCGGCTATGCCTCGCCGATCCGCACGCCGCGCGGCCGCGACATCCTGGCCGCCTGCGGCCAGCTCAAATCCGACTCCGAACGCATGCGCAAGGTCGACCGCCTGGCGCTGGAAGCCATGATGATTGCGGGGCATGGCGAGGCGTGAGCCGCCTCTTCGCCTACCTCGTCCGCTTCACCGTCATCCTGTTCGGCTATGTCGTCGCCTCATTGGCGGCGAGCGCCTTTCTCAACGTGCTGTTCCTGGCTTCCGTCGGTTATAAGCCGAACGATGCGCACCCGATGATGGCCACGGCGCTCTATTTTTCGATTCCGTTCGTGGCGCTGCTTGTCGCCTATTTCGCTTTCATACCGGCGGTGGTCGCAATCCTGATCTCCGAGGTCCTCAGCCGCCGCGACTGGCTGTTCTATGCACTCGCGGGCGGCGTCGTGGCCGCGGCCTTCCTCGGCTTCGTCCATCAGAACGTGGATGTCGACGTCACCAAACCGCACGCCATCGCCGCGGTGATCGGCTGCGGCATGGTCGGCGGCATCTTCTACTGGCTAAGCGCCGGCCGCTGGGCCGGAAGCTGGTGGCAGGCCGCTACTTCGCCTGAGCTGTCAGGATCTTGAGCGCGAAGGCCGAAAACACACCGGCAAAGAGATAGTCTACCACCCGCGTCACCCGCGGGCTGGCCTTCATCGCCGCCGAAAACCTTTCCGCAGCAAACACCATCGGCGCTGTCACCGGGACCGACAGCACGATGAACATGAGGCCGAGGAAGAACAGTTTTCCCGGCGCGTTCGGATCGTGAGCGGAGACGAACTGCGGCAGAAACGTCATGAAGAACAGGATGATCTTCGGGTTGAGCAGATTGACGCCAAGCCCGGCAGCCCAGCTGCGGAACAGCGAAATCTGCGGCCCGTTCTTCTTCTGCGGTGAAAACGCCGAGCCCTTGGTGATTGCCTGCCAGGCCAGGAACACCAGATAGGCGGCGCCGAACGTTTTCAGCACGAGGAAGGCCATTGGCGAGGCGACGATCAGCGCCGAGATGCCGACCGCCACCAAAGTTGTGTGGATCAGCGTGCCGAACAGAGCACCCGCCAGCGAGGCAAAGCCGGCGGCGCGGCCCTGGCTCAGTGTGCGCGAGACGAACAGCGTCATATCCGGCCCCGGCGTGATCGCCAGGATCATGGTGGCGATGGCGAACTGGATCAGCGTGGTGGTGTCGGGAATGAAGGACATCGGTGGGCCCTGGCGAATGATCGTCGGTCTATAACGCAGCCTCCCGGCTCACGCCAGCAACTGACTGGCGTGGCATCTGGTCCAGCGGCTGCGGCGGTCGGAGCCCGTTCATCCCTTGCGCTGGCCGGAAATGCCGTGATACCTCGCCCGCGAAACTCATCGCGGAACCGCCAAAATGTCCCCAGCAATGCCCAAGACAAAAGACGTCAAGAAGGTCGTGCTCGCCTATTCCGGCGGTCTCGACACCTCCATCATCCTGAAATGGCTGCAGACCGAGCTCGGCGCCGAAGTCGTCACCTTCACCGCCGATCTCGGCCAGGGTGGCGAGTTGGAGCCGGCGCGCAAGAAGGCCGAGATGATGGGCATCAAGGATATCCGCGTCGTCGATGTGCGCGAGGAATTCGTCGCCGACTTCGTGTTCCCGATGTTTCGCGCCAATGCCGTCTATGAAGGCACCTACCTGCTCGGCACCTCGATCGCCCGGCCGCTGATCTCCAAACACCTGGTCGAGATCGCCAGGGAGACCGGGGCCGATGCCATTGCGCATGGCGCCACCGGCAAGGGCAACGACCAGGTCCGTTTCGAGCTTTCCGCCTATGCGCTGAACCCCGACATCAAGGTCATCGCGCCGTGGCGCGACTGGTCGTTCAAGTCGCGCACCGACCTGATCAACTTCGCCGAGCAGCACCAGATCCCGGTGGCCAAGGACAAGCGGGGGGAGGCGCCGTTCTCGGTCGACGCCAACCTTCTGCACTCCTCTTCCGAGGGCAAGGTGCTGGAAGACCCGTGGAGCGAGCCACCGGAATTCGTCCATCAGCGCACCGTCTCGCCAATGGACGCGCCGGACAAGGTCACCGAGATCGAGATCGAATTCTTGAAGGGCGACCCGATCGCGCTGAACGGCAAGCAACTGTCGCCGGCCGCCATGCTGACGGCGCTTAACGATCTTGGCCGCGACAATGGCATCGGCCGGCTCGATCTGGTCGAGAACCGCTTCGTCGGCATGAAATCGCGCGGCGTCTACGAGACCCCCGGCGGCACCATCCTGATCGTCGCCCACCGCGCCATCGAATCGATCACGCTCGACCGCGGCGCCGGCCACCTCAAGGACGAGTTCATGCCGCGCTACGCCGAGCTGATCTACAACGGCTTCTGGTTCTCGCCCGAGCGGCTGATGCTGCAGGCGATGATCGACAAGAGCCAGGAAGACGTCGAAGGCACGGTGCGCCTGAAACTCTACAAGGGCAATGTCATGGTCACCGGCCGGAAGTCCAAGAAGACGCTCTATTCCGACGCGCTGGTCACCTTCGAGGATGACCGCGGCGCCTACGACCAGAAGGACGCCGCCGGCTTCATCCGCCTCAACGCGCTGCGGCTGAGAACGCTGGCCGCGCGCAACCGCAAGGGTTGAGCCCAACTACTATTCCAGGAAAACCCGGCGGAGATGCCTGGTTTTATTTGCGCCCAACTATTGCAAAAGACGTACCCGCCTTTTAATGCTTGATATTTGCGCAGCCGTATCTAGCCTCTCATCATGATCGATGGGGGCATTTGACATGAAGCCGTGGTTTTTAGTGTTGCCTGCAATGGCCGCCATGCTTGCCGGTTGCCAAACCGGACAGGAGCAAGTGAGTGAGTATCCCAAGGCGGCGTACGAGCGCTGCATCAGCAAGGTGGCCATATCGAACATATCGGCCAAACACGAGATCGCCGCTTTCATGGGCGTTTCCCTGGAACGCATGCCGCCTTTGCTATGCCGGCGCCTTGTCGATGCCATGAAGAGCGGCCGGCTGACCTTCTCCGACATAAACCGCCTCCAGTTCGACCAGTCCACGGACATCTGGAAGGTCATCAAAGGCGATTGACAGCGGTCCGATCTAAATTACGTGCTGGACAGAGGAAGTTCGACAATGAAGACCAGTATTTTTCTCTTGCTTTCGGCCGCAATCGTCTTTGGCGGATCGCAGGCCCTGGCAGCACCGCAGTTGCGCACCTGCAAAAGTTTTGACGGCCCCTTCCAGATTCCCGCGTCCCAGAAATGCCCGTTAAGCGGCTACGCGCATTCCGACCAACCGACCTCGGTGGACATTAAAGGCAAGCCAAAGGCTGCCACGCGCGCCAAGACGACACGGGCGTCCAACTTGCGTAGCTGCAATGGTTTTGACGGCCCCTTCCAGATTCCCGCGTCCCAGAAATGCCCGTTAAGCGGCTACGCGCACGCGGACCAACCGACAGGAGTGGATATTAAGGGCAGGTCAAGGGCGAAAGCCACCGCGCCGCGAACGTCCAAGTACCGCAACTGCAGCGGTGTCGATGGCGCCTTCCAGGTTCCCATCTCCCAAAAATGCCCGTTGAGCGGCTACGCGCATTATTGAGAGCAGTGTGCAGGAGTCGTTTCGAGCGATTGGATTCTGACGTTCTCATTAACAAAGAGCCCGGCACATGGCCGGGCTCTCCATCGAATAGAGGTTTCTATCAGTTGCCGTCGATTGCGTCGGCGATCTGGGCGATGGCCTGCTGGTAGACGCTGGCGGAATTCCAGCCGGCGATGGCGCCCATATTCGCACTCGCGCTCGCACCCGCCCGCCAGCCATGAGCCTTGAGGAAGTTGGCCGTCGAAGCCAAGGCCGTCGCCTTGTCGCGCAGATTTCCGTTGCCGACGCCGTACTTCAGGACATTGCCGGGCAGGAACTGCGTATGGCCGATCTCGCCATGCGCAGCCCCAACCGACGAGGCGCTCAGCGCGCCGCGATCGACCAGCTTCAGCGCCGCAATGGCATGCGGGTAAAAGAACCCCGGGCGACGGCAATCATAGGCAAGCGTCAGAATGGCGGAGACCGTGTTCTGGTTGCCCAGGGAGGCTCCGAAGCCGGTTTCCATGCCCCAGATGGCCAGCAACACGCCCGGCGACACCCCGTAATTGCTCTCGATCCTGTCGAACATCGCTGCATTCGACTTCTTCAGCGCACGGCCCCTGGAAATGATCGCAGCTCCGCCACGACGCTTCATGAAGGCGTCCACCGAACCGCTGAACGCCTTGTGGATGGCGCGGTCGACGGAGATTGTCTTTGTCGCGTAGCTGGCACCGGCCAGAGCAGCCAGACCCTTCCCGCCGACACCTTCGGACCTGGCCTGCGCGGCAAAGTCCTGCTTCCACGCCTCGAAGCCCGCGCCGGTCTTGCCGCAGCTGGCCGCCGCCTGCGCGCCCGTCGCCAGCGCAAGTACCGCGACCACCGCGGCAGCAATAATCTTTCCCTTGGCAAGCAATGCCATGCTTTCTCTCCTGATTGCCTGAATCACGTCCCGGTTGCGAACTTGCCAGCGAAACGCGCCATTGTCACCGTACCCCCGGCGCTACCCTGGCCAATGCAGCGGAATTTGCTTACGATCAAGTGCTTATTGTGGCCGAAACGCCCGGCGCCGGGCAGGCGAATTCGCTGCTCGGGTAAAAAGAGGTGACGGGGGCATGGAACGGCGGCCCGTGGCGGGCGTTTGGGCGAGGCGCCGCTCCGCACCATATTCCTCCTCTGACGCCATACGCCAACGCCTGACGCATCGAGATCGACATGAAACTGTTCGACTGCCCGCATTGCGGCCACCGCCTCTACTTCGAGAATGCGCAGTGCCTGAATTGCGGGAGTCTCGTGCTTTACGATCCCGAGCATGCGCGCTTTGCCTTGTCTGATGTCGACGGCATCTTCCACTGCACCAATGCGGATGAATGCGCCTGCAACTGGATGGCCGAACCGGGCCATACCTACTGCCGCGCCTGCGTGCTGAACCAGCTGATCCCCGACCTCTCCGTCGACGGCAACCGCCGCCGCTGGATTCGCGTCGAGGCGGCCAAGAAGCGCGCCGTCTATTCGCTGCTCGCCTTCGGCCTTCCGGTAGCGCCCAAGCACAAGCACGGCGATGAAATCGGCCTCGCCTTCGACTTCATTGCCGATCCGATCGGCGGCGGTCCCGGCGGCGAACGCATCCTTACCGGCCACGACAACGGCCTGATCACGCTCAACGTCGCCGAGGCGGACTCGGCCGAGCGCGAGCGGCGGCGCGTCGAGATGGGCGAAAATTACCGCACGCTGCTTGGTCATTTCCGTCATGAGCTTGGCCATTACTACTGGGACCGGCTGATCCGCGACGTGCCGCAACGGCTCGAAGCCTTCCGGGCGCTGTTCGGCGACGAACGCCCCGACTACGAGCAGGCGCTGAAGGCCTATTACGCCAATGGCGCTGCGCCCGACTGGCAGCAGAACCACATCTCCGCCTATGCGACGTCGCATCCATGGGAGGACTGGGCCGAGACCTGGGCGCACCATCTCCACATCACCGACACGCTGGAGATGGTGCACGCGCTGAATTTTCCACTCGGCCAGCTTGAGACGATGGAGACCAATGTGCTGCCGCAAGGCGACACCGGCGGCCGGTTGCAGGCGGCGCCCGCGGAACCCAACGCCGTGCCCGAGCCGTTCGAAAAGATTCTCGCCCGCTGGCTGGTACTCTCGGAAGCCTCCAACTCGATCAACCGCTGCATGGGCCTGCCCGACCTTTATCCCTTCGTCATTTCGGACGTGACGGCGCAGAAACTCAGCTTCGTGCATGAGCTTTTGACCGGTTTGCCGAAAGAAATCGGAACAAATCGTGAGCTGGCGTCGGTATTTTAGCCGGAACGCATGCGCTCTGGTTTCGTTTGGTGTCGCGAGGGACCATGAAAGGGAGAGAAACCATGAGACGCATATTGTTTCCGGCCGTCGCCGGGGCGCTTGTCGCGATGTCGGGTGCGGCACTCGCCGATACCGCCGTCTCGGCCGTCACCGACCTTAATGTGCGCGCCGGCCCCGGCCCGCAATATCCTGTGATCGGCGTGCTCGCCGCCGGCCAGTCGGCGACGCTCAATGGCTGCATCGAAAACAGCAAATGGTGCACCATTGCCGAAGCCGGAGGCCAGGGCTGGGTCTATTCCGACTATGTCACGGCCGATTTCGGCGGCAACCGGGTCGTTCTGACACGCCGCCCCGCCGACGCCGCCATCACCGTGGTTACACCGCCGCAGGATGATTATCCCGATACCTATACCGGTGCGATTCTGTCCGACGACGGCCCCGTCGACGCCATCGACAGGCCACCGGCGGAAGTCGGCACCTATGTCAGCACGCACCGGCTCGATCCTGTCTATCTCGAGGGCGAGGTGGTGACCGGTGCCACCTTGCCCGACACGGTCGAACTACGCGAAATCCCCGACTATCGCTACCGCTACGTCTATGTGAATGGCCAGCAGGCGCTGGTCGACCCGCAGACACGGCGCATCATGTACGTCGTGCGCTGATTTTGCCTGGAAAGAATGACAAGTGAACTCGTGCCGCCCTCCTGCCGAGGCTGAGGGCGGCACAAGGGCTCGCTGAAGCAGCAGCAATTGCGCGAGAGCCGACGATCCCCTAGATCATGCGACCCGATGCGTTCGGCAGAGGAACTCGCGTGATATCAGATCCAACCGCCTTCAAGCGCTATCGCAACACGGCCACCGAAAAGACGAACCTGCCGCGGCTGATAATCGGAACGGCGGTCGTCGTCCTGTTCTGGGTGGCGATCACCCTGGTTGTGGTGCTTGGCGGCACCTATGTCGCCATCCTCTGGCATGTATTGCCGGGCGGTCCGCCGCTTCAGGGCTTTCTGGCCTCGCCCATCGGCATACTCACCGCACTCACCTCGTTTGCCGGCATCTGGCTCGGCCTCTGGCTTGCCATGCGTTTCGTCCATGGCGAGCCGCTCTCGGCGCTTTTCGGTGCCAGCCGCCGCGTGTCCTTGTCGGGCTTCCTCAAGGGCCTGGTCGCGGTGCTGATCACATCGGCGCTTTCCGAAATCCTGCTCTACTGGCTACAGCCCGAAATCGCCCGCGGCACGATCAACCTGTCGACCTGGTTGCTGTTCCTGCTCCCGATCGTGGCGCTTACCCTGCTGCAAACCTCGTCCGAGGAGATGCTGTTTCGCGGCTACCTGCTGCGCGGCCTGGCCAAGTGCTTCGAGAGCCCTTACGTGTGGGCGCTACTGCCCGCTTTGCTGTTCACCTCCTTGCATTGGAGCCCGGGCTCGACCCCCGCCATCAACGCCTGCGTGCTGGCCTCGATCGCCGCCTTTGCCTTGCTGTTGACGCTGGTGGTTTATGTCACCGGCAATCTCGGCGCCGCCTTCGGCGCCCATCTCGGCAACAATCTCACCGGCTTCCTGTTGATCTCGCATCAGGAGAACTACAATTCCTTCGCCCTGTTCAACGCCAAGCCGCTGGAAGGTCCGGACTGGACGACGATGGATGCCGTCATCATCGCCGCCATCGGTATCGTCTGCACCTTGCTGACGATCCTGCTGCTTCTGCACCCGCGCTCGCCGCTGAAGGTTACGGCCGACCCTCGGGATGCAGGGTGAACTAAACAGGGACCGACCCAGAGACCGGCAAGCCGCCTTGTCTTGACTCTTCGGCCGATTTCCTGTCTACAGCCCCGAAATCCGCGACGAGTATCCCTCCGAGCAAGCCGACCAGGACGCCAAAACCTTTTGAGGTGGGTGCTGTAAACAGATCCCGGAGGCCAACACCCGGCAGCGCTGAGCGCCCCCGGGTGCTTTTTGGTTTTGAGCTTTGCTTGGATGAGCGGCGCGAACGCACTACCTCTCGGGCACCATCGGGGTGCCTGAGAAAAAGGAAACGGAATGTTTGAATCGCTGCAGGAGCGCACAAGAGGCGTGGAGGGCCATCGGCCCGACAGGGATCACCATGAATCCGAGGCGCTCTCGCGCGGCGGGTTGACCAATGTTTGAATCACTTCAGGAGCGCCTTGGCTCCATCCTGAACGGCCTGACCGGCCGCGGCGCGCTGTCGGAGGCTGATGTCTCGGCGGCGTTGCGCGAGGTGCGCCGTGCGCTGCTCGAAGCCGACGTTGCGCTGGAAGTGGTGCGTTCCTTCACCGACAAGGTGCGCGAGAAGGCCGTCGGCGCGGCTGTCGTCAAGTCGATCAAGCCCGGGCAGATGGTCGTCAAGATCGTCCATGACGAGCTGGTCGACATGCTCGGCGCCGAGGGCGTCGCCATCGACCTCAATGCGCCGGCGCCGGTCGTCATCATGATGGTCGGCCTGCAGGGCTCCGGCAAGACGACGACCTCGGCCAAGATCGCCAAGCGCCTGACCGAGCGCCAGAACAAGAAGGTTCTGATGGCCTCGCTCGACACGCGGCGGCCCGCGGCACAAGAGCAGCTGCGCCAGCTCGGCGAGCAGGTCAAAGTCGCGACGCTGCCTGTCATTGCGGGCCAGAACCCGGTCGACATCGCCAGGCGCGCCGTCCAGGCAGCCAAGCTCGGCGGTCACGACGTCGTCATCCTCGACACCGCCGGCCGCACCCATATTGACGAGCCGCTGATGGTGGAGATGGCCGACATCAAGAAGGTGTCGAGCCCGCACGAAATCCTGCTGGTCGCGGATTCGCTGACCGGCCAGGACGCCGTCAACCTCGCCAAAAGCTTCGACGAGCGCGTCGGCATCACCGGTCTGGTGCTGACCCGCATGGACGGCGACGGCCGTGGCGGTGCCGCGCTTTCGATGCGCGCCGTCACCGGCAAGCCGATCAAGCTGATCGGCACCGGCGAAAAGATGGACGGGCTGGAGGAATTCCACCCAAAGCGCATCGCCGACCGCATCCTCGGCATGGGCGACATCGTCTCGCTGGTCGAAAAGGCCGCCGAAAACATCGACGCCGAGCAGGCGGCGGCGATGGCCAAGAAGATGCAGTCGGGCAAGTTCGACCTGAACGACCTTGCCGGCCAGCTTCAGCAGATGTCGAAAATGGGCGGCATGGGCGGCATCATGGGCATGATGCCCGGCATGGGCAAAATGAAGGACCAGATGGCCGCCGCCGGCCTCGACGACAAGATGTTCGGCCGCCAGCTCGCCATCATCTCGTCGATGACCAAGGCCGAGCGCGCCAATCCGGACATGCTGAAACATTCGCGCAAGAAGCGCATCGCCGCCGGCTCAGGCACGGATGCGGCCGAGATCAACAAGCTCTTGAAAATGCATCGCGGCATGGCCGACATGATGAAGGCGATGGGCGGCAAGGGCAAAGGCGGCGGCCTGATGCGCGGCATGATGGGCGGCCTTGCCTCCAAGATGGGCCTCGGCGGCATGATGCCGGGCGGCCCCGGGGGCATGATGGGCGGCGGCATGCCCGACCTCTCCAAGATGGATCCCAAGCAGCTCGAAGCCTTGCAGAAGCAGATGCCCGGTCTTGGCGGCATGAAGGGCCTGCCCACCCCGAGCGGCGGTGGCCTGCCCGGTCTGCCCGGCGGCATGAAGCTTCCCGGCCTTGGCGGCGGTGGTCTGCCCGGCCTCGGAAGGAAGAAGTGAGGACGCTATGAACGAAGAAAAAGACATGGCCGACGCACGCACCATCCTGGCCGGCTATCGCGCCTCGATCGACAACATCGACGCCGCCCTCATCCATATGCTCGCCGAGCGCTTCCGCTGCACCAAGGCGGTCGGCGTGCTCAAGGCCGAGCATGGCCTGCCGCCCGCCGACCCGGCGCGCGAGCAGGAGCAGATCACCCGCCTTCGCCAGCTGGCGAAGGACGCCCATCTCGACCCCGATTTCGCGGAAAAATTCCTCAACTTCGTCGTCCGCGAAGTGATCCGCCATCACGAGCAGATCGCCGCGTCCAACGGCGCAAGCAAAACCGGCTAACAAAGTGCATGTCGCCCAAAAGTGCGCAGCGGTTTTGGGACAACGACCTGCACCAGACAAAGCCATTAACCCAACACTGAGATCAGAAATTTTAGGAGAAATGAAATGCCCTTGAAGATCAGACTGGCCCGTGCGGGCTCGAAGAAGCGCCCTTACTACCACGTCGTCATCGCCGACGCCCGTTCGCCGCGCGACGGCCGGTTCATCGAGTCGATCGGCTCGTGGAACCCGCTGCTGCCCAAGGACGGCGAGCGCGTCAAGGTCGACGCCGACCGCGTCAAGCATTGGCTGTCGCACGGCGCCCAGCCGACCGACCGCGTGCTGCGCTTCCTCGATGAGGCCGGCCTCCTCAAGCGCGAAGCCCGCTCCAACCCGAAGAAGGCCGAGCCCGGCAAGAAGGCGCAGGAACGCGCCTCTCTGCTGAAGAAGGCCCAGGAAGACGCTGCCGCCGCCGTTGCCGCCGCTGCTGCAGCCCCGGCCGAAGCGGAAGCCGCCACCGCCGAATAAGCATCGCGTCATCGCATCGACAAAACGGCGGGCCTCTGCCCGCCGTTTTGCTATTGTGCGGCGATGTCATATGGCGTTCGAACGAAAGATGACTGAGCGGACCGTCACGGAAGAGGCCCTTTTCGGCGGCGTAGCCGGAACGCTGTTGCGATGCGCCGGCGCCACGACAGGCGTCGTCGTGCTGAGCGGATCGAGCGGCCGCATCGACGTCACCCGCGCCCGGCTCTTTGCCAAGGAAGGAGCATCCGCTCTCGCGCTGCAATGGTTTGGCGGCGAAGGTCAGGTGCCCGGCATTTGCGAGATCCCGCTCGAAACGTTTTTCGCGGCGACCGGCTATCTTGTCCAGATGGGATGCCGGCGCATCGTCTATGTCGGGACCTCGAAAGGCGCCGAGGCCTCCCTGCTTGCGGCGGCTCACGATCCACGCATCGGCCTCGTGGTTGCGATCAGCCCGACATCGGTGGTCTGGGGCAATATCGGGCCGGGCCGCGACGGCGTCAGCTGGCCGGAACGATCGTCGTGGACGCTCGAGGGGATTCCTTTGCCGTTTGTCCCAAGCAATCCCGCTTGGAACGCTGAGTATGTCGATGGTCTGGTGTCCTACCGGGGGCTCTTCCTGCGTGCCTTGCAAACCTTCAAGGACGCAGCGGCCAAGGCTGCCATTCCCGTCGAAGCTATTTCAGCCGACATTGTTCTGGTTGCGGGCGGCGACGACGCGCTATGGCCATCGCTGGATTTTGCCCAGTCGATCGTTCGGCGTCGCCAGGACACCGCAATGACCACCTGCCTCGTCTCAGTGCCCGACGCCGGCCACCGCATTCTGCTGCCGGGCGAAATCACGCCGCGCTCGAGGCTGCATGCCCATGGCGGCAATGACGACGCCGACACGCGCCTGGGCCGCCTGGCTTGGGAGCATATCCGGGGATTGCTGTAGCGCACGCAGCCAATGGTCCAGCTGCCTTAGGCAACAGCGAAACCGGCGATCTATAGCCGCCGGTTTCCGATGTTGGACCTGGCTGTGTTCAATAACCGTCGGGGCAGCTGGCGATATAGGTGCGCCCGTTCCGGCCGCGGTAGCGACATTGACCGCTTTCGCTGGCACGGCCGATCAGCGCGCCGGCCACGGCGCCGACGGCGCCGCCGACGACGGCGCCCTGAACCGGATCATTTGCCACAGCTGCGCCAACCGCCGCGCCGCCGAGGCCGCCGACCGCGGCACCCTTTTCGGTTTGCGAGCACGCACCCAGTGCGGTCGCCAGTACCAGAATGATCATCGCTCTTTTCATTATCGTTCCTCTCTCACGCGGATCGCCGTCCTCGCCGCCACGGCTCTAACTCCCAGACGGCTGATTTGATCCCGATGACGTGAGAGATCGCGGTGTCCGCGCCGGTCACATTCGTGCCGACCGCCGCCGAGCTTGTTGAAAATCCAGGCTTTTCTACCTTTCGGCTGCCTTTTTCAGATTGGCGAGGCCAGCCTCGAAATCCTTGCCGATCAGCGTATCGAAACTCATGAACAGGCCCATCAGCTTGGCAATGAAGGGCCGGTTGCCGCGCATTGCCCAGGTGACAGCGGTGGTGTCGCCCGAGGGCTTCAGGGTGAAGTCGACGCTGTTGCTGGCCCGGAACGGCTTCTCGAAGTCGAGCTTCAGCGACACCAGCGAGGATGGCACGGAATTGACGATCTCCATGCGTCCCTTGCCGGCCTTGGCATTGCCTTCCCAGGCGTAGGCGGCGCCCTTGCCGGCATCAGCGCCCGACAGCGTGCGCTTCATCAGCGGGTCGAGCTTTTCGTAGGGTGACCATTCCGGCCACTGCTTGAAATTGTTGATCAGCGGAAAGATCGCTTCCGGCGCGGCCTTGATGCTGGCGGTGCGGGCGGTGACGAAATCATTCGACCTCGTCGCCGCATAGATGAGCACGGCGGCGATGATGACGACCAGGAGGATGAGAATGGTGCTGAGCATGTTTTTCTCCTCGCTTAACGGCTGAACGGGATCAGGGCGCGCACGCTTGGGTCGCGCAGATAGAGACCGCCCCACAGGATGATGCCGAGATAGACGCTAAACAGCGTGTGCGAAAACAACGGGCTGCCGACGCGCATATTTGTGGCGATGGCGCCGCCGAGATAGCCGGTGAGCAGGATGGCGCCGAGCACCGAGGTGCGGGGCAGCGCATAGAGCGCGGTCGAGATCAGCCCGATAATGCCGAGCGTGCGCGCGACATTGACATCGGCCGGCCAGCCGAGCGGCACCATGGTCTGGGTGACGACATCGAGCGGCGGCAGCTTGATGACGCCGTCGAAGATCATGAACAGGATGATGAGGCCGCTGAGCACGCGGCCGGTCCACAGGGCGCCCGACGAGACGGGCATGGTTTGAGAAATACTCACGGTGTTCCCTCCTAAGCGGTTCGAGCCGTTTGCTGGCTTCGGACCAAGGACGAGCGATGGGGCGGCGATCCTACAGGGTGCGGATTCTTTTTGGGTAGCAGCAAGCAAAAGCCGCTGCGTGGCGATCCTTCACACCCCCCTCTGGCCCGCCGGCCATCTCCCCCGCAAGGGGGGAGATTACACGCTCGACCGCTTCGGCAATGTTCCATGAATGAGCGGAGCATCGAAACCGCCGATCTCCCTGCTTGCGGGGGAGATGCCCGGCAGGGCAGAGGGGGGCGCTGTCCCTCCACCTTGACGGACTATCGACATCCACCAGTCACGGCTATTGATAGGGCTGGGCGAGAGACGAGCGAATGGCCGGCGAGACTGATCTGAAAAAGCTGCTGGCGGCGATGACGCCGGAACTGCTGCCGGACGTCTACGTGTTCGCTACGCTCACACCTGGAATCAGCCGGCAGGCAGGCCTCGATCCCGTGATGGTCTTTCGCGAGCGCGAGGGTGTGACACTGATCGTGACCGAGGACGCGGCACGGGCGGCCGGGCTGACCGCTTCGTTCCGCTGCCGCATGATCACCCTGAACGTCCACTCCTCGCTGGAAGCCGTCGGCTTCCTCGCCGCCATCACCGCCCGGCTGGCCGCCGCCGGCATGGGCGTCAATCCGGTCTCTGCTTTCTATCATGACCATCTGTTCGTGCCCGCTGAGCGGGCCGAGGAAGCGATGGAGTTATTGCGCCAACTGGCCAAGGATAACGCCGGCTGAATATCAAGCTCGACGCACGTAGAGAATATCCGGCAGGCCTTCTTCGTTGGTGGTGCCCGCGCCGAACGCCTCGGGGCGAAAGCCATGGCGCTCGTAGAAGCGACGCGCGCCGGTGTTGGCCTGGAAGCAATGCAGTTTAACGATCCGTAGCGGGGCGGTCGCTTGCACCAGCAGCCGGCTGCCGATGCCTTGCCCCATCCAGGCGGGGTCGAGATAGAGCTGTTCCACCCAATCGCCGCTCAGGGCAATGAAGCCGACAATGCCGTGCCGGCCTCGGCGACCGTCACCTGCTGCCGGGACAGCACGATCTCGCGGATGAAGGCAAGATCCTCATCCGGCGTGTGGATGACCGGCATCCAGGAGAACGAGCCAAGTGCGGCCCGCATGACAATGGCGATGGTCGCGGCATCCAAAGCCGTGGCGGGGCGCAGCACGATTTTGGTGGGATCGTTCAAAGGCGTTTCTCAACAAAGGTCAGCGCTGCCCTCATCCCCCTGCCGGGACCTTCTCCCCGTGAACGGGGAGAAGGAAGGCTTCGGCCGAAGGCGAGCCCGCGACTGCGGGCCGCCGGCTTTCCGGCGCCCCCGCGGAGGGCCCGCCGCGGCAGCGGCGATACGGCCCTTGAGCGAATAAACTATGCCGCCTTCTTCTTCGGCTGGATCAGGCCGCGCTCGACCAGCAGCTCGGCGATCTGCACCGCGTTCAGCGCCGCGCCCTTGCGCAGATTGTCGGAGACAATCCACATCGACAGGCCGTTGTCGATGGTCGAATCGTCGCGGATGCGCGAGATGAAGGTGGCGTCCTCGCCGGCCGATTCCAGCGGCGTGATGTAGCCGCCATCCTCGCGCTTGTCCAAGACTTGGCAGCCCGGCGCTTCGCGCAGGATGTCGCGCGCCTCGTCGGCGGTGATCGGCTTTTCGAACTCGATGTTGACGGCTTCGGAATGGCCGATGAACACCGGCACGCGCACACAGGTCGCCGTCAGCTTGATCTTGGGGTCGAGCATCTTCTTGGTCTCGGCGACCATCTTCCACTCTTCCTTGGTCGAGCCGTCGTCGAGGAAGACGTCGATATGCGGAATGACGTTGAAGGCGATGCGCTTGGTGAACTTCTTGACCTCGACGCCATCGGCGACGAACACCGCGCGGGTCTGTGTAAAGAGTTCGTCCATGCCCTCCTTGCCGGCGCCGGATACCGATTGATAGGTGGCGACGACGACGCGCTTGATGGTGGCGACATCGTGCAGCGGCTTCAGCGCCACGACCAGCTGCGCCGTCGAGCAGTTCGGATTGGCGATGATGTTCTTGCGGGTGAACAGCGAGATCGCATCCGGGTTCACTTCCGGCACGATCAGCGGCACGTCCTGGTCGTAGCGGAAGGCCGACGAGTTATCGATGACGACGCAGCCCTGCTTGCCGATCTTCGGCGACCACTCCTTCGAGACGTTGCCGCCGGCCGACATGATGCAGATGTCGGTGTCGGAAAAATCATACTGGTCGAGCGTCTTGACCTTCAGCGAACGGTCGCCGAACGACACTTCGGTGCCCTGGCTGCGCCGCGAGGCCAGCGCCACGACTTCGCTTACCGGAAAGCCGCGCTCTTCCAGTATGTTGAGCATTTCGCGACCCACATTGCCCGTGGCGCCGACTACCGCAACCTTGAAACTCATCAGAAATCTCCTGTCCCTCTCCGCTTGGTTTTTGGAGAAAACCCGCCGGCCAATGCGGGTTTCGTCCCCCGGGCCGGACCCGGGAGAGGGTGGTTAGGCCAAGGGAATCACACCGTTTTGGTGGTGGTTTTGGCCATAGTTTTGCTGGAACGGTAAGACGCGCCAACGCGCCCGGCCCCATGATTGTGGCCGGGGAAGTCGAATGCAAGAAGAGCCATCAGAAGGCCGCGCATCGAAAATGATCCCGTTCGATGCCGGCTTTTACGCGGTTTGCGTCAGGAGTCAATTGCGGCCAGGCACACGCCTGCCCTGTACAATAGCGGCCGCAAGAAGTACGAACGCCCAAATAGTGTTTGGCTGGCGTGCGTCAGCCCCGGCATGTGCTCCATGATGAGCCCAGACCCTGAATTCCGAAAGAGTGAGATGTCCAATTTCGAAGCTATTGTTCCTGCGCTGGCAGAAGCGCTGGAAAAACGCGGCTATACCGAGCTGACGCCAGTGCAGAAGGCCGTGCTGGAGCTCGGCGAGTCCGACGCTCTGGTGTCGGCGCAGACCGGCTCAGGCAAGACCGTCGCCTTCGGCCTCGCTTTGGCGCCGACCCTTCTTGGAAGCGCCGAACGTTTTGACCAGGCTGGCGCACCGCTGGCGCTGGCCGTGGCGCCGACGCGCGAGCTCGCTTTGCAGGTGATGCGCGAATTGCAATGGCTCTACGCGCCGACCGGCGCCACCGTCGCGTCCTGCGTCGGCGGCATGGACATGCGCTCCGAACGGCGCGTGCTGGAGCGCGGCGCCCACATCGTCGTCGGCACGCCCGGCCGCCTGCGCGACCACATCACCCGCAACTCCCTCGACATGTCGGCGCTGAAAGCCGTGGTGCTGGACGAGGCCGACGAGATGCTCGACCTCGGCTTTCGCGAGGACCTCGAATTCATCCTCGATGCCGCACCGGCTCAGCGCCGCACGCTGATGTTTTCGGCCACCGTGCCGCGCTCGATCGCCACGCTGGCGCAGGGCTATCAGCGCGACGCCGTGCGCATCTCGGCCGGCGGCGAGGAAAAGCAGCATCTCGACATCGAATACAGGGCGCTGAATGTCGCCTACCCAGACCGCGAGAACGCCATCATCAATGTGCTGCGTTTCTACGAAGCTAAGAACGCGCTGGTGTTCTGCAACACCCGCGCCGCCGTCAATCATCTCACGGCACGCTTCAACAACCGCAATTTTTCGGTCGTGGCGCTGTCGGGCGAACTCAGCCAGAACGAGCGCACCCACGCTCTGCAGGCAATGCGCGACGGCCGCGCCAAGGTCTGCATCGCCACCGATGTCGCCGCGCGCGGCATCGACCTGCCCAATCTCGAACTGGTCATCCACGCCGACCTGCCGACCAATCCCGAAACGCTGCTGCACCGCAGCGGCCGCACCGGCCGGGCGGGACGCAAGGGCGTCAGCGCGCTGATCGTACCCAACGGCGCCCGCAAGCGCACCGAGCGCCTGCTGCAGAATGCAGGGCTGAAGGCGACATGGGCGAGCCCGCCCTCGGCCGACGACGTGATCAAGCGCGACGACGAGCGCATCCTTGCCGATCCAGCCTTCGACGAGCCGGTGGCCGAGGACGAGCGCGGCTTCATCGACGCGCTTCTGGCCAGGCATGGCGCCGAACAGATTGCGGCCGCCTTCGTGCGCCAATGCCGCGCCAGCCGCTCGGCGCCCGAGGAGCTTACGGATGTCGCACCGTTCACGCCTTCGCGTGACAAACCGGCGGGCGAAAAATTCGAGCGCCGCGATGAAGCGCCAGGCCGGCGCGACGATTTCGGCGACAGTGTCTGGTTCTCGCTGTCGATCGGGCGCAAGCAGAATGCCGAGCCGCGCTGGCTGATCCCGATGCTGTGCCGCACCGGCAACATCTCCAAGCGCGAGATCGGCTCCATCAAGATGCAGCAGGATGAGACCTACGTGCAGATCGCGGCCGACTGGGCCGATCGCTTCCTCGCCGCCATCGGCCCCGACAAGAAGCTGCAGGGCAACATCGTGGTGAAGCGCCTGGACGGCACGCCCGACCTGTCGCGGGCCGGCTACCAGGCGCCGAAGCCGGACAAGAAACCGCATCGCGGCAAGCGACCGTTCGAGGCGCCGCAAAGCGCACACAAGCCGAAATTCGAGAAGCGGGAACGGCCCGCCGGCGATGCAAAGCCTTGGGCCGGGAAACCGAAATTCGACAAGGCGGGACCGCCGAAGAACAAGAAGCCGAAGAAGCGGCCGGTTTGAGGCTCTTATCGGCCAATTACAAATGCAGGCGCTGCCCCTCATTGCCCTGCCGGGCATTTCTCCCCGTATAGTGACGGGAGAAAGGGCGGACCGCAGCCTTGGCGCTCTTCTTGCAGCGTTGGTGATTGGCGGAATCGTCGATAACAGCGACCCCTCTCCCCGTCACTATACGGGAGAGGATGCCGGCAGGCAGGTGAGGGGCAGCGCCAACGCACCGGAAAATAAAGCAACTCATGCCTGAACCGTTTGCCCTCCATTTCGTCCACCCCCTTGCAGTCCGCCGCAACTTTGAACAGTCTGTGCCTGCACGGGGGCGAGGCTAAATGCGCGGCGAAGTTCTTCACTATGACGAGGCCCAGGGTTTCGGCTTCATCACCGGGGCGGACGGCAACCGCTACACCTTCGCGCGCGAGGATCTGCGCCGTGATACCGTGATCGCGAACGGCGCAGTGGTCGAGTTTCTGCCGGCAAGCGGTCAGGCGCGCGACGTTTTTTCAATCCGCGCCCAGCCCGCCAGTCCCGCCACCGCTGCGCCAGCGGCAAGCGCCGCGCCGCCCAAGGCGGCTGCCGCTTCAGCCGCGCCACAGCATTTCGGCCGCCTGGCGGAAGACGGCGCGGTTCGCGATAGCGGACTGCCGGGTTATTTCTGGCGAGGCGTGACGCGCAACTACATCAACTTCGCCGAACGCGCCCGCCGCAAGGAATTTTGGGGCTACTGCCTGTTCTGGACCGTCAGCTTCATCCTGGTCGGAATTGCCGGCGCCCTCGCCGACCAGGCCGTCGGCAATTTCGATGCCGGCAACTGGCCGATTGTGATGATCGGCGTCTGGGGGCTGTTTTGGCTGGCGACGTTCCTGCCCTGGGTCGGGCTCGTCGTGCGCCGCTTGCACGACATCGGCCTGACCGGCTGGCTGGCAATACCTTACTTCGCAATCACCTTCATGTTCGCTCCGGCTACGCTGATCCTCGCGCTGATACTCGGATTGATCCCGACCCAGGCCCACGAAAACCAGTGGGGGCCGGTGCCTAGAGGAGGCGGAGCCTAGACCCGCACCAAGAAATGAGCAGCCGGCTGTTTGCGGACAGCCGTGCTATAACAATGGCTTAGGTCGCAGCCGGGAAGGCAGCTGCTGTTTTGACCGAACGAACGAAATATTTCTCTTGCCATTTAGTCTGTGCACAGATAATCTGTGCAATCATCAAATCGACGATCGAAAACGGATGATGGGGCCAAGACAAATGTGGACCAACGAGTACACCGCAATTTCCCCCCTTTCGGCGCAGGCCATCTGGAACGCGCTCAAGGCGCTGCACGAAGGCCGCCTCACCTACGAAGGGTCCGATACCTTCGTGCTGCACGGCCCGTTCGCCAAGGGCACCCGCGTCTCTGTAACGCCCGTCGGGCAGGACACCTTCGAATCGACGATCGTCGACCTCGTCGACGCTGTAACCTATGCCGACGAGACCTCGTTCGGCGACACGAAACTGCTGTTCAGGCATACGCTGACGCCGGTCGAGGGTGGCACTCAAGTGACTCATCGCCTCGAAATTTCCGGCCCATCGGTCGCCGAGGTCGGACCAGAGCTCGGGCCGCAGATCAGCGGCGATTTCGACACTTCGATGGCCAAACTGTTCGAGCAGGCAAGGGTGTTGGCGAACGGTGGCTGATCGGGGGGATCTGAACACGCGCTTCAGCGGACCATCCGAGAGCCCCGGCTTGCTGCTCTGGCGAACCACCATGCGCTGGCAGCGCGTCATGACGGCGGCGCTGGCCCCGCTTGACCTTACCCATGTCCAGTTCGTGCTGCTGGCTTCGGCGATGTGGCTCGGCCGCTATGGCGAGCCGCCCAACCAGGTGCAGCTCGCCGCCCAGGCCGGCACCGAGGTGAAGATGACATCGGACGTCGTCGCCCGGCTCGAGGCAAAGGGACTGATTGTGCGGGACACCAACCCGCGGGATTCCCGCGCCAAGGTGATCCGCGTCTCCACGACGGGGACGGCCGCAGTCCAGCGCGCTATCGTCGCCGTCGAAGCCGCCGACGCTGCTTTTTTTTCAACCGTGGACGAGGCGCAACTCGTCGGCCTGCTGAGACGGCTAGCCGGCGAGATCCGCTGAGTTTGGCCGCTAAGCCAGGAATTTGGCGATGATGGCGTCACCCATCTCGACAGTGCCGACTTCGGTCATGCCGTCGGACAAAATATCCTTCGTCCGGAGCCCGTCGTCGAGCACGGCGGCTATGGCGCCTTCGAGCTTGTCGGCCTCATCGACCATCCCGAACGAATATCGCATGCACATGGCAAACGACGCGATCATGGCGATCGGGTTGGCGATGCCCTGTCCCGCAATGTCGGGCGCCGAGCCATGCACCGGCTCGTACAGCGCCTTGCGCTTCTTGGTCTTCACATCGGGCGCGCCGAGCGAGGCCGACGGCAGCATGCCGATCGATCCGGTCAGCATGGCGGCGATGTCGGACAGCATGTCGCCGAACAGATTGTCGGTGACGATGACGTCGAACTGCTTTGGCCAGCGCACCAGCTGCATGCCGCCGGCATCGGCCAGCATGTGGTCGAGCTTGACGTCGGCATAGCGAGTCTTCTGGGTCTGGGTGACAACCTCGTTCCACAGCACCCCGGATTTCATGACGTTGCGCTTTTCCATCGATGTCACGTGGTTCTTGCGCGTGCGCGCCAGCTCGAAGGCGACGCCGGAAATGCGCTCGATCTCGAACGTGTCGTAGACCTGCGTGTCGATGCCGCGCTTCTGGCCGTTGCCGAGATCGATGATCTGCTTCGGCTCGCCGAAATAGACGCCGCCGGTAAGCTCGCGCACGATCAATATGTCGAGGCCCTCGACGACTTCCTGCTTCAGCGAGGACGACGCGGCCAGCGCCGGATAGCAGATGGCGGGCCGGAGATTGGCGAACAGCTCCATATCCTTGCGCAGCCGTAGCAACCCGGCCTCGGGACGCACCTCGTAAGGCACCTTGTCCCATTTCGGCCCGCCGACGGCGCCGAACAGCACGGCGTCCGCAGCCATCGCCTTTGCCATGTCGGCATCCGAAATCGCCGCGCCATGCGCATCGTAGGCGCAGCCGCCGACCAGACCCTCATCGGTGACGAAATCACTGCCGAGCTTGACGTTCATGGCTGCGATCAGCTTCTTCACCTCGGCCATCGCCTCGGGGCCGATGCCGTCGCCGGCGAGCAGGAGAAGATTTTTCGAAGCCATGGAGAACCGTCCCAACACTGTTTGGAGAAACCGCGGCCTTGCTAAACGCCAAGAGCTTGCGGCGCAAGGGGATGAAGAACGCTACGACGGCGCCCGCCTCTCAGAACCTGGGTTCCTCGCCCTCGACAGAGGAGGGGGAGAGGAACAAATCACTTATGCGACAAAATATTCACCAACCGGCCGAACGGATCGCGCAGATGAAACCGCCGTACGCCCCACGGCTCGTCGGCCGGACCGTATTCGACGGCAAAGCCGGCGGCCTTCATGCCTTGCAGCGCCGCATCGACATCGTCGACCTCGATGGAGAGGTCCGGCACCGGCGTGCCGGAGCCGCCCTGGGCCATGAAGCTGATCTGCACCTGCATCCGTTCGTCGGACCCGTAGGTGACGATCCAGCCCTGATCCATCAGCACATCGAGGCCAAGCACGTCCTGATAGAAGCGTTTCGCCGCCGCCGCGTCCTGCGTCCCGATATTGGCTACGATGCGCCGGACCGTCATGGCTTTGGCCTCCTCAAGCCGTGCGCCGCAGCGCCGTGACTTCGATCTCGATCTTCATTTCCGGCTTGTTGAGCTGGCACACGATCATCGTCGCCGCCGGCCTGATCTCGCCGAAAGCCTCGCCGAGGATGGGGAAGACGACGTCCGCGATGGCCTGGTCGGTGATGTAGTAATGCGCCCGCACCACATCGGCCATGTCGAAGCCGCCATCCCTCAGCGCCTCGGCGATGGTCGCCAGGCAATTGCGCGTCTGCGCCTCCACCGTTTCCGGCATGGCCATCGTCGCATAGTCATAGCCGGTAGTTCCCGAGACGAAGCACCAGTCGCCCTGCACCACCGCGCGCGAATAGCCGGCGGTTTTTTCGAAGGGCGAACCGGTGGAGATGAGCGTGCGCATGGAGCCTCGCTGTGGTTTCGGACACTTTGCAGGAAAAGGGCCGGCCGGGCCATGGGCCAAGTCAGGTGCAAATCTTGGTCGTCGGCGGGACAGCACCCCCCTCTGTCCTGCCGGACATCTCCCCCTCAAGGGGCCCGTTGCGTTATAGGCTTTGGGCGTGGAGAGAGACGGCAAGGGCA